>CAZOQW010000019.1:0-2066 GCA_964582235.1 uncultured Muribaculaceae bacterium | reverse complement strand
GAAAACGTTCGTGACTGGCCTGTGCGATAGCGCAAGCGAAGCCGAAGGCGTGGCTCTTGACACGCCGTCATGCTCCCTGGGGAGCTGTCTGCGACAGCAGACTGAGGGGAATTTCCCTGCGAAGCAGGGCTCGTCATCAGGCGGGCGGCGTAGCGAAGTGCAGGGGCCGGGCACAAAGGCTCCTTATCGGAAAACGTTCGTGACTGGCCTGTGCGATAGCGCAAGCGAAGCCGAAGGCGTGGCTTTTGACACGCCGTCATGCTCCCTGGGGAGCTGTCTGCGTAGCAGGCTGAGGGGTAAAAATCAACCGGATCGCGAAACAGCGGTCCGGTTGTTTTTTGCGAATCAGGCTTTTCCGTCAGGATTGCCCAATATCCCATCTATTTATGCTGTTCGAGCAGCCAGTCCTGAATACTCGGAATTCCGTATGCAACGAACCATGCAGGTTGCCGATCGGCTCCGGAAAGAACAGTGAACATCAGGTGCTTGCCCTCTGCCCTCATGGCGTCAGCTTCAGCGTTGAGCTGCTCAACGGAGAGCGTTACGTCCCAGGTGGCTTCTGCAACCTCGCTGCCCTGCTCGCGCCATTTGGCGACTGTCTGGCCGTACAATGCGTTTGAGTCCTCACCCTCGCTGGAGATTATCCAGATGTTCTTCTGGTTGAGAGGCACCGTGATTTCGGGGTTCCATCTTCCGGCCACCAAAAGTGCGCCTGCGAACATGTCGGGCTCTTTCTGCATCATTGCGATGGAGGCCATGCATCCCATGGACTGTCCGGAGATGTAGATGCGGTCAGAGTCGATGGAGTATTTCGTCTGCAGGTCTTTCACCAAAGCTATAGTGGCGTCGAGATCGCGGCTGTCAGGGGCAACTACTATGCACTTGTGCCTTTGTTGTGCTTCAGGCTCAGCCCATGAAGTCGCGCCGTTGCCCTGATACAGAACTCTCGTTACAGGACCGCGTGCCCTGCCGGTATCCTGAATGAACAATACAAGGGGATATTTCTCTGACGCAGTATAATCTTCGGGCAGATAAATATTGTAGTGCAGAACATGTCCCGCATTCGGGATGGCAAATTCCTCCTGACGGAAGTCGTCTGCCACGAGGCATTTCGCTGCCGTGCTTTCCATGGGGAAATTGCTTGCCTCGTAGGTCTTTTTGCCTGTCGTGCGTATGTCCTTGGTCTGGGCTACTGATGCATGACCGTCGTTTCTTGCGAGGCTTAAACTGTCCATTGGTCCGAAAACGTTTTGGCCGGGCTCGTGCTGGGGAGCTCTATCCGCATTGTTGTCAGGCCTTTCGGGTCTGCCACCAGGGCCATTGCCAGGTCTGCCACCGGGCATACCTCCGGGACCGCCACCGGGGCCACCGCCCATAGGAGGCATGTTGCCGGACATCCCGGGCCTGTCTCCCTGCCTTCCAGGTGCGCCGCCGGGTCTGCCGCCTGCGGGAGGCGCGGGATGAGCACCCATTTGAGCTTCATCAGCCAATTCAATGATTACATACGGACCGTCGCTGCCCTTGGTTGCGGTTTCGGGCTGGGTATTGGAGTAGACACGCGATATTTCCCTGCCGTTTACCATATAACTGTCGGTAGAGAGACTCTTGTTTTTGATGGGAGCATCGTATTCCACGATGATGTTGGAAAGTTTGCGACCGTCGCCGAGCACCTTACTGACGGCGGTGATGGATTTGATGTGATCGATGTCGACCTCGGAACTGTCCTGGGCTTGACTCAAGCCGAGGCATCCTGCCAGAAGCATAGCGGTAATTAAAATTTTCTTATTCATAGTATAGTGAGATTTGATGACCATAAAAATGTTCAGCCGCGACTTAATAGGGAATTTCGTGCCAAACATGGAGTTGTTCCTCGCTTCAATCGTCCCGGTAGAATATCGTCAAATCGCCCTTTTTCGGGAAAATGAAAGAAAAGATGAAAAAAATCAAAAAAAATTTTGTCAGTTTAAAAATCTGGTATATCTTTGCAGTCCCTTACCGCAAGGCAGGGTTGAGATCATTGACAAGACTGAAAGATAAGTACAAGCAAAGTACCTTTTAAGGAAAAA
>CAZOQW010000018.1:19122-32049 GCA_964582235.1 uncultured Muribaculaceae bacterium | reverse complement strand
ATGGCACGAAGAACCGGACGAACCGGCGGACAATATAGGGAAAACATTGCGTCAGGCAGCGGACGTTCGTCACATTTATACGTTTTTTAAGAAAATTTCCGTTTTCGTAGGTAAGTGGTTTTTTTCATAAACGATTAAGCACGGCACCTGACTGTGTGTGTGGGGGGGGTACGTGGTGAGCCCTTGGCCAGGGGATGAGTCACAACGTGCAGCGGTGCGCCCGTGAAAAGTAGCCGACTACGACCCAGCCTGCGAAAACGGCACAAAAAAGGCTGCACCGCAAACGCGACACAGCCTTCTTATTTTCGTTCCTGCGAAGCAGACTACTCTTCCGCAGGTTTCATCGTCGTATAAACATTGGTTACGTCCTCGTCCTCCTCAAGCAGGTTCACGAGCTTGTCCAACATAACCCTCTGCTCGGCAGAAACTTCCTTCAGGTCCACGTTGGGAATCTGCTCGAATCCTCCGGAAATGAGTTCATAGCCGTTCTCCTCGATGTACTTCTGAATCTGGCCGTAAGAAGCATAATCACCGTAGATTACGACAACCTTGTTGACGTTTCCGTCCTTGTCCTCCTCCTCGGTCTCGAAAAGTTCCTCAACACCGTAGTCTATCATCTCCAATTCGAGTTCCTCGATGTCCACGCCCTCCTTCTCCTTTATGCGGAAAACGCACTTGTGGTCGAACATGAAGCTCACCGAGCCGGAAGTGCCGAGCGAACCGCCGCATTTGTTGAAATAGCTGCGGACATTGGCAACCGTGCGGGTGTTGTTGTCCGTGGCCGCCTCAACCAGGAAAGCAATGCCGTGAGGGCCATAGCCTTCGTATACAATTTCCTTGAAGTCGCCCTGCTTGCTCTCGGTGGCCTTCTTGATGGCACGCTCGATGTTCTCCTTAGGCATCTGCTCTGAACGGGCTTCTGCCATGAGCGCACGCAGACGGGGATTACCGGTAACATCGGGACCGCCCTGCTTTACGGCTATCGTGATTTCCTTGCCAAGCTTGGTGAAGGTACGGGCCATATGACCCCACCTTTTCATTTTCCTTTCCTTACGGAATTCAAACGCTCTTCCCATGACTACTGTGCGATTACTCTTGCGATGTACTTGTTGATGTCGTAAGCCTCGATGCTCTGGGGATAATTGTCGCGTATGGACTCGTAGCAAGCCAGTGCTGCGGCATTGTCACCCATGGCCTCGTATGCAAGTCCGGCCTTGAGCAGGTAGGTTGCGGCGAAGATGTTGTCAGCCTTCTTTACTGCGGCCTTGTAGCAGTCAACGGCCTTGGAATATTCTCCCAGTCCGACGTAGGCATCACCCTCGCAAGCCTTTGCGCGGGCTGCAAGTATAGGCTCCTTGCCCTTGTATTTCTTCAGGTAATCGAGAGCTCCCTCATAGTTTCCGAGCTGGAGTTCGCACACACCGGCGTACAGGTTCATGGCCTTTCCGGCCTTGTTGCCGTAAGTGTCGATAATGTCAGCGAATCCGAGATTGTTGCCGTCACCGTTGAGCGCGAGTTCATATTCGCCGTTGCGGAAAAGGATTTCCGCGGTGTAGCTCTGCTCAGCGGCCTCGTCCACCTTGGACTGATAGCCGAATTTGTAATATGCGAATACTGCTGCCGCAATCACTACCACTGCTGCAATCGCTCCAAGAATCAGCCCCTTGTGCTGCTTGTAGAGCGCCTCGGTGGAAGTAATGGAGTCTACAATCTCCTCACGCCTCTGCTCGATTTTCTCCTCGAATTTCTCAGGTTTTTTGTTGTTGGCCATATTGTCAAAAAATTTATTTGCGATACCAAAATTAGCCCGCGAAAATAGCAAAAAAAATGTATAGACGCAAAAAATAACTAACTTTGCCAAGCTCCAACGGAGATTTCAGACAATGCCTGTACTCGAACGAATAACCATACGCGATTTCCGCAACATCGAATTGCAGGAAATACCGTTTTCGCCCAACATCAACTGCATCGGAGGCGGAAACGGCGAGGGCAAAACAAACCTGCTGGATGCAATATGGTACCTGTCCATGACCAAGAGCGCACTCGGCAGCGGGGACAGTTTCAATTTCAGGCACGGTTGCGACTCCTTTGAAATCATGGGCGAATACGCCATGGAATCCGGAATGAAGTCACGTTTCAGCGTCAGCGTGAAGTCCGGCGGAGAAAAGACAGTGAAGCGTGACGGCAAGATCTACGGACGCATGTCCGCACACATAGGCCAGCTGCCGGTGGTCATGGTCTCCCCTGCCGACATAGCGATGATCAGCGAATCCGGGGAGGAGCGGCGCAAGTTCGTGAATGCCGTGCTCTCCCAGATGGACAGCGAATACCTGAGCCTGCTGCAGCAATACAACCGTCTGCTGATGCAGCGCAACCGCCTGCTGAAATCGGGCATGACCGACGAGAGTCTGCTGGAAAGTTTCGATGCAAAGATGTCCGCACTGGCAACTCCGATATACGAAAAGCGGCGCGCGTTCTGCACTTCCCTGCTCCCGCTCGCATCGGACTACTATGCGCGAATCTCCGGAGGTCAGGAAAGCGTGGGCATAGAATACCGCTCCGACCTCATGCACGGCGACCTCGAAACCCAGTTCAGGGAACGCAGGGCCAAGGATGCCATCCTGAAATACACCACTGCCGGCATACAGCGAGACGATTTTATCTTCACCATGGACGGATTTCCCATACGCCGCTGCGGCTCGCAGGGCCAGCAGAAATCCTTCCTCGTGGCCCTGAAGTTCGCCCAATACGAACTGATGAAGGAGCGTTACGGCTTCCCGCCCATCATGCTGCTGGATGACCTGTTCGACAAACTGGACCCCAAGAGGGTGAGCAATCTGCTTTCGCTGGTGGCGGACAGGAGTTTCGGGCAGATTTTCCTGAGCGATGCCGACAAGGCGAGAACCAGAACCATAGTGGACGCGCTTACGGACGACAGAATATACATAAGGACGAAAGGAGGCGTCTATACCATAGGCGATGAGTAAGATACACTTCCGCAAGTCATTGTCCGTCAGCGAACTGATGCAGTTGTGGCTGAAAGCGAACAAATTGTCCTCACAAGTCAATACACGTTGCGTGTACCATGCCTGGGACGATGCCTCAGGTGCAGGAGACTATACCGCAAAACGTTTTTTCCGCGATGGAAAGCTCTATGTGACAATAAGTTCCTCCGTAGTGCGGAGCCAGCTGTACTTCCAGAGGGCCGCGCTGCTCGACAGAATCAATGAACTGCTCCGCAAGGACGAACTTTACGGCATGTCATCCGGGACGGAAAATCCGGTTAAAGAACTGATAATCAAATGAAATTTGTAATCGACCAATCCATTCCCTTCATTAAGGGAGTCTTTGAACCCTACGCCGAAGTGCTGTACAGGGAGGGCCCGCTGATTTCAAACGAGGACCTGCTTGACGCGGACGCACTGATAATCCGCACCAGAACCAAATGCAACGAAGCCCTGCTGCACGACTCACCTGTAAAAATAATAGCCACCGCCACGGCCGCAACCGACAACATTGACGCGGAATATTGCGCGAGCAGGGGCATATTCTTCAAGAATGCCTCGGGATGCAACGCCGGAGGAGTGTCGAACTATGTCTTTTCGGCCCTGTTCGGCGCTGCTGCAAGGAAAAAAATACAGTTGAAGGATTGCAAGCTCGGCATAATCGGACTGGGCAGCATAGGCGAAAGGGTCGAGTCCATGGGACGGGCTCTGGGCTTCAAGATAATGCGCAATGACCCGAGGAAGGCCCAGGAGGAATGGTACACCCAATTCTATTCGCTGGAGCAGGTGCTTGAGGAGGCCGACATCGTGACCATACACACGCCCCTGAACGAGAGCACCAAGGGCATGGCCAATGCCGGATTCTTCGCCAGGATGAAACCGGGGGCGATATTCATAAACACGGCGCAGGGCGACATAGTCGTGGAGGAAGATCTGATTGCAGCTTCCCACAAACTCGGGCCCATCATCATCGACGCGTGGAGTCATGAACCCACAATCAACACCATGCTGATGTCCGTTGCCACGATTGCAACTCCGCACATCGCCGGATACTCGCTGCAAAGCAAGCAGATAGGCAGTTCAATGGCAGTCCGAGCAGTAGCCAGATTCTTCAGCATCAAGGACTTGTACGATTTCTATCCCCAGACGGACATCATGGAATACCAGGCTGTGAAAATCGACGTGACCGACCGCACGCAGGGTCAGATTGCGGCCATACTGCAGTACAATTACCCGATTTTCACGGACGATTTCTTGTTCCGCACCAATCCTACCAAGTTCGAGCAACTGCGCACGAATTACAGATTCAGGAGAGAGTTCTACATTTAACCATATTATAACACTATGAACAAAGAAACAATGAACGCCCAGCTCGAACGTTTCCGTCAGGGGTTTCCCTGGCTGAAAATCGAGGCATCCGCCACGGTGGGACGTGGCATCAAGAGACTTGACGAACAGGAAATCAATGAAGCCGTTTCCTATGCCGACAGAGCGGAAACCCTCGGCCGATGCAAGTTCGTACCGGCATCGGGGGCTGCTTCCAGAATGTTCAAGGACATATTCGCCGGCATGGACGAGCCCAACGATGCTGTCCGCAGACTCAGCGACAAAATCGAGGACTTTGCCTTCTATGACCCGGCAATATTCGGAAAGGCACCCTACGCCCCTTGTGACGTGGCCCGCAAGCTCCTTACGACGGAGGGGCTCGACTACGGCAGCAAGCCCAAGGGAGTGCTGAAGTTCCACAGGTACGCCGACGAGGTACGCACCGCGCTCGCAGAGCATCTGGTTGAGGGACAGGCATATATGCGCAATCCCGATGGCAGCGTGAACCTCTGCGTGACCATATCGCCGGAACACCGCGCACTGTTCGGGCAGGCCCTTGCAGAAGTGCAGGAGAAATACGAGAAGAAATACGATGTCCGCTACAATGTCACCTTCACTTATCAGGACAAGGAGACCGACACCGTGGCAGTGGACAGCAGCGGCAAGCCTTTCCTGAAGGATGACGGCAGCATACTCACCCGTCCCGCAGGACACGGTGCGCTGATATACAACCTCAACGCCATGGATGCCGAGCTCGTGTCAATAAAGAACATTGACAATGTTTGCAGGGAAGAGATGCAGGAGACCACCTACCTCTGGAAGAAAGTGCTCATGGGACGGGCCCTGCAGCTCAGGGACAGAATCCGGGGCTATATCTTTGCTTTGGACCAGATGACGGGCTTGGGCAAGGAAATGTCGGACTTCGCCTTCATCCCGGCATACAACATGAACATTCCCGACCCTTTTGCCACGGAAGAGTGTCAGGAACTGTGCAATGAAATAGAGACTTTTTTGTCAGAGGAATTTTGCATAGAAATGCCGCCGGCCAAGGACAGCCGGGACCGCGCCCAGGCCTTGAGAGCGAAGCTCGACAGGCCGGTCCGCGTATGCGGAATGGTTCGCAACGAAGGCGAACCGGGCGGGGGTCCGTTCATAATCCGGGACAAGAGCGGCTCCACCTCACTTCAGATACTTGAGGCGGCGCAAATCAACAAGGAAGATGCTCACGCAGTGGCCGAACTGAAGAACGCGACCCACTTCAATCCGGTGGACCTCGTATGCTGTCTGCGTGACCACGAGGGCAACAAGTTCGATTTGCTGAAATATGTGGACGAGGATACCGGGCTCATCAGTTCCAAGAGCTATCAGGGCCGCGAACTCCGCGCACTCGAACTGCCCGGACTCTGGAACGGTTCCATGTCAGACTGGAATACCGCTTTCGTGGAAGTGCCCGCAGAAACCTTCAACCCCGTAAAGACTGTGCTTGACCTCCTGCGTCCCGCACATTCGGACGTCAAGTAACAAGACTTTGCAGCAATGGCGGAAAAACCTGCTCCGGTAAAGAGTTCGGAAAGATTCATAATTCTCGACGCACTGCGCGGATTCGCTCTGCTGGGCATCTGCATGGCCAACTATCCCGAGTTCTCCCTCTACTACTTCCTTGATGCGGAGACTGTGGCCGCCATGCCGTCGTCGGGCATCGACAGGGTGATGAAATACCTGCTGCAGTTCTTCGTGGACGGCAAGTTCTACACCCTGTTTTCCCTGCTTTTCGGAACAGGTTTTTCAATCATAATATCCCACGCCGCCCGTCAGGGCAACAACGGTTTCAGGATTTTCTACCGGCGCATGGCCGTGCTGGCCGTCATCGGAATCCTGCATCTGATGTTTATATGGAGCGGGGATATACTTCTGCTTTATGCCCTGCTCGGAATGTTTCTGCCGCTGTTCCGCAAGGCTTCCGACAAGGTGTTGCTGCGTACAGCCGCAGTACTCCTTCTGCTTCCCGTAATTGTGGACGGTTTCACGGAGTTGTGCGGCATCAGCCTTTCCGCACCGGCGGTACGCGCCCAATGGCACTATTGCGACAGGTACGGCATTACCGAGGCCAATTTCGCATACTGGCTGCGTGATGCCGGAAACTACAAAGAAGTTCTGCAGTTCCTCGTACAGGGAGCCTGCGTGCGTGCACAGGAGTTCATAGACGGCAACCGCTATTTCAAGGTGCTCGGGCTGTTTCTCATAGGATTCTACATAGGACGGCACCGTATCTACGCCGATTTGGAGGGCAACAGGCAGCTGTTGGTCAAGGCAACAAAGCTCGGTTTCCTCATCGGTGCTCCCCTCTCGCTGCTGTACGCATGGAGCGGAGTGAACGGACATCCCTGGGGCAATGCGGCGCATACCCTCATCTACACCCTGAGCGTATATCCTCTCGGCATCGCCTATTTCTGCGGAATCTGCCTGCTCTACCTGCGCTCAAAGGAAGCGCGGATATGGCGTATGCTGGCCGCACCGGGACGCATGGCGTTGAGCAACTACCTTGGACAGTCGCTGATAGGAATGTTCCTGTTCTACGGCATCGGTCTCGGACTCGGGACTTCGCTCGGACTTGTGCAGACGGAACTCGTCGTGCTTGCGGTTTACGCCGTGCAAATGCTTCTGAGCCGTCTCTGGTTCATCCCCTTCCGCTTCGGTCCCTTCGAATGGATCTGGCGTATGCTCACCTACGGCCGCTTCTTTAACCCGCTGAAGAAAAGTTGAAGATTAACCCCCGAACCTCACCACCTCCGTGCAGAGCCGGGCGATTGTTTCCCGATGGCTGACGAGGATAAGCGTTTTCCCCTGCAGATGGCCGGAGAGACGTTGCAGAAGCAGTTTCTCGGTTTCATTGTCCAATGAAGAAGTAGGTTCGTCCAGCAGCAGGATGCCGCCGGGACGCAGCAGGCCGCGGGCAATGGCCGCACGGAAACCCCGGGAGGCATTCCACAGCCATATCAAGCAGTTGCTTATCCGCATACAGTAACAGATTTTATCTAAAGAGAACGGCTGCCGCATTTCCGGCACAGCCTGAGCTTGAAAATAATATCAATCCTCCCTTTTCTCGGGAGGATTTCTTATATTAGCGGTTGGGTTATGATTTTGTTTTCATTTTTAAAAAACTATTATCATGAAAAATCTGAAAATTTACGCAATTCTCGGACTGTCTGCGTTGCTCGTACTGAGTGCCTGCAAGAAAGATGAAATCACTGAAGATCCGGGTACTGAAGGTCCGGTTCTTACCTTGAGTTCGACTACTCTGACTGTTTCTGCAGAGGGGGGGGTGGCTTCTGTTGCTTATCAGGTAACTAATCCCTATGAAGGAGTAAGCGTTTCCGTTGATTTGGAAGAGGTAGATTGGATTTCGGATGTCGAAGTTACTGATTCTACCATTGACCTGACAGTCGATGCCAGCTCCGAGATCGAGTCAAGAACTGCCACCCTTACCGTATCCTATCCCGGTGCGGAGGATGTAACTCTGACAGTGACTCAGGAGGCTTATGGGTACGACTACAACTACTCTTTAGTGGGCTTCTACGGTTATATCTACGAGAATTACGGCTACAACTATGAGGATATGTTCTATATATGGCTGTCCGATTTAGAATTTGAGGATGCTGATCTTCAGGAAGGCGGACATTACTACAATTTCGCCCTTTTAGTGGAGGATTCTGACGAAGAAACCCTGCCCACCGGAGTATATACCTATACTTCAGACTTCAGCGGAGATTATGTATTCAGCGGCTACTATTCGAGATACCTTTTATATAACAGCTATTACGATTACGAGGAGGTTTACCTCAACGGCGGTACTATAACTGTAAGTGAGGATGGAGGTGTTTATACCATCGAAGGTGTTGTGACCGACACAAACGGAGCAACTCATAACCTTTACTACACCGGACCCGCATCAATTAAGAGCTTCACTTTAAAGGATACGGAATTCACTGCAACTACGGCTATTGCAAGTTACTACACGCACTCCGGAGATGTTATGAATGTAGACATCGTATTTACGGATATGGAATATGATGGCTATTACCTCTACTATCCGGGAGTTTACCTTGCTTTGGATACTTACATGCCTTATGATGAAGATGGAAAATTCGCTGAAGGTACGTATACTGTAAGCACTACCGGCGATGCCATGACCATATATCCGTCTTACTACAGTTATGTATACGACTACGTATCATCGAGTGATTATACCTACGGATATATCGAATCTGGTACCATGACTGTTACCGCCACAGGAAATGACACCTACAAAGTAGTAGGCGAATTCGTGACCGACGGTGGCGCTACTGTGAAATTTACTTATGAAGGAGATTTGACAGTGGATGATATGCCCGGCCCTGCTTCCTCTCTTACGGGTGATGTTACCGTTAACGCTGACGGAAACCTTGACGGAGCATATGTATCTATAACTGACTATGGTGATTACTACGGCAATGGAGGAACTAACCTTTATATGCTGATTGCTCCGGGTGATTATGGTGCAGGAGATGCTTTCTACATAGACCTCAACGCAGTCTCCGGCTCTACCGTTCCTGATGGAACCTATAGCGCAAGTACAAGTGAGTACCCGGCAGTAGGAGAGTATCTGTATGGTTACATGTATTATAGCTATTACATGATGGGAAGCTGGTACATGGAACTTAATGATAGCTGGAGTATTGTTAACTATGCTCCTCTCGTAGACGGTGATATTACCTTCACCAATAACGCAGACGGAACCTACACGGTGACTGTAGATTGCAAGGACGATCTCGGTTATAGCATTAGCGGTTCATGGACAGGTTCTTACGCTGGCACGGCCTCTGTTTCTTCTGTAGCGAGCAGGAAATTGGCTGTCACCAAGCCCGGCAAGCAGGAGCTCAACGCCAAGGCTGCTGAGATGAGGTCAGCAAAAGAGGCTACGATGAAGGTAGCATCCAAGGCATCAAGCAGCAATGTAATGTCTACAACTCTTGAATTAAAGAAATAGTCCTGTTCCGGACGCATAACCCTAATCAATCCTCCCGCTTCCCCGGGAGGATTTTTTATCTTCGTACATTCGCCCTGCAAGAACCCGCCAGGCCTCTCAACGATGCTTGAATCGGCGGGGCGTTTTCGCTATAAATGCAAAATTCCGCCGGGCCTGAACCCGGCGGAATTTACAGGACTCCGCGCAAAACCTTGTTGCGCCGGATATTGTTACCTACTCCGGTACGTAGATGATTTCGCCGTTTTCAAGTTCATAGGCTATGCCCACACGGCGGCCGCGCGTGCCGGAAGCGTTGCTCTGGTCCTCGGACGGGGTGTACCTGTTGATGGTCTCCCCTTCCTTGGTGATTATCTCCATATTCTCCTTGCCGGGATTCTTCACTATGGTGAAATCCTCCTTGCTGAACATCTCCGTCATGCTGTAACGGGTCACCAGAGCCACCATAAGGGCCACGGCGAACACCATTGCCACATCAAAGAGGTTGCTGACCACGCTCATCGGGTCGCTTTCCTCGCGTCTCTTGATCAAGTGTCTTCTCATTGCGTCCCCTCCGTCAGCAATATTTCTTCTCCATAAGGTCGGCAATGTACTGCAGCTGAGTCAAATCGCGCAAGTACCACCTCTGCTTCACCTGCTCGGTGAAATAGCCTATCGCAGCGGACACTATACCCACCACGGTAGTGGCGAAGGCCACCTGCATGTTGTAGGCCATGGAGGCGATGTCGCCCGTCGAAAGTCCAACGAGTGCGGGTCCCATGGGGATCAGCGTACCCATAAGTCCGAACATGGGTCCGAGCTTGGCCAGATACCGCGACCATGCCATGTCCTCGTCGGCATAAATCTCGAACTCGGCGAGCAGTTTCTCGTTCATAGGCTTGTCACCCTTGGCGGCGAGCAGTTTCCTGGCATATGCCATCACTGCTGACTTGCTCTTTTCGGGCAGGACAGATGCAAGACTCTCCACATTGTCCACATTGAGTTTATCCAGCTCATCTTTCATCAGCTTGCTGGTCTTGCGCGTGGTGATGTACTGGCCGAAGAAACTGCCCACAAGCAATATAGCCTTGATAAACAGGAGGATAAGCAGGACTATATCCGGAACGAGCAGGCCGTTGGATATCCAGAACAACACATTAGAAATTACTTCCATATACTATTAATATTTTCTTGATTTCACTAAATACACTACATAGCCGGCCGCGGCACCGACAAGCAATACAGCAAAAACCGCGAGAGTAGCCAAATAATCCACAGAGTCGACACTGCGCATGGCAGTACGCCCGTTCACCGTGGCGATTATGCCCAGACAGGCCGTCAGGGCATTGGAAAGGAACAGCAGTTCCAGTCTGATTTCCTTCTCCGGAAGCAGGCGTTTCAAAGCCAGCGAAAGCCCGTAGAACAGCACGAACACCCCGAGGGCGCACAGCCAGGACACACGGGCGAAAGGAACTCCGGGAAACGCGAAGATGCTAAGGGTTACCAGATACAGCAACACCACAAAAATCATGATGCCCGGGAAAAAGCGCAGCAACTTGTAAATGAATATCGTACGCTTTTTCAACAGACCGCTTCCCATCAGCTGCACGGCCATGAAGCAATATGCCATCTGCAGCACCACGTCCAGGGTCAGCAGCACCGCCAAATCCAGCAGCAAGTCGGTATCGGCAAGCCAGGAGGCGATTTCCGTCCTCGACTGCTCTATCGCGAAATGCCAGCTGAAACCCACGAACAGGGCGCATATCAGAACCATGATGAGCCTGTGTACCGGTTTATACCCCGTGAGTTTCAGCACAAAACTGAAACTCACGAGAATCATCAGCACTTTGACAACTGTTTCCATCGGCTATGAATTCTTCCTGCGCCTGCGGACTATCGCTATCAGGGCGACAAGCGCAATCACGACAAATACGCCTACCACCACATTGCCTATGTTTGCAACGGTACTCTCATTCTCCCCGTTCAGTTGCTCGCGCTTCATCACCATTCCGTCGGCATCGTTCACCTGCGCCTCGCGGATGTCCCTGATGTTGCGGTTGTAGGTCTGTGCGGAGCGCTCATCCACCTTGGAGGCGATGAACTGGCGCAACTTGGCGTTGTCGCACACGGTGCCGGAGCAGGACGGCTTATACTTCTCGATGGTCTCGGTGTGCAGTTTTGCCAGTTCGCTGACCTGCTCGTCGGAAGCGGCCCAAAGGCCCTTGCGCACAGTCTCAAGCATCACTGCTGTCATTTCCTCGAGAGCCGCCGGGTTGGTATCGCCGAAGTAGTCCACCACTCCGAGTCCGTATGAATCCTTTACATAGACATTATATATGTCATCCCACAGTTCGTCGTCCACGACAGAGGGCTTTGTCACGTTCCAGCCGTAGGTATTCTCGATTATCTCGGCAAAGCCGGAAGCCGCCGTAGCCCCGCCTTTCATCTTTTCCTTGATGTAGTCGGGATTCAGGATGGTCGTGCGGCTCTCCACTCCTATGGCCTCTTTGAGTTCCTGCATACGCATATTGTTGTGGTTGCGGTAGTCGCTGAAATATGCGTCGGGCTCCTTGCCGCTCAAAGTGGCAGCGGCGAGGTTCATACCGCCCATGAACTCGTACACATGGTCGAGGCTCAATGCTCCCCAGGTATTGCTCTGGCGGGGCTGGATTACCACGTCTGTACCGGTCAGGGCTGCCTCGAAAGCGTATTCGCTGAGCTGTTCCCATTCGCTTTCGCTGCCATAATAGGCTCCCATGTTGTTGAGATAGGTGCGCGCGATTTCTTCGCTGCTCTCCCATGAATCTCCCGACTGCACCATACCGGTGATGCCGGTGCCGTAACTGCCGTTCAGTCCGCCGAATACACGATACCTGGAAGCCTCGCGTGCCTTGCGGGGACTTACACCCTTGTCGGTCAATATCTTCTCGGAAGCCACTACTCCCTCGGCAACATAGTTCGGATAGATGTCACCCGTTGCAGACGCGGCCATTTCAACTGCACGGCTGATGAGGAAGAGACGGGAAGCGGCGATGTCGCGCAACTGTCCGCTCGTCTGTACGAGCACGTCTATCCTCGGACGGCCGAGTTCTTCGGAACTGATGAGTCTGAGGTCAGTAACGCGTCCGAAAGCATCCCTGAGGGGTTCAACGCCGAGCATATAGAGTACCTGAGCCAGGGTTGCGCCTTCCGTCTCGATGAATTCCGCACTCCAGAGCGTATAGCTGACCTTTCGGGGAATGGAATCGTTGTGGTTGCGCTTGTACATCTCTATGGTACTCTGTGCCAGTGCCTTGCCTTCTTCCCATGCGTTTTCGGAAGGAGTCGCCTCGGCATTCACTGCATAGAGGTTGCGTCCGGTGGGCAGGGTGTTCGGATTGACTATGGGGTCTCCGCCCGGAGAAGGTTTGGTGTAACCGCCGTTCAGCGCGTTGATTATGGATTTCATCTCGGACTCGGGGCTGTTGCGCAGTTCCTCGGAGTACATCGGGATGTTCTTGACGGCCGTTTCAAGGGTGACTATGGCGTGCGCCAGGCCTTTGTCCATCATTGCAGCGCCGGGGTGAGCGGCAGAAGCGGCACTTGCGCCGGATG
>CAZOQW010000018.1:0-19022 GCA_964582235.1 uncultured Muribaculaceae bacterium | reverse complement strand
CCGGGGTGAGCGGCAGAAGCGGCACTTGCGCCGGATGCGGCATCAGCAGGACGAGCGGCACCGGGGTGACCGGACGCAGACTTTTTGTCAACTCCGGCAGGGTGACCGGCAGCACTCGCACCGGGATGTCCGGCAGCAGAACCGGCAGCGGCTGAAGCCGAAGGCACCGTTGTACCGCCGGCACCGCCACGCGACATCATCGAGGCCATGGCCGACATATCGACATTTCCGCTTGTCATCGCAGCCATCATTGCCGCCATGGGATTGGAAGCGCCGGAAGCGGCAGCATCCACTACACGGGCCTGTGCAAGCTCTGCCTGGGTAATTCCAGCCAACTGGCATACGAGCGCATCGCCGGCTAATGAAGGATTAGCCAGCACCCTGCTGACCACGGACTTGGCCGGAGCCATGTAACGCTCGTTGAAAGCCCTCTTGTTCTCTTCAAAGCGGGCAGGAACGAGTCTGCGTTCCTTGTCAAGAGCCATACGGGCATAAGCCAAAGGCTCCGTAGCCATAGCATAAACGCTGCTGCGTATGCGCTCCGGGCTATAGGGCACGCCCATGGTATAAAGCTCTCCGGTAATTTTCTCGTTCGACAGTTCCTCCGCGAAATTGTCTATGCGGTCGATTTCGGCTGCCGTATAGCCCCCGGTGGACAGGGAGTCCAGACGCAGTTCACGATGTATGCCCATCTCTATCGTCAGCCGTTTCACCTCGCGTGAGGCACGCTCTATCGCAGCCTCATCACCGGAATTGACCACCTTGTAGTAGCGTGTAATGGCATCGGAAAGCTTCTTGTATTCCTCACGCGCAGCCAGTCCGCTTTCGAGGAAAGGAGGAGTCAGATATGACTGTATGCCGGCATAGGAACGACGCTTTGCCAACATCGCCTCACCGACATTGGAAATCGTATATACATACAGGTGCGGCAGCGTACCCACAAGTCTGTCGGGCCAGTCGTTGCTGCTGAGGGCCACCTGCTTTGCAGGGGTATATTCCAGGCTTCCGTGCGTACCGAAATGCATCATGGCATCGGCAGCAAAGCCGTGGCGAAGCCACAGATACTGGGCTATATAGGGATAAGGAGGTGCGGCATCCGTTCCGTGTACCATTGCAAACTCGTCAGAGCCGCCGCCGGCAGCCATCTGGGGCATGAGCACGACATTGCCGAACTGCACGCGGGGCAGGGCGAGACGGCCGTCATCCGTGCAAAGATATTCTCCGGGGAAAGTTCCGTTCAGTCGGCGGGTTTCCTCCGTCATGCTCGCTCCAAGGCTCTCCGCACACCAGGACTCAAACTCGGAAGCACTGATTTTCAAGGGATTGCCATTCTTGATAAACTCAGCTATCGCCCCGTTGGCATAAGTACCGAACACGGCTCCCTGGGTCATTATCAAGTTCTCGAACTCCTTTTCGCTTGAAGGCAGACCGCTGAGATCATAGCCCTCGGCCTTCAGACGCAGGAGCAGGTTGTAAAGCGAGGGCAAAACCTCCATGCCGGACGCCGTAAGGGCATTCTGGCCCGGGCCTTTGTAGTAGATTATTGCCAGCTTCTTGTCCTTGTTGGGCTTCTGCTGCAGCGAGATATAGTTGTTCACCGTCTCCACGAATTCCTCCAGCCTGCCGGGAATCGCCCGTACCTGCTGCAGGCCGTTGCCGTCCTCGTAATGGCCGAAAAGCGCGAAAGGCCGGATGGCACCGTCAATTTCGGGTGTGACGATACTCTGGGACATGAAGCCTCCGCTCATTCCCATCCTGTCCTTTTCCCACTCGCTCACGGGCGTATTCACGTTCAGCGGAGCGAAGAGGGGCACATTGCGTCGGGTAAGATAGTCCACCACGAAATCGCCCATTCGTCCATGAGCCATGTTCACGACGGCTGCAAGTTTCAGAGAATCAGCACGTCCGCCGCTGATGAAACTCTGCATGCTGCTGACGGGATAGACATTGTTGCCGGTGGCCTCCAGCTGCGCAATAAGTTCTTCCGGCTCACCCATCTGTCCGGTGATTATCACAGCAGGCGCGTTTTCCTTGTAGATGCCGTGAGAGCGCAGGTAGGATTCGTATTCCGCAAGGCTCTGGAACACCATATTGCCGTTTTCCGGTTCGTCAAGATCGGCATGGTAGAGTATTCCGCTTTCGGGGAGTACCGCTTCGCCTATCTCATACTTGCTGTGCTTGCCGTCGATGACCTGACGGACATATTCAAGCATGTTGCGGTAATTCGCACGCCCTCCCCCCTGGAGATATGAGGTCAGGGCCGCATTGTGCAGGGAATCGAGGTTGTTGAAGTTGTTGGCGGGATTCGTGACCATGGTCGAGATGACCGGCAGTCCGCGCTCCACGGCCCTGGCAATCAACGCGCGTTCATCCTCGGTGATTCTCATGCCCATACCATTGATGAACAGGAAATCCTGACGGCCGAGTCTGCCGAATTCCTCCGGCTCGACAACGCTGATTTTGATTGATTTGTTTACGTTTGCACGGGCTATCTGCCCGAGTTCTATCGTCTGATAGTTTACAAACGCCACCTTGGTCGGGGCGAAGCTTTTGGCGTAAACAATGATGGCGGCCGCCACTATCAAAATGGCAGCCACCGCTGTAACTATATATTTTCGCTTAATCATATCCTAATGGAACATCTCATAAAGATCCAGCGACAGACCGAACGAGTATGTGCGTCCGATAGTCGTGGGAGAGTTGCTGTAATAGTAGTCAGGTACGTAATTGAAAAGGTTGTCCACGACTATGCTGAGCCTCGTGCCCTTCCAGATACGTTGGGTCAGTACCAGTTTCCACATGGTATAACCCGGGTAGAACTGTTCCTCAGTCTGCGTGTAGTCTGTCAGCGAGGTATATTCCGCTGCGGTCACTCCGGACATATATTTTCCGGTCAGGCTGACATCGAAACCGTAGTTGCGCCAGTCCTTCCAGTAATCGACTTTCAAAGTAGCGCTGTGCGGTCTCGTTGCCGAGGTCAGAGGCTCGCCGTCCTGCACGTGCTCATTGGTATAAGTATATGAAAGACGGAATTTCAGGCCGAAATCGTATGAACCGGAGAAGTTCAGGTCTGCACCCGTCACCCTCATGGGCGAGATGTTGGTATACACCATACCGCCGAGGGCTTCGCTCCACGCCGTGGTTATCTTGTTGTCCACGAGGTTGTAGTATCCCGTGACGGTAAGATTGTACCGACGGTTTATCCACTCAAGTGAGAGGGAAAAATTGTCACTCTGCTCCGCAACGAGGTCGGCATTGCCGTAAATCATGAAGATGCTGGCCATGTCGAAGCTCATGTACATCTCCTTCAATGTCGGTGCGCGGAAACCTCCCGCGTAGGATGCGCGTATGTTGAACGGATCCAACTTGAACATCAGTCCGAGTTTCGGGGAAATGTGATACAGGCTGCTTTCGGAATAGTAGTCTCCGCGCAATCCGGCCACGATGTTGAACCACTCGGTAGGATTCGAATCATACTGGAAGAAGAGATCCCCGGTGTACTGCGAATGGTCTCCGTCCTCGAACTGATAGCTCAGCAGATAGTCGCGCATGAAGTCGCCTCCGGCTATGAGGTTGTGCAGTCCGTCGCCGAAAGTATAGCTGTAGAGCGCCCGGACATTGTGCTGCACGTTGCTGTATTCGCGTATGTCGAGCCAGCCTGCCGTCATGAGCGCGCTCTTGTCGTACTGGTCGAAGTTGTAGGAAACGGTGATGTTGGAATTTTCGTTGATTTCGTAGTCACCCTTGAGGTTTGCGCTGAAATCGCGGTAACGGTCCCTTTCGTCCTCCGAGGAGTCGCGCTGGCGGAAGTAATAACCGGCTTTTCCGGTAATTTTCAGCCCTCTGACGGGTTCATATATGAAGTGCTCCTTGATGTTATAGTTGTATCCGCCGTAAATCTGCGAGTAAACACCGTCATTCTTAAGCTGCACGGCATCGGAGTCCACGTAGGACGCGCTGATCAGGTTGGAGAACTTTTTCAACCGGAAACCGGTCGAAGCCGAGGTGACCCACTCGTTCAGGGTACTGTAGCGTGCGCTTACCTTCGCCGACCAGGGGTCCGTAGGCATGGCGCTGATGATATTGACCACTCCGCCGACAGCATTCGAGCCGTAAAGCGATGAGGCTGCGCCCTTTACGATTTCCACCCTCTCCACATTGTCGAGATTCAGGCGGTTGTAGTCTATGTTGTCGAGAGTCTCTCCGGCTATGCGCTCACCGTCCACGAGAAAGAGCACCGAATTGCCGCCGAAACCCTGTAAATTCATGGAAATCTGCTGGTTCATGGAATAGCTGAACTCTATTCCGGGAAGTTCCGATTCCAGAAGTTCCCCAATATGAATCGCATCTGCCCTTTCTATTTCCCTGGCCGTAATCACCCTCGTAATGATGGGCACGTCCTTCAGGAGTTTCGGAGTTCGGGTCGCAGTGACGACCACGGTGTTCAGGCTCTCGCTGTTCTCTTTGAGCACGAAGTCCACTTCCTTAGAGGATTTGGGGTCGCGCACTTTCCTTACGGCATCATCGTAGCCGAGTGCAGATGCACGGAGAGTAATGGTCTCCTGATCGGAAACAGAGGCAGGCAGTTCGAGGATGTAATATCCTTCTGCATTGACAGTTGTGCCTACGCCTTCAAGCCCGTCCACCAGGACAGCGGCTCCTATCACGGGCTCTCCCCTGTCGTCGGCAACGTTTCCGCTGATGCGAACCTGTGCGTTGAGGGGCAACAGGCACAGCACCGAGACCAAAACTGATATGATTGCTTTTCTTGACATTAATTTTTCATCGATTAAAACTTCTGACCGGGAGCGGCACAGCCGTTTGCCGCGCCAAATCCCCTTCCCGGAACCATCAGGCTGCCCTGTCCGAGTCAGGAAAGCCCGTCCGGGTAAGCATAGCATCAGCCCTGCATTCAGAACGGAAGCGGGTAGACGAACTCTATGGTAAGATGCCCCTTGGTTCCCGAAGAATTCATGTAGTTGGAAAGTTTGAGGGCGAGGTTTGTGCCGTCAGCGAGGCACACCGCATAGACCTTGTGCGACATGGTGTAGGTAGGAGGCATGTTGCTCGTGTCCACGTCCAGCCACTTTGAGAGTTCCTCATTGTAGTACGAAGAAGTATAGACGATATTGCCTTCCATCATTCCCGACATGTCTATGGCTATCGTGGCTTCCGTCCATACGTCGGCCTGATAGTCGCCGTCCGGCATTGCTCCGGAGGTCAGGAACACATCCAACCCGGTAGAAGTGGTTTCTAAAACCGTTGCCCCGTTGGTCTTTGTGTCGTACCTGTGTACGGCTATGTCCCAACTGTCCGGCTCCTCTTCGTCCGTTCCGAGCGTCACGACCGTCATATTATGGAAGTCAAGATATACCCAGTCAGAATAGCTCGTGGCATCAATGTATATCGTACCGCTGTTGTCGGACTTGTTAAAACTGACGAAGCCGTAGTCATCGGCGGTCTCCGTCACGGGATCATCATAGATTCCGCTCAGTATGCCGTTGCAGGAACTGAGGAGCAGGGGCAGAAGGAAGATAAAGTATTTGAAACGCATAGTCAGCATAAATGCTTGTCAAAACACGTACACCGCCTGCCCAATTGAGACGGTGTACAGGAAAAATCTTATTCAGTTTCGGTAGTGAAAGTAACTGTCACTCCGCTCATCACTGAAGGGATAGTGAAAGTGAGGGTGCAGGCTTCAGTCTCGCTGTCCACAGAGCCCTCCACGGTGAAATCATACTCGCTTGTGCTGTCCGAGCTCATTCCCATAGAGACCGTGCCGCTACCGCTGATAGAATAGGGATTGCTGCTGCCTACCTGTGCTCCGGTGACGGTAAATTCTCCCCAGGTGTCGGAAGTGTAGCTGATGTTGACGGTGTCTGAAGTCAGGTAAGTCAGGGTAACCGTCTGATCCTCATACTCAAAGGATCCGTAGCCGAAGTCCACTGACACCGTTCCGGTATAGCTGCCGGCAACTTCCTGTGCAACAAGTATTTCCGTCGTGAATTCCAAGGTCAGTCCGCCCATTACCGAGGGCACGCTGATAGTGAATTCTGCCACGCCGGTTGTCGTGTTCACGGTACCGGTGATGGTGAAATCATACTCGCTTGTGCTGTCCGAGCTCATTCCCATAGAGACCGTACCGCTGCCGCTGATGGTGTAAGGATTGCTGCCGCTTACAGTTGCGCCGGTCACAGTGAACTCTCCCCAGGTGTCGGAAGAATAGGTAATGTCTACCGTGTTGTCTGAAGCATAGCTAAGAGTGAAGGTCTGGTCGCTGTAGACCATAGGGGTGGAAGAATATACGAAAGTTACCACCGATGTTCCGGTGTAGCTTCCGGCAACCTCCTGCGCAGGAACAACATCCGGATCAGTCGTGGTTGTTTTCTCGCAGGAGCTTACCGAAGCGATTACTGCAGCTGCGATTGCTGCGGTGAAAAAGAATTTTGTTTTCATGATATTATTTATTCTATACATTTCTTGAACTGTTTTGCGGGTGCAAAGTTGGGGTTATTAAGAATATTTATCAATCGCAAAATGTTGGTATTTTGAGCGTGGAGATCGTGAAGAACAACAGTCCCAACTTGCAAGCCCCGTCCCCGAGATAAGCGAAATCACGGGCGACGGGTTTACAATCTCATGGTCTGCCGTAGAAAATGCCACCGAGTATGTCTATGTATGGGATTATTTATCTCCCGGGACGGAATATATCACCTTGGGCTACCCGATGAACGGCAACGGCACTTTGGGCTACGGAGCGACTGCCAAGCAGGAGTTTACCACAAGCGTAGGCAGTTCCAGCTCGGTTAAGACCAACTCTGTGCCCGCAAAAAGGGAAGTTACGACAATACGCCCTGTTACTGTCGGGCAGGCATTTGTCGCTCGCTGCGCTTGTTGCCTGCAGACCTGCGAACAGGAAAGGAGATGGTCATAGCGTGGGCTATCTGACCGAGGCACTCGATGATGAAGCGTGAAGGCGATACCTGGCAGTGGACCTTCAGCATTCCGAATGGGGCAACGGCCGAGGTCACGCTTCCCGGCGAAAGCGTTTCCCGGGAATACGGACCACTATATTCCCACACGGGAATATATATGGTCTACGTTCTTGAAATAATATTCCAGAGTAAAGCACTCGTCAAGTTCCTCCTTGGTCAGCAGGCCTTCCTGCGAAGCGGCCTTGCAGACTGTGGGGTTCGCAAGGAGCAGTTCACGGTAGTCCAGACCCTCAGTCCAGGCCTTCATGGCTATGGGCTGTACCGTGTCGTAGGCCTGCTCGCGGGAAAGTCCCTTGCCTATCAGCGCGTTCATCACCCTTTGTGCGAAAATCACCCCTCGCGTGAGGTAGATGTTCGACAACATGCGCTCCGGATATACCACTAAATTCTCGAGTATGCCCTTGAAGCGGGTCAGCATATAATCCAGCAATTCCGTCGCATCGGGCAGGATTATCCTTTCCGTCGAAGAGTGGGAAATGTCCCTCTCATGCCACAGTGCCACGTTCTCGCAGGCAGCGGACATATAGCCGCGCATCACTCTGGCGCAGCCGCAGATATTCTCGCTGCTTATGGGATTGCGCTTGTGTGGCATCGCGCTCGAACCTTTCTGGCCTTTACGGAAAGCCTCCTCTGCCTCGCGTACCTCGGTACGTTGCAGACTGCGCACTTCCATTGCCATCTGCTCCAGCGTTGAGGCTATCACTGCCAGCGTGGCCAGGTAATAAGCGTGCCTGTCGCGCTGCAGCACCTGGGTTGAGATGTTCGCCGAAGCTATGCCCAAATGCTCGCAGACATAATCCTGAATAAACGGAGGGATATTGGCGAAATTGCCCACAGCCCCGCTGATTTTTCCGGCCTCGACCCCGGCTGCGGCAAACTTGAAACGCTCCACATTGCGCTTCATTTCCTCATACCACAAGGCCCATTTAAGACCGAAAGAGGTAATGTCGGCATGTATTCCGTGGGTACGTCCTATGCAAGGGGTATTCTTGAATTCCAAAGCTCTGTCCTTCAGCACCTTCATAAAATCCTTGAGATCCTTCAGGAGTATAGCGTCGGCCTGTTTGAGCAGGTAGCCGTTTGCCGTATCCACCACGTCGGTGGAGGTCAGCCCGTAATGCACCCACTTCTTTTCCTCACCGAGCGTCTCGCTGACGGCACGGGTGAAAGCCACCACGTCATGTCTCGTCTGCTCCTCTATCTCCTTTATGCGCTCAACGTTGAAGCCGGCACGCCCGCGTATGCGCTCCACGTCCTCTGCCGGAATCACACCGAGTTTGCTCCAGGCCTCGCAGGACAAAATTTCTACTTTCAGATACGCGCCGAACTTGCTCTCCTCGGTCCATATATCGCGCATGACCTTGCGTGAATATCTCTCTATCATAGCCTGTTTTCTTCAAGGAATTTCACTATTGACGACTCGATGCGGGCCGCAGTGTCCTCTGACTCGCAGCGCACAAAATCTTCTCCGGTGATATGGTTATACAGTTCTATGTACCTCTCGGTGATGCCGGCAACAATCTCGTCCGTCATCTCCGGAACGCGCTCACCCTCACGACCCTGGAAACCCTCGGAAATGAGCCACTCGCGCACGAACTCCTTGGAAAGCTGCTTCTGGCGCTCTCCCTTCGCCAAACGCTCCTCGTAGCCGTCAGCATAGAAATACCTCGAAGAATCCGGAGTATGGATTTCGTCCATCAGCAGAATCTTTCCTTCGCGGCTGCCGAACTCGTACTTCGTATCCACGAGTATCAGGCCCTTTTCGGCGGCCATTTCGCTGCCCCTGCGGAAAAGCGCACGGGTATAGGCTTCCAGCTGTTCATAATCCTCACGTGAAACTATGCCACGGGCTATGAGTTCTGCCGGACTGATGTCCTCGTCGTGGCCCTCATCGGCCTTGGTGGTCGGAGTTATTATCGGTTCGGGGAAACGCTGGTTCTCCACCATGCCCTCGGGCAACGCGACCCCGCAGATCTGGCGGCGACCGTCGCGGTACTCCCTCCAGGCGTGTCCGCTGAGGCAGCCGCGGATGACCATTTCAACCTTGAAAGGCTCGCAACGCCAGCCTATCGTGGCCATGGGGTCAACTTCGGAAATTTTCCAGTTGGGGATAATGTCTGCGGTAGCGTCCAGAAAACGGGAGGCTATCTGATTGAGAACCTGTCCCTTGAAGGGGATGCCCTTCGGAAGGACTACGTCGAAGGCTGAAATGCGGTCGGTAGCGACCATTGCAAGATAATCGTTTCCGATGCTGTAGACGTCGCGGACCTTGCCGTGATAAACGGCAGACTGGCCGGGAAAATGGAAATCAGTCTGTGTAATGGCTTTCATAAGGCTGTTGCGATAACGGCGGCGAATTTAGGCTTTTTTTGGCATAATTCCCATAAAGCGGAGCAGGCTGCCCCGGATTTTTGGACAAATCCGAAACAGCCTGTTTCCAACGCCTGAAATTCTGTTTTGCGGACAGGTCTGCGACCAAGTGCATCAGTCGCCGTAACCCGGACCCGGATACTGCTCGCGTACAGTCATGTGCAGTTTGCGGAGTTTCAGCGAAACGGCTATCATCAATACGCCTCTGAACAGCAGGGCAACTCCGGTGCAAAGCACTACAGTGGCACGGCCTATGGTCAAGGGCATAATAAGAACCAGCACTGACAGCAGGAGCATCAGCACTCCCCCGGCGGTGAGCCAGCCCATTCCCGGAACATTGAATAATTTCAGGTCATTGCCCATACCTATTGCCTGAAAACTGCTGTACAGCATCCATATTCCGAGAATTATCGGCAGTGCCACAATGGTGATGTTGGGATAGCAGACAAGGAAGATTCCGAGGAATACGTCCATGATGCCTCCGGCTATGGAGCTGCTGCGCATCAGGAAAAGGTTGTGACTGCTGACCGAGGTCACGAGTTCACAGATACCGTTTACCAGCAGCATGATTCCGAACAACAGGCTCAGTGCCACGAAACTCTCTACGGGATAGCAGAAAACCACTATTGAGGCGACTGTCACCAAAATTCCGCTAATGAGCAGCAGCCACCAGTTCTTTACGGCCTTGCCGGCCTTTTCAATAATCTTGTCGGGAAAATTTTCCATTGTATATTCTTTTTAAAATCAATTCCTGAAGCCGTATCTTACGGCCTCGGGACGACAAAGGGCAATTTCCGTGCTTTTCCGGAAATCGCCCTCCTAACGGTCAATCTGTCAGCCTTTTCTGCTCATCTGGCAGAAAAAACGGACTTTTTGTCAACCTATTTTATAATAAGTAAAGCCGTGTTCCATGGCCTCCTCGCGGTCATAGATGTTGCGGCCATCGATTATCACCTTGCTGTTCATCGTCTTGCCCAGCACCGCATAGCTCGGCATACGGAATTCCTTCCACTCCGTCACCAGCATCAGGGCATCGGCATCCACGGCAGCCTCATACATGTCGCGGCAGTATTCCACCTTGTCCCCTATGCGCCTGCGGCACTCGTCCATCGCCACCGGGTCATAGACCTTCACATGGCAGCCGGCAGCGGTCAGCAAATCAATCAGAACCAATGAGGGAGCTTCGCGCATGTCATCGGTTCCGGGCTTGAAAGACAGACCCCACATGGCAACGGTCTTGCCGGAAATATTACCCTCGTAATGCTTCGAGAACTTCTTGAACAACACCTGTTTCTGCGCCTCGTTCACGTCCTCCACGGCCCTGAGTATGCGCATGGGATAGCCGTTCTGCTCGGCCGTCTTTATGAGGGCCTTCACGTCCTTGGGGAAACAGCTGCCACCGTAACCGCAGCCGGCATACAGGAACTTCCGTCCTATGCGCGTATCGGCACCTATGCCCTTGCGCACCATGTTCGCGTCAGCTCCCACCAGCTCGCAAAGGTTGGCGATGTCGTTCATGAAACTGATGCGAGTGGCGAGCATCGAGTTGGCGGCATACTTTATCATCTCCGCCGAAGGGATATCGCAGAATACGAAACGGTCAGACATCATCATGAAAGGCTTGTACAGCCTTGCCATCACTTTCTTCGCCCTTTCCGTCTCCGTGCCTATGACTATGCGGTCAGGCGAAAGAAAATCTTTCACCGCCGAGCCCTCTTTCAGAAATTCCGGATTCGAGGCCACATCGAAAGGTATCTCCTCGCCGCGTTTTGCCAGTTCTTCGGCTATCACAGCCTTCACCTTGGCGGCCGTGCCCACCGGAACGGTGCTCTTCGTCACCATCACCGTATATTTGCGTATGTTGCGTCCGAAGGTGCGGGCGACTTCCAGCACATATTTCAGGTCAGCCGAGCCGTCCTCGTCCGGAGGGGTTCCCACAGCAGAGAACACTACGTCCACGCCGTCTATACACTTTCCCAAATCGGTGGTGAAATGCAGTCGCCCGGCATCCGAGTTCCTGCGCACCACGTCCTCAAGACCAGGCTCATAAATGGGAATCTCCCCGCGCTGAAGCCTGTCAATCTTTGCGCTGTCTATGTCCACACATGTCACGTTCACGCCCATCTCAGCGAAACATGCGCCCGACACGAGTCCGACATATCCGGTTCCTACTATTGCTATATCCATAATCTTTAAATTGTTTTATTCCATCGGCTCTAACAGCGAGGGATGTATGAAACTCGTGGCTACCACGGCCACACCCTCGATGCGCACGAGCAGACGACGGTCTTTCTTAATTCTCTTGATATATCCTTCCGCTCCCTTATATATTCCGTCCACCACCCTGACTTTCTGCCCCTCCGAAAAATCGAAACAGTTGTCCGGAAAGAAGAGCAGGCCGTCATCAGGAGCCTTGCACACTAATTGGAACATCTCCATTTCCTTGTCATTTATGGCGGATGGAACCATAGTTCCCGGCTCAGGATAGTACATCAGGAAGTCGTTGTAGTCGAACTTGAAAGCCCTGACAAACACGGCCGTAGCCTTAAGGAAAAAGAGCGAGGGAATGGCCGGCACAGCCTTGACCTTGCGGACACCGTCCACGAGCACGGGGCACGGCTTCATGGGAACGAAAACCGGATAACCTGCAGCTGTAAGCATGTCCTTGAACGGAGTCACCCTGTTGTAGAATGCCTTCATCGCATACCAACGGTTCGAGGAATCGTCGGCATCATAGGGAATGAGCTGTTTCGGGTTAATCTCGGCCGTCATACAATCAGTTCACCCTGATTTTCTGTCCAATTCTTATCTTGTTCACATTCAGTCCGGGATTGAGCTTGACTATCGCCGACTGGCTCTTGCCGTACTTGGCGGCAATGCCTGAAACCGTCTCCCCGGATCTCACCGTATGCCATCTCATCGCCGCCTTCTCGGCCGCAATCCGCATTTCCTCGGCTATTATCTGCTCATCGGTGGCGTATACGTCCTCCTCCTCGTCTATCGACTGGGGCACATAACGCGATGACGCATCGAGATAACTGCGCCTGAGCACAAACACATTGGACCTCAACTCACCGGACTCAAAGTCCACAAGTCGCTGGGGGTCAAAGGCATAGCCTAAATAACGGGTCTCAAAGTGCAGGTGCGGACCGGAAGAGCGTCCAGTAGAGCCGCCGAGTCCGATTTCGTCCCCGGCCTTAACCCAGTCTCCCGGCTTCACGAGTCTCTTGGAAAGATGCCCGTAGAAAGTTTCCAGACCGTTTTCGTGACGTATCACCACGAGGTTGCCGTAACCGGAATGCCAGCCCGACACCCTTACGCGACCGTCAAACGCAGCCTTCACGGGAGTACCCGTCTTCAACGGAAGGTCCACTCCCTGATGCCTGCGCCCATGGCGATAGCCGAAAGAAGAATACACCTTGGTGGAATAGGGGCAGACGAAATTGCTGACCGAATCCACAAGGCAGATTGACATGCGGTAAGGCAGGTCGTTTTCCTTGATGCCGTAGGGATTGACCTCGGTCTCGGACCAGTGCTCGGTGAAAACCTGGGCCTGCTGCATCTTGCGCGTATTTTTGGTGTAGTACCAGGTATGGTCGTCCCGCAGCACTATCTGAAGAAAACCGTCCCCTATGTCAAGTGTATCCACGGCGACTCCTGCACCGTCCCGGAAGAATCCGGGTTCGGTGATAAAGTCCTCCGGTATCAACGAAACGGACGGCGGAAGCAATTCAGGAATCGACAGAGAGTCTTTCGATTCCAAAGGGCCCCTCGTGTGTACTGACGGACCCCCTACAGTAAGAATACAGCCGACTATCAGTGATAACATTCTCCAAACTTTATGATCTCACTGCTCCGAACCCGGTTTCCAAAAGTTTCCGGGTCTCGGCTACCTTTTCCTGCAACTGGGTCTCGCTGTGGGCCTCGCAGATGAAACGCAGATAAGGCTCGGTGTTGGAAGGGCGGATGTTGAACCACCAATCCTTGAACTCCAACCTGTATCCGTCGAAGTCCATTACCTTAAGCGGGGTCTCCTGTGCGCTGAAGTGTTCCTTCACGGCCTCCATTGCACCGGCCTTGTCCTCAACCCTGAAATTGATTTCTCCGGAATTGCAGTACTTTACGATTGAAGCAATCTGTTCGCTCATGGTAATGCCCTTCTTCTTGAGCGCGGCCACTATCCTGAGCACTATCAGCGATGCCAGCAATCCGCTGTCGGAGTAGAAGAAATCCTTGAAATAATAGTGTCCGGCAAGTTCGCCTCCCCAAAGTCCGTCGATATCGCGGAGCTTGGGTGCGGCAAACGCACGCCCAACCCTCCAGGTATGCAGGTCTGCACCGTATTGCTCAAGGAATTCGCCCACAGCCTTGGAACTGCGGATTTCCTGCAGCACGCGGGGATTCTTCTCTCCCCTCTCGTCGCAGAAATACAGGGCCATCAGGGCTATCACCAGATCGGGCGCAACAAATTCGCCCTTTTCGTCCACGAACATCACGCGGTCAGCGTCACCGTCATAAATCACTCCTATGTCGGCTCCCGTCTTGCGCACCAGTTCTTTCAGGGGTTCCACATTCTTGGGAACCAGCGGGTTGGGTTCGTGGTTGGGGAAACTTCCGTCGAGAGTATCGAAGATGTACGAGGGACCGTCACCGAACATCTCATGCGCGAACAGGCAGGACATGCCGTTGGAGAGGTCAAAGGCTATCTTCAAGCCGCTGTAGTCGCCCATGTAGGGCTTCATGAAATTGAGGTAGTCTTCCTTGATTGAAAGCTCGTGCATCTCGCCCCGCTTCTCTGCCACCGGAGTAGGTTCGCCTGCATCTATCCACTCGCGTATCTGGCCCAGACCTGTGTCCAGACCTACGGGCAGGGCATTGGCGCGGCTGACCTTCATTCCGTTATACTTGGCCGGATTGTGGCTCGCCGTAATCTGCACGGATGCCCCGAACTTGTAATACACGGTGCTGAAATAGACCATGGGAGTACTGCTCAGGCCTATATTCCAGACATCTGCTCCGGCATCGAGTATGCCCCGGGAAAGAGAATCGAAGATTTCCTCGGAAGACAGTCTGCAGTCGCGGCCGACCAGAACCTTGTCCACCCCGAGGAGACGGGGGATGAAATAACCTATTTTATAGACGGTATCCTTGTCGAAGTCCACTCCATAGACTCCACGGATATCGTAAGCGTGAAATGCTCCCATAATGATATATTTTACTTGATTATTGTTTTGTATGCTGCGCCCACCTTTCCATGAGCGATGTTCTGAAGTTTCCGGGACAAAAGTTTGCGCCTGATCGGGGCCACCAGGTCAGTGAAGATAACTCCGTCAAGATGAGAGAACTCGTGCTGTACCATGCGGGCCGCAAAACCCTCGAACTTTTCGTGGCACTTTTGCAGATTCCCGTCATAGTACTCCACTTCGATGGTTTCGGGGCGGGTCACGTCGGCATATACGCCCGGCACGCTCAGACAGCCCTCGTTGTAGGAACAGAGTTCCTTGCTTTCTGCGACCACCACGGGATTGACGAAACTGCGGCGGAAGTCTTTCAGTTCAGGAAATACGTCCGACATTCCATCGCCGTCCACCACTGCAACCCTGAGACTCACGCCTATCTGCGGTGCGGCCAGGCCGCATCCGTCGCAAACGGCCAGAGTTTCCCTGAGATCAGTCAGCAACGCCTGAATTTCTTCTTTTTTGTTCAAATCGGCCGGAACCGCCACTTCGCGCAGGACTTCCGATCCGTATAAATAAACAGGTCTTATCATTTCTTTTTATCAAGATAGCTTTGCAGAATTATCGCCGCACTGATTCTGTCCACCGAATTCTTGTCGCGGCGGCGGCTTTTCTTCATGCCTCCGTCTATCATCGCCCTGTGGGCCAGCACGGAAGTAAAGCGCTCGTCCTCCAGTTCGACAGGCACTCCGGGAAAGGCCTTGGCGAGCTTTTTCAGGAAGGCATCTACATCCCTTGCGGCCTGGGCAGGTGCCCCGTCGAGGTTCAGAGGATAGCCGACCACGAAGAGTTCGACAGTCTCGGTCCTGGCGTAATTTTGCAGATAATCTATTATCTTTGTCGCCGGAACAGTCTCCAGGGGAGATGCGAATACACGGAGCGGGTCGCTGACCGCAACCCCTACTCTGGCACTGCCGTAGTCTATCCCTATAATTCTGTTCACAACCTGCAAATTTACTAAAAAGTATGGGAAGACAAAATACGGGCAGGGTGCGAAAACTCTACAGGCTTTCCCTCGTTGAGAACCATACCCACAAGAGCATCAAGACCATATACTTCACGAAGCGACGGTTCATAACCACGACCGTTGCCGCGCTTGTACTGCTCGCACTGCTGATCTTCGCCATCATAGCCGTCACCCCTCTGCGCACCCTGATACCCGGCTATCCCGATGCCAATTCCAAGAAAGTCTCCATGGAGAACGCCATAAAGATAGACTCGCTCGAAAGCGCGATGCTCCGATGGGACATCTATGCGGCCCACCTGAGCAAGGTGCTCACCGGAGAGACCACGGTAAACTTCGACAGCCTGCTGCGCCAGACCGGTTCGGTACGCTATCTCTCCGACAAGTCGGCAGAGGAACTGGCCGCCAGGGATTCCCTGCTCAGGGAGACAGTCGCCGCCGAAGAGCGTTTCGGCCTGAGCGCAAACGCCATGCGCTCGCTGCCCGTGGAGGGTATGCACTTCTTCTCTCCCCTGAAAGGCGTGATAATCGAGGGTTACGAACTCTCACGCCATCCCGGAGTGAACGTGAGTGCACCGCTCGGCACCATAGTCAGTGCAGTGGCTGACGGCACCGTAGTATATTGCGGCCGCTCGAACACAGGCGGATACACAGTGATAATACAGCACAGGGACAACGTGCTCAGCATATACGGCAACAACAGCGAAGTCACCGTGAGCGCGGGACAGCAGGTCAGCGCAGGCAGTCCCGTGGCGATGGTCGGACGCGAGCCCGGTTCGCAGAACATGGATTACCTGCACTTCGAACTGTGGCACGACGGCAAGTCCCTGGACCCCACATACTACATAAGTTTCTAAGAGACTATAAAGTGAACACAAGAAAAAAACGGATAGCCATACTCGGATCCACCGGCTCCATAGGCACCCAGACCCTTGACGTGATACGCCGGCATCCTGAACTTTTTGAGGTGGAATTGATTTCCGCCCGCAGGAGCGCAGAACTCCTGATAGCCCAAGCCAAGGAATTCCATGTCCCGCAAGTAGTCATCTGCGACGAATCGCGCTATGCTTCGGTTGCGGAAGCGCTGCGCCCCCACGGTTGCGAAGTACATTCCGGCATCGACAGTCTCTGCGGACTTGTCTGCCGTGACTCCGTGGACATAGTGGTAGGCGCGATGGTAGGCTTCAGCGGGCTACGTCCGGTGTTGAGCGCTCTCGGCTGCGGAAAGACCGTGGCCCTCGCGAACAAGGAGACCCTCGTTGCCGCCGGAGCCGTCGTAACCCGCACCATGCGCGAAAACGGCGGCTGCATACTCCCGGTGGACAGCGAACATTCGGCCATATTCCAGTGCCTGCTCTCCGCAGGCGGCAACTCCGTCGAGAAAATACACCTCACCGCATCCGGCGGTCCTTTCCTGCATTGGGAGCGAAGCAAGATAGCCGCCGCAAAGGCATCCCAGGCCCTGAAGCATCCACGCTGGGACATGGGAGCAAAGGTAACAATAGACTCCGCCACCATGATGAACAAGGGTTTTGAGGTCATCGAGGCCCGCTGGCTGTTCGACGTAGACCCCTCGCGAATCAACGTGCTCGTACATCCGGAATCGCTTATACATTCAATGGTGGAATTCGCCGACGGAGCGGTGATGGCCCAGCTCAGCTGTCCCGACATGCGCCTGCCTATAGCTTTCGCGCTCTCCTACCCCAAGCGGCTCGAAATAGGCAACGAGAAGATGAATTTCCCTGCAATAGGAAGCATGACCTTCCTCGAACCGGACATGAAACGTTTCCCCTGCCTCAGTCTGGCATATGAGGCCATAAAGCTCGGCGGCAACGCCCCCTGCGCCCTGAACGCCGCCAACGAGGTGGCGGTGAATGCCTACCTCAAGGACATGATAGGCTTCTACGACATAGCCCGCATCAATGAAAAATGCCTGAATGGCTTGAATTTTGTGGCCGAGCCGACCCTCGATGACATTTTTGAAACCAACAGGGAAATAGCAGCAAAAGCAAATGGATACGTTGATTAGGATAATCCAGGTAATCCTCGCCTTGTCCGTACTCATTATAATACATGAGTTCGGACATTTTATGTGGGCCAGGATGTTCAGGATAAGGGTGGAGAAGTTTTATCTGTTCTTCGATGTGGGCGGCAAGGCCATAGCCCGCTGGAAATGGGGGGACACCGAATTCGGAATCGGCTGGCTGCCTTTCGGCGGCTATTGCAAGATTTCCGGCATGGTGGACGAGTCCATGGACACCGAACAGCTGAAACAGGAGCCCAAGCCCTGGGAATACCGCAGCAAGCCCGCATGGCAGCGGCTTTTCGTGATAGCCGGCGGTGTGCTCAATAACTTTATCTTCGCGATACTCTGCTACATAGCCATAATGGCAATCTGGGGCAGCGCGTACATTTCCAACGAGGACAGCCAGGTATATGTGAACGACCTGGCCTACGAGATGGGCTTCCGCAACGGCGACAAGATACTCAGCTTCGACGACTATGTGCCGGAGGATTTCGGCATGTTGCAGGCTGACCTGGCCCGCAGGGACGTACACAAGGTCACCGTGCTGCGCGATGCCGACACCGTAAGGCTGTACATCGACAAGTCGATGATTTCCGATGTGCTGAACTCCCCGCTGATGTTCGACCTCGCAGTGCCTTTCGTGGTGGATTCGGTGATGGCCGGAGGTCCCAACGCCGGCTCGGATCTCAGGAAGGGCGACAAGATTGTGGCAATAGACGGCGAGTCCTTCAGTTTCATGCAGGAGGCTCGTCCGGTGCTGGCAAAATACAAAGGCATGGATACGGAAGCTACGGTCATCCGAGACGGCGACACCGTGGCCGTACCTGTGCGTGTGGATACTTCCGGAGTGCTTGGAGTGACTGTAAGGACACCGAATGTCAAGGTGCAGAAATACAATGTGGCTACAGCCATTCCAGCCGGTCTGAAAATGACAGGAGAGACCATAAACGGCTACCTGCAGGATCTCAAGCTGCTCGTGCAGCCGTCCACGGGGGCCTACAAGTCTGTCGGCAGTTTCGTGGCAATCGGCGAGGTCTTCCCCACCACATGGGACTGGTACCGTTTCCTGAACATTACCGCGCTGCTGTCCATAATGCTCGGTGTGTTGAACCTTATCCCGATTCCCGGTCTCGACGGAGGGCATATCCTGTTCACGCTCTATGAGATGATAACGCGCCGCAAGCCCAGCGAGAAATTCCTTGTTGTGGCACAGACCATAGGTATGGTGCTGATTATGGCGCTGATGATGCTCGCGGTGTTCAATGATATCGGACGGCTTATAAGGTAGACAGCCTGTGCCACGGCTTTCAGGCAGAAAAACGCCGGCCCCGTAAAGAACTTCCCCGAATAATTCGTAAATTGTGCAGTTGAAATTAAATCCCGTCTTTGACACTTCATTTTAGAAAAAACGAGGCCCCAGATAGCCAGGA
>CAZOQW010000017.1:0-33162 GCA_964582235.1 uncultured Muribaculaceae bacterium | reverse complement strand
AGGTGGGAGAGTAGGCCGCTGCCGCTTTTTTCGGAGGACGATGTAGAGTTATTCTGCTTCGTCCTCTTTTTTATATGTATGTGACTGACGCGTGGCTATTGAAATTGCCGATAGCCGGTATCGATTTTTATAAATTTATTAATTGCCATTTGGACTAAATTTTGAAGTGTCGCGCGCGCGAATGTCGAAAATATAAGACGCAAAATATAGGTTTTAGTATATGTCCACACCAAAAACAAAAGGATATATTTCCCAGATAATCGGTCCGGTGGTAGATGTCCACTTTGACCTTACACCGGAAAGCGAGGTGAGTGTACTTCCTTCCATTAACGATGCGATGAAAGTAAAACGCTCTGATGGTAAGGAGATTATAATTGAGGTTCAGCAGCATATAGGTGAAGATACTGTTCGCTGCGTCGCCATGGATTCGACGGACGGACTGCGTCGCGGACTGGAGGTTGAATTTACAGGCGGCCCCATCAAGATGCCGGTGGGCGCACAGATCAGGGGACGGGTCCTCAATGTTACCGGCGAATCAATTGACGGACTCGGGGAATTCACGAGGGACGATGCCCTGCCCATACACCGCGAACCGCCTAAATTCAAGGACCTTACTACATCGCAGGAGGTTCTGTACACGGGAATCAAGGTTATAGACCTGCTTGAACCCTATCTGAAAGGCGGCAAGATCGGTCTGTTCGGAGGCGCCGGAGTAGGCAAGACTGTGCTCATCAAGGAGTTGATCAACAATATCGCGAAGAGGCACAATGGATTCAGCGTTTTTGCGGGTGTTGGTGAGCGTACCCGTGAGGGTAACGACCTTCTGCGTGAGATGATAGAATCCGGAGTAATCAAATACGGCGAAGAATTCAACAAGTCCATGCAGGAAGGTCACTGGGACCTGAGCAAAGTGGATCATGAGGCACTGGAGCAGTCTAATGTTGCAATGGTGTTCGGTCAGATGAATGAGCCGCCCGGAGCGCGTAGTTCTGTGGCACTTTCCGGTCTGACCATAGCCGAGTCATTCCGCGACAGCAATCATGAGGGCGGTCCCCGCGACATTCTCTTCTTCATAGACAACATTTTCCGTTTCACTCAGGCCGGTTCAGAGGTGTCCGCGTTGCTCGGACGTATGCCTTCTGCAGTGGGCTACCAGCCTACGCTTGCCACTGAAATGGGACAGATGCAGGAGCGCATTACCTCGACCAAGGACGGTTCAATCACCTCGGTACAGGCTGTTTATGTGCCTGCGGACGACCTTACCGACCCCGCACCCGCAACCACTTTCACGCACCTTGATGCGACTACGGTGCTCAGCCGCAAGATTACGGCCCTGGGAATTTACCCGGCAGTAGACCCTCTCGAGTCCACTTCGCGTATTCTTGACCCCAATATAGTCGGCAAGGAACATTATGAAACGGCCCAGAGGGTGAAGCAGATACTTCAGCGCAACAAGGAACTTCAGGACATCATCGCCATACTCGGTATGGACGAGCTTTCTGAGGATGACAAATTGACAGTGAACCGTGCCCGCAAGGTGCAGCGTTTCCTTTCGCAGCCCTTCTCGGTGGCGGAGCAGTTCACGGGAGTGCCCGGAGTCATGGTGGATATAGAGGACACTATCCGCGGATTCAACATGATACTCGACGGTGAAGTCGATGATATACCCGAGCAGGCCTTCCTGAATGTGGGTACGATAGATGACGCGATTGCCAAGGGACGTGAAATTCTCGCCCAGGCTGCATAATTCTGGAAAGGTATGACCGGAAAAAAGTTGAATATCAAAATCATTTCGATACAAAAGACGCTTTTCGAGGGTGTGGCAGATGCCATTATCCTTCCCGGTACCGTGGGGTCATTCGAGGTTCTGCCTGATCACGCACCCATAATCTCATCGCTCGAGAGTGGGACTATCGTGATTCGCAATGGAAAAGACAAGCCTGTTTCCATAGACGTCAGTTATGGATTGGTCAAGGTTAAGGACAATGAGGTGACGGTATGCGCAAATTAGCATTCATACTGCTGGCGGTACTGCTGGCTTTTGCTCCCGTAGAACTTTGGGCCTCGGAGACGGAGGACGTTGCTGTCGAGTCTGCTTCCGAGGAGCAAGCGCTGGATATGAAGGAGTACATCTTCGAGCATATCGGCGACTCGTACGAGTGGCACATAACGACGATAAACGGCAAGGATATCACCATTCCGCTGCTGTGCATCGTTATAGACGACGGAGTACACGCCTTTTCATCGAAACGCATCGCGGAGAACGGTTATGCGCTTAACGAGGACGGCAAGCTCATCAATGCGCAGACGGGGAAAAGACCCGTGGATATCTCGATTACGAAAAATGTTCTCGGACTGATGATCAATTCCCTGATCCTCGTGCTAATAATCCTGATCACCGCAAGGTGGTACCGCAAGCATGACGTACTCAAGGAGTGCCCGCGTGGAATCGCCGCGTTGCTGGAGCCGGCGGTCATGTTCGTGGAAAGCGACTTGATTAAGGACGTGATAGGAGCGGACTACAAGCGTTATTCTCCGTATTTGTTGACGGTGTTCTTCTTCATCCTGGTGAACAACATCATGGGCATCATCCCCATATTCCCGGGTGGCGCCAATGTTACCGGCAATATCGCTGTGACGCTGGTGCTCGCTATCTTCACCTTCCTGATGGTGAACCTGTTCGGAAACAAGCACTACTACAAGGATATTTTCTGGCCGGACGTGCCGAAATTCCTGAACATATTCCCGATTATGCCCCTGATTGAAATCGTGGGCGTGTTCACCAAGCCTTTCGCGCTGATGATAAGGCTTTTCGCCAACATATTGGCAGGTCACATCATGATACTCAGTGTGATAGGCGTAATCTTCCTGACGGTGCATCTGGGGCCCGTCTTAAACGGAGCTATGACCTTCGTCTCCGTACTTTTCGGCCTCTTCCTCGACTTGCTTGAGGTGCTGGTCGCCTTCATACAGGCGTATGTGTTCACGATGCTTTCGGCCGTGTTCATTTCGCTTGCCCATCAACAACCGGAACATGAAACCAATTAAATAAAAAGAATATGTTACTTATTTTATCCCTTTTGCTTCAGGCAAATTTTGCCGCACTCGGCGGAGCCATAGGAGCCGGTCTCGTAGCCATAGGAGCCGGTATAGGAATCGGTCAAATCGGAAAGGCTATGATGGAAGCCTCTGCACGGCAGCCCGAGATGGCCGGCAACCTGCGTACCTCGGCTATCATCATCAGTGCGCTTATTGAAGGTGTAGCCCTCTTCGGCGTGATTGTTTGTTTCATTACCGTATTCTAAAGCGCCATGTCTCTTGTAACTCCGGATTTCGGCCTTTTATTCTGGATGCTGGTCATCTTCTGCCTCGTGTTCTTTGTGCTCGCAAAGTTCGGCTTCCCCGTGATTACACGCATGGTGCAGAAGCGTTCCGATCACATTGAAGATTCGCTGAAGAAGGCCGAGCAGGCTCAGCAGGCTCTCGAAAATCTGACAAGAGAAAACGAGAGACTACTCGAAGAAGCCAGGGCAGAGCAGGGTCGTATCCTGCGTGAGGCATCTCAGACGCGCGACCGCATCATCGCGGAAGCGAAACAGAAGGCTCAGGAAGAGGCTTCCAAAATCGTGCAGCACGCCAAGATAGAAATTGAGGCAGAGCGCGAGAGTGCAATGCGCGATTTGTGTCGTCAGGTTTCTTTGCTGTCCGTTCAGGTGGCAGAGAAGATAGTCAAGAAAGACCTCGAGACCGGAGAAGAGCAGTTGGCTCTGATTGACAGGCTGGTAGAAGAGTGTCTGAATTCGGACATTATAAATTAGCGCCGGGGCATGAACATCGGTATTTTAACTGAACGCTACGCCAAGGCCTTGTTGATGTATGTCCAGGAAACCGGAAATGGAGACAGGGTCTGCAAACAGGTAAAGCTCATGCTCAGGCATCCTGAGATGCACTTTGCCGGTATGGAGCCTGAATTGATCCAGTTCGGCAAGTTGCTTGTCAACCATGGGAGAGTCGACCTGCTGCGCTTCATCCTTTATACTTTCCTGGACATGTACTACAAGTCCAAGGGCACTAAGGTCGTCCACCTGACCACGGCGATTCCTTCCGAAGAATGGGAAAGAAAACTCGCCAGGATTCTGGAGAAACGCTTCGGATGCAAGGTCGTCCTTGAAAGCACTGTTGACCCGTCCCTGTTGGGTGGCTTTATCTTGAAGGTCGGCGACAAAATGATAGATGCGAGCGTGCGCGGACAGATAGAGGCTGTGCGCAGACAGTTTATCGTACAAAACAACAGAATAGTATAACATGCAGAATCATATAAGGGCAAGTGAGATTTCCAATATACTCCTGAATGAACTTCGCGGTATAGACAACTCCCTGCAATATCAGGAAGTCGGCAACGTGCTCATGGTCAGCGACGGTGTGGCCCGCATATTCGGGTTGCACAGCGCAGAAGCCGGAGAGTTGCTGGAGTTCGACAGTGGAGTCAGGGGTGTGGTGATGAATCTCGAGACCGACAATGTCGGTGCGGTGCTCCTCGGTCCGACCGATCAGGTCAAGGAGGGTATGAGAGTGCGCCGTATGGGAAGAATTGCGGGCATACCCGTTGGAGAGGGTCTTATCGGCAGGGTGGTGAACCCTATTGGCGTGCCTCTCGACGGTATGGGTCCCATCAAAGGCGAAACCGTGAGGATGCCTCTTGAACGCAAGGCACCGGGCGTAGTGTTCCGTGAGCCGGTAACAGAGCCGTTGCAGACGGGACTGAAGGCTATCGATGCCATGATACCCATAGGTCGAGGCCAACGAGAGTTGATAATCGGTGACCGCCAGACCGGCAAGACCGCAATCGCTTTGGACACGATTATAAACCAGCGTTCAGAATACCTCAAAGGCAAACCGGTGTACTGCATCTATGTCGCTGTGGGCCAGAAAGGTTCGACAGTGGCATCCATAGTGCAGACCCTGCGTTCCAAGGGCGCGATGGACTATACAACGGTGGTTGCTTCAACGGCTGCCGACCCTGCTGCGCTCCAGTTCTACGCTCCGTTTGCGGGAGCGGCCGTGGGCGAGTATTTCCGCGATACTGGCAGACATGCCTTGGTGGTGTATGATGATCTCTCAAAGCAGGCAGTGGCTTACCGTGAGGTGTCCCTGATACTTCGCCGTCCGTCAGGACGCGAGGCTTATCCCGGTGACGTGTTCTACCTGCACTCCCGTCTGCTTGAAAGGGCGGCAAAAATCATCGGTCAGCAGGAGGTTGCGGAGCAGATGAACGACCTGCCTGATTGCCTGAAAGGCAAGGTTAAGGCCGGAGGTTCGCTGACTGCACTTCCTATCATCGAAACCCAGGCCGGTGACGTATCGGCATACATCCCCACTAACGTGATTTCAATCACTGACGGACAGATATATCTCGAATCTTCGCTGTTCAATGCCGGATTCAGGCCCGCGATTAACGTCGGAATATCCGTGTCCCGTGTGGGAGGCGCGGCTCAGGTGAAGTCCATGAAGAAGGTGGCAGGTACGCTGAAAATCGACCAGGCACAGTTCACCGAACTGGAGTCGTTCACCAAGTTCTCCTCGGATATGGACAAGGTGACCACCATGACTCTCGACAAGGGCCGCAAGAATGAGCAGCTGCTTATCCAGCCCCAGTACAGCCCCATGCCGGTAGGCGAGCAGGTGGCAATCCTGTATTGCGGTACCCATGCACTCATGGCGGACATACGCGTGGACCAGGTTACGGCTTTCCAGAAACTTTTCCTCAACAAGATGAGGGCAGAGCATCAGGATATGCTCGACGAACTTGGCGAAGGCAAGGTTTCGGCTGAAGTAGAGAGCACGATAAAGAAAGAAGCAGCAAAAATCTGCGAGATATTGAAGAATTCGAAGTAACGACGGTCTATGTCTGCGCTGAATGAAATAAAGGATAGAATCGCTTCGGTCAGGAGTACGCTTAAGATTACTTCGGCCATGAAGTTGGTGGCATCTTCCAAATTGCACAAGGCGGAGGCTGCGATCGCGGCGATACGTCCGTATGAAAGGACGCTGGAGGACATTGTGGCAGTCGTGGAGGCTTACAAGGATGAGGAAATGTCCATGGAGCGGGACAACTCGGCAAGTCCGGTGGCGGTTGTGGCCATATCCTCGAACAGCGCCTTGTGCGGGGCTTTCAACGCAAATGTCATAGCCAAAACCCTTGAGTTGTGCCACGATGCCTCCCGGGTCAGGCTCTTTCCTATAGGCAAGAAGGTTTCTGCTGCCCTCGCGAGAGCAGGTTTCAGTACGGAAGGCGATTTCAGTGACTTGATTGCCAAGCCCGATTACGCAAAAAGCGAGGCCTTCGCCCGGGAACTGAGCGAGCGCTACGACAAAGGCGAGTTCTCGAAGATAGTGCTTGTGTACAACCATTTTGTCTCTTCAAGTTCGCAGGAGCCTGTGTTTGAACAGTACCTGCCTTACGACAGGCAACACGACAAGGCTGCGGGCGATTCAGAGAGCATAAAGTCCGATGAATACATCTTCGAGCCGGACCCTGCGGAACTTGCTGACAAGGTCATCCCGTATCTGCTCCTGCTGAAATTCCATGCGGCCATACTCGATTCGGCGGCGGCTGAACATGCTGCCAGGACTGTGGCCATGCAGACGGCGTCGGAGAATGCGGAGAGGCTGCTGTCCGACCTGACGCTCGAATACAACAAGGGCAGGCAGGAGAAGATTACTTCCGAACTACTCGATCTCGAAGCGGCCGAAGCATAATTATTATTACCTTCGTAAAATTTATCGCCGCATCATGAAAATTCAAGTAAACAATAAGGAAACCGAGCTTGCCGAGGGCGGCACTGTTGCGGATCTTGCCCAAAGTCTCGGCTTGCCCACACATGGGGTTGCCATTGCTCTGCACAGGCAAATGGTTCCTAAGGATGCTTGGAGCAACACTGTCCTTCACGAGGGCGACAGCCTGATAGTCATCCGGGCGGCTTGTGGAGGATAGCGGATGGAACTCCAGTTCATAACTCACTGCACAGACAAGTATTCGTATCGCGATTCGGCGCAAATGGCGCTCGAAGGCGGATGTCGTTGGATTCAGTTGCGCATGAAGGAGGCTTCGCCCCCGGAGGTGGAACAGGAAGCCCTGAGGGTGAAGGAAATGTGCGACCGGTATGGCGCGGTGCTCATAATAGACGATCATGTGGAAATCGCCCGTCGGGTGAATGCGCATGGGGTTCATGTGGGCAAGAATGACATGCCTGTGGCGGAAGCGCGGAAACTGCTGGGAGGCGACTTCATCATAGGGGCTACGGCAAATACTTTTGAGGATGTAAGGGCACACAGGGATGCCGGAGCGGACTATGTCGGCTGCGGCCCTTTCCGCTTCACTTCAACCAAGAAGAACCTCAGTCCGATTCTGGGACTGGAGGGCTATCGCAGCATAGTGGAGCGGATGAGGAAAGATGGGGTGGAGCTGCCTTTGGTGGCCATAGGAGGCATTGAACGTGATGACATACCGGAGCTTATGGCGGTCGGGGTGTCAGGCATAGCTTTGAGCGGGACTGTGCTGAGGGCTGAGAATCCGGTGGAGGAAATGAAAAGCATATTGGAAACGATAAGGAGAAAATAATATGGATAAATTGGTCATAGCCGGAAAGGAATTCAGTTCCCGGCTTTTTTTGGGAACGGGAAAATTCAGTTCCAATGAGCTGATGCGCGAAGCTGTACTGGCATCAGGGACGGAAATGGTCACGGTGGCCATGAAACGCATTGAGTTGAACGACAAGGATGACGATATGCTGAAGCATGTTGTGAGTCCGGGAATACAGCTCCTGCCCAATACTTCCGGCGTGCGTACTGCCGAGGAAGCGGTGTTTGCGGCGCAGATGGCCCGCGAGGCCTTCGGAACGAATTGGCTGAAACTGGAAATCCATCCTGACCCACGATATCTGCTGCCGGATCCGGTGGAGACCCTGAAAGCCACGGAGGAACTGGTGAAGCTCGGTTTCGTGGTGCTGCCCTATTGCCCGGCCGATCCTACCCTGTGCAAGAGGTTGGAGGAAGCCGGGGCGGCTACCGTGATGCCGCTTGCCGCGCCCATAGGCACGAACCGGGGACTGCAGACGAGGGATTTTCTGGAAATAATCATAGAGCAGAGCAATGTGCCCGTGGTGGTGGATGCCGGTCTGGGTGCGCCGAGCCATGCCGCAGAAGCCATGGAGTTGGGAGCGGCCGCGTGCCTGGTGAATACTGCCATTGCAGTGGCAGGAAATCCGGTGGAAATGGCCGTGGCCTTCAAGGAGGCCATTATTGCCGGCCGCAGGGCTTATGAGGCCGGTCTCGGCAGCAGAAACGAGAGTCTCGAAGCTTCGGCTTCGTCGCCGCTTACCGCATTCCTTGACTAATAAAGAACAGGCAAACAAATACTCCGGTCATGGAAAACGACAATAAAGCATACGCACAAGCCGAGAAAGCCTATATGCAGGGCACACTTTTTCCGTTCATTAAGGTTGGAATGCGGAAAGTGAACCTTACTCCAAGCGTAACCGTCGTAAACGGCAATAAGACCATGACTCCGAACGAGCCGGTCTATGTGTACGACACAAGCGGTCCGTTCAGCGATCCAAACGTCAAGATCGACCTGAAAAAAGGGCTGCCTCGCATGAGGGAGGCATGGATTACGTCACGGGGTGATGTGGAACAGCTGCCGTCCGTCACGTCGGAATACGGAAAGATGCGTCGTGATGACCATTCGCTTGACCATCTGCGCTTCGAGCATATAGCTCTGCCGTATCGTGCAAAAGCCGGCAAATGCTGTACTCAGATGTACTATGCAAAACAGGGCATCGTGACTCCGGAGATGGAGTACGTGGCTATACGCGAAAACATGAACTGCAAAGAACTGGGAATTGACACGTATATCACTCCTGAGTTCGTGCGCGATGAGATTGCGTCAGGCCGCGCGGTACTTCCCGCCAACATCAACCATCCGGAAAGCGAGCCGATGATCATCGGACGGAACTTTCTGGTGAAGATCAATACAAACATAGGGAACTCGGCTACCACCTCAAGCATCGAAGAAGAAGTGGACAAGGCTGTATGGAGCTGCAAATGGGGCGGTGACACACTGATGGACCTTTCCACAGGCGACAACATCCACGAGACCCGCGAATGGATAGTACGAAACTGTCCGGTGCCGGTAGGTACGGTTCCGATTTATCAGGCGCTTGAAAAGGTCAACGGCAAAGTGGAAGATCTGACGTGGGAGATCTATCGCGACACTCTCATAGAACAATGCGAGCAGGGAGTGGACTATTTTACTATTCATGCCGGAATCCGACGCCACAATGTGCATCTGGCAGACAAACGTCTGTGCGGCATCGTGTCGCGCGGCGGCTCCATCATGAGCAAGTGGTGCCTGATCCACAATCGGGAGTCGTTCCTTTATGAACATTTTGATGACATCTGCGATATACTGGCCCAATACGATGTGGCAATCTCGCTGGGTGACGGTCTCCGTCCGGGATGCATAGCAGACGCAAATGACGAGGCCCAGTTCGCCGAGCTTGACACGATGGGCGAGCTCGTGACACGCGCATGGGACAAAAACGTGCAGGCCTTCATTGAAGGGCCGGGACATGTGCCTTTGCATAAGATCCGGGAAAATATGGAACGCCAGATATCACACTGCCACAACGCACCGTTCTACACGCTCGGTCCGCTGGTTACCGACATAGCTCCCGGATACGACCATATCACTTCGGCTATCGGGGCGGCGCAAATCGGCTGGTTAGGCACGGCCATGCTCTGCTATGTTACGCCGAAGGAACATCTGGGACTTCCCAACAAGGAAGATGTACGCACGGGAGTCATCACTTACAAGATAGCTGCACATGCCGCTGACCTTGCAAAGGGACACCCCGGAGCGCAAATACGTGACAATGCTCTGAGCAAGGCCCGCTACGAATTCCGCTGGCGGGACCAGTTCCACCTGAGTCTCGACCCGGAACGGGCACTCGAATATTTCAAAGAAGGGCAGCACACCGACGGAGAATACTGCACAATGTGCGGACCGAATTTCTGTGCGATGAAGCTGAGCAGAGACCTTTCATCAATCGAGAACAAAAACTGACATTCATTTGCAATTATGTTTAGTGAAGAACTGGAAAAAATCGACTGGGAGGCCACCACTGCGGCCATAAACGCCAAGACGGATGCCGATGTGCTCCGTGCTTTGAGCAAGAACCGCTGTGACGTGGATGACTTTATGGCGCTGGTCTCTCCGGCTGCGGCAAAGTATCTCGAACCTATGGCCAGGCTCAGCCGCAAATATACCGAGGAACGTTTCGGCAAAACGATTTCGATGTTCATACCCTTGTACCTGACCAACTCCTGCACGAATTCCTGCGTATATTGCGGGTTCCACGTAAGCAATCCTATGGCGAGGACCATACTCAAGCCGGAGGAAATAGAGAACGAGTACAAGGCGATAAAGAAACTTGCCCCGTTTGAGAATCTCCTGATTGTGACGGGGGAGAATCCGGCCAAGGCCGGTGTTCCGTATCTGGCCAAGGCCCTTGATTTGGCAAAGCCCTATTTCTCGAACCTGAAAATCGAGGTCATGCCGCTTAAGACGGAGGAATATGCCGAACTGGTCCGCCACGGAATGAACGGGGTAATATGCTTTCAGGAGACCTACAACAAGGCCCGCTACAATGTGTACCATCCCCGTGGCATGAAGTCACGCTTTGAATGGAGGCTCGACGGTTTTGACCGCATGGGTCAGGCCGGGGTGCATTCCATAGGCATGGGTGTGCTTATCGGATTAGAGGACTGGCGCACGGACGTGACCATGATGGCCTACCACCTGCGCTATTTGCAGAAACATTACTGGAAAACGAAATACAGCGTAAATTTCCCGCGCATGCGCCCTGCGGAGAACGGGGACTTTGAACCCAATGTGATAATGAGCGACAAGGAGCTGGCCCAGGTGACATTCGCAATGCGCATCTTTGACCACGATGTGGACATTTCCTATTCCACCCGGGAGCCTGCATATATACGCGACCACATGGCTTCGCTCGGAGTTACTACCATGAGCGCGGAAAGCAAGACTGAGCCGGGCGGATATTATACCTATCCCCAGGCGCTCGAACAGTTCCATGTGAGCGATGAACGTACTGCTGTTGAGGTGGAACGTGCGCTGAAGGCCCTCGGCAGGGAACCGGTATGGAAGGACTGGGACGCTTCATTCGATATGGTAGGGCCTCATGCTACGGTCTGAAGAAAGATATGCCCGCCAGATTATGCTCCCTGAAATAGGGGCAGAGGGGCAGGAAAAGCTCGGCAGGGCAAGGGTGCTGATTGTCGGGGTAGGAGGTCTCGGCTCTCCGTCGGCCACGTACTTGTGCGGGGCGGGAGTGGGAACGCTGGGCCTCGTGGACGATGACGTGGTAAGCGAGAGCAACCTGCAGCGTCAGGTGCTTTACGGCGAGGCCGTGGTCGGACAGCCCAAGGTGCTGAAAGCAAAGGAACGCCTGTCGGGAATGAACGGAAGGGTACAGGTGGAGACTTATCCGTTGAGGTTGGATTCCTCGAATGCGGCGGAAATAATAGGGAAATATGATCTCGTGGTGGACGGTTGCGACAATTTCGCCACCCGATATCTGGTTGACGATACCTGCGCCGCCTTGGGGAAGCCGTATATATACGGGGCTGTGACGGGTTTCGAGGGTCAGGTGTCCGTGTTCAACTGCCCCGGCGGAATGCGCTACCGAGACCTGTTTCCCGACGAGGAGCAACTGCTGTCCATGCCCCGCGCCACAATCGGAGTGGTGGGAGCGTTGTGCGGTGTGGTCGGTTCGGTTCAGGCGGCCGAGGCCTTGAAGCTTATCTGCGGTTACGGCGAAGCGCTGAGCGGAAAAATCTGGCATATTGACCTGAGGACAATGGAGAGTGGAATAATCCGGATTTGCGCTGACGAATGATGAGACTGGCACTAATATCTGCTCCCTGTTGTTTCGACGGAGAAGTTGAAACAATAAAGGCCCTGTTCGATGCGGGGCTGGAAATTTTTCATTTACGCAAGCCGGGCGAGCCGGAAGAGGTCTCTCGCAGGCTGATAGAAAGCATTCCGGAGGAATTCCGGAGTCGCATCGTCGTTCACGACCATTTTCATCTTCAAGGGGAATACGGGCTTGGCGGCATACATCTCGGCAAGCGCAATCCGACGGTGCCTCAAGGCTATTCTGGCCGGGTCAGCGCATCCTGCCACAGTTTCGATGAGGTGAGGCGGGCCTTGGAATATTGTTCCTACGTATTTCTGAGCCCGATTTTCGACAGTATTTCAAAACAGGGCTACATGGCTGCGTTCAGTCCGGAAGTCTTACTGGCGGCGCAGCGTGACGGCATCATCGGACCCAGGGTACTGGCCCTTGGAGGGGTGGATGCCGGCAATATCCTGAAAGTGAAGGAATACGGCTTTGGCGGAGCTGCCCTGCTGGGCGCAATATGGAACAGCCCCGATCCTGTAGGCAGTTTCCTTGAATTGAAGGATTTGCCTTGAGTTCGGGGCCGTTTCAGTTTTAATTCCTTGGCTTTGCAGCTCAGTCGGCTTTCTCGAGACCTATGGTGAAGTGCCTCATGATGGGCAGTTCATGGGTGATGCGATAGCCGTGGGTGATGCTGTCGCGGCGCTCATATACATTGCGCAGGGCAGCGGCCACATAGTCCATGTGGTTGTTCGTATAGACGCGGCGGGGTATGGCGAGACGCAGGAGTTCGAGACTGGGATAACGGTTCTCGTGGGTCTCCGGGTCGCGGTCAGCGAGTATCGCTCCGATTTCCACCCCTCGTACGCCGCCCTCAAGGTAGAGCTCAACACCGAGAGTCTGGGCCTGGAATTCCTCTTTGGGCACTCGTGTAAGCACTTTCTTCGCATCTATGAAGATTGCATGTCCGCCGGCCGGACGCTGGTAGGGAACTCCGTATTCATCGAGTTTGGAAGCGAGGTAGGCCACCTGACGTATGCGTGTGTCGAGATAGTCGAATTCGATGCCTTCGCGCAGACCCTGGGCAAGGGCGTTCATGTCGCGTCCTGCCATGCCTCCGTAGGTCAGGAATCCTTCGTACATTACGCTGTACATCTGGCAGCGCTGCATGTCTGCCTCGTCACGGAAAGCGAGGAAGCCGCCTATGTTCACTATGCCGTCCTTCTTGGCGGACATGGTCATGTAGTCGGCGCAGGAGAATATCTCGCGGGCGATTTCCTTGATACTCTTGTCGGCGTAGCCGGGTTCGCGGGTCTTGATGAAGTAGGCGTTCTCGGCGAAGCGGGCAGAGTCTATGAGCAGTTTGACACCGTATTTGTGCGCGAGTTCGGATACTGCGTGTATGTTCTCCAGGCTGACGGGCTGGCCTCCTGCCGTGTTGTTTGTGATGGTCAGGACCACTGCAGGGATTCGGTCGGCCGGATGGGCTTTCAGTACGTCTTCGAGTTTGCGGAGATCCATGTTGCCCTTGAAGGGGATTTCGAGTTCGGTATCGGCGGCCTCGTCTATGGTGCAGTCGATTGCATGGGCCTTGCGGAACTCGATATGTCCCTTGGTGGTGTCGAAATGTGAGTTGCCGGGAAGGTAGTCGCCTTCCTTGACTATGGCCGAGAACAGCACGTTTTCGGCAGCGCGGCCCTGATGGGTGGGCAATACGTGCTCGAAGCCGGTGATGTCGCGTATGGACTCTTTGAGGTTGTAGAACGAACTGGCTCCGGCGTAGCTCTCGTCACCCTCCATGATTGCTCCCCATTGCTTGTCGCTCATGGCTCCCGTGCCTGAGTCGGTAAGCAAGTCGATATACACTTGCTCGCTGCGGAGGTTGAACAGGTTGTAGTGCGCGTCAGTTATCCATTGTTCGCGTTCGGCGCGGGTGGATTTGTGCAGGTTCTCCACCATCTTGATCCGATAGGATTCTGCAAAAGGTAGTTCCATGTTCTTTTAAAATTCTTCTCGTTTCAGTGATTCTATATAATTGTCTATTCTTCTCAGTTCGTTGGGAATGCGTATGTGTTGGGGACAGGATTCCACACATTTGTTGCAGCGTATGCAGTGGTCGGCCTGACGCACCGTGGGGATGGCCTTGTCGTAGGCGGCAAGATATTTCCGGCGCAACTTGGCGTAGCTTTCCTGCTCCTTGTTGATGACGTATGTCCCGGCGTTCACATTGTCGTTGTAGAACGCGAAGATTCCCGGAATGTCGATGCCGTAGGGGCAGGGCATACAGTATTGGCAGGCGGTGCAGGGCACGAGGGGATAGCTCTCCATCCTGTCGGCAACTTCCTCCAATAAGGCCATTTCCTCTTCGTTCAGCGGTTTGAAATCCAGATAGGTGCGCAGGTTGTCTTCAAGGTGCTCCATGTAGGTCATGCCGCTCAATACGGTCAGTACGCGGGGAAAACTGCCCACAAAACGGAAGGCCCAGGATGCGATGGACTTTTGGGGCTCGCGCGCTTTCAGCATGTCGCTCAATGCGGCGGGCATGTTGCTCAGGCGGCCTCCGCGCAGCGGTTCCATGATGATAATGGGAATTCCGCGCTTGTCCAATTCGTCGTAGAGGTATTCGGCATTGGTGTTACGGCCTCCGGCGTGAGTCCAGTCCACATAGTTCATCTGTATCTGCACGAAGTCCCAGTGGTACTTGTCGTGCAGTGCCAATAATTCGTCGAATCCGTCCTGCGGTCCATGGAATGAGAATCCCAGGTTGCGTATGTGGCCGAGCTCGCGCTCCTTCAGCAGGACATCCATGATGCCGGATGAGCCGAAACGCTGCTCGAATTGCCCGCCGCCCGATATGGAGTGGAGCAGATAGTAGTCCACATAGTCGGTCTGGAAAACTTTCAGGGAGTTGCGGTACATCGCGAGCGAATTGTCGTAGGACGAATTCCCGAAGTTGGAGAGTTTCGTGGCGAGCAGCCAGCTTGAACGGGGATAACGGTTCAGTGCAATGGAAGTGGCCTTTTCGCTCTCGCCTTCAAGATAGGTGGGAGCGGTGTCGAAATAGTTTACGCCGTGCTTCATGGCTACGTCCACGAGTTGGTTAACGGCTTCCTGGTCGATGTGACGCTTGCCGTCCTCACCGGTGACCATGGGCCAGCGCATACAGCCGTAGCCGAGAAGACCCACGCCGGGGTAGTGCTGGGGCATGGTCCCTCCCTTGATTTCCCCCGTGTCGCTTGCCACGAGGCTTTCTCCCACTGTCTTGGGAGCACAGGCCGCGAGTCCGAGGGCGGCGGCTCCGAGGCCGGCATTCTTTAGAAAATCTCGTCTGTCCATAAGCTTGAAATTAAACCGTTCATCCTAACTTACGAGCTTGTCGATGTGAGTGGAAAGTCCGTCGACCACTATTGCGCTGACGGGTCGTGAGGGACAGAGGAATTCGCAGGCTCCGCAGCCTGTACACTGCTCCTCGTTCACTACGGGTATGGGCTTGGGATAGCCTTCAGCCTCTACCATGCGTATGGCTCCGGAAGGGCAGTGCAACGCGCAGTTTCCGCAATTCTCCTTGCCTGTGGCGGCAAAGCAGAGTTCGGGATTCACGCGGGCTGTGCCTATGCGTATGCTGAGTTTTTCGTATCGTTCCAGCGGACGTATGGCATCAGTGGGACATACATCGGCGCAAGCCGTACATTCGGGGCGGCAATAGCCCTTTTCGTAGCCCATTTCGGGCTGGAGGAAGCATCCAAGGTCGCGCGAGGTACGCAACACTCCATTGGGGCAGCTGCTTACGCAAAGCTGGCAGGCCGTGCAGTGCTTGGCGAGATGCCTGTGGCTCACGGCTCCCGGAGGTACTATGCGCTTCTGGCGCGGGGGAGTCTGCTTGTCGATAACCTCGGCCAGACCTCCGTCAAGGTGCTTGCTCTGTGCGTTTGCCAGCACGCTACCGCCGATGAGGACGGCGCTGGCTCCGAGGAAGTTTCTGCGGCTCTGCGACTCGGGGGTATTGACCTCGGCCGGAACGGCCTGGGCCTTGGCGCGCCCGATTGAGATGGCTCCGTCGTTGCAGATTTCTATGCAGTCGAAGCACATCACGCAGTTGGCAGTGTCGATCTTGTGGTTCTTAATGTCTATGCAGGAGGACTTGCAGTTGCGTTCGCACTTCTTGCAGGCCGTGCATTTGCTCTTGTCTATTACGGGGCGGAAAATTGCAAAACGGCTCACGAGACTGAGCACGCTGCCGACGGGGCAGATATTGTTGCACCACGTGCGTCCGCCGGTCCAGGCCAGTACTGTGACCAGCACGAAAGTGACTCCTGCCACAATGAGCAGGGCAGGTACCAAGCTGTCGCCCTCGGCCAGTCCGACGATGCTCCTGACGAAGCGGCCGTATGCGCTGTACGGTGCCAGCAGGGTCAGCAGGAACTGAACGGAAACTATTTGTCCGATTATGCAGAGTCCGACTATGATGAAACGCAGCCAGCGGTTTTCCCTGCGGTAGCGGAAGTCCATCGAGAACTTCTTCGGTTTGGGAAGCGGCTTGCCTGCGGCCTTAAGCCTGCGCAGTCTCCTTGCCTGCAATTTGGAACGGATGCTGCCATAGCTGCGGCGCATCCACAGGACAATATCCTGAAAGACTCCGAGCGGGCAGATAATGGAACAGTAGAGCCTGCCGAAAAGGAAGGTCAACAGCAGTATGCCGATCATCACGGGAATGTTCAGCGCGAGTAGCGACGGAAGGAACTGCAGACTGGCCATCCAAGCCCACCAATCCCTTCCGATGCCGATTAGCAACAACGTTATTCCAATAAGGAACAACGCGGCAACGGTTATTCTGATTTTACGGAGCATAGCACTGAATGTATTGTGTCTTTTGAACTGCCTTCTGTGCAGCGGTATGTTTCGGGTTCACGGAAGCCCGCAAGGAAGGTCTTTACGTCCATGCGCTTCTTGCCGGCCAACTGGAGTTCCTTGATGGAGACCGCTCCGTCGGCCGTGGCGATTGCAAGGTAGGTCTTGCCGTCGGAGAGCAACTGTCCGGGCGTGCCTTTGAGGGACACGGTCTCGGCCTTGTATATCTTGAGCACCTGCGGTGAGGGATTCTTCTCGTTGAAGATTTCCGTAAATGCGGCAGGGTAGGGACTCAGTCCACGGATCAGGTTGAGTACGGCAGAAGACTTGTCGTTCCAGTCGATGTGGCAGAGTTCCTTGCCTATCTTCGGGGCCGGTTTCAGTACCTCGGCTCCCTGAATGAACGAACGCTGTACGCGGACCTCCACATTGTGCTGGATTATCGCTTCGGTGGTGTGCAGTACGAGTTCTGCGCCCATATCCATGAGTTTGTCGTGCAGACTGCCGGCATCGTCCTCCGGGCTGATCCTGCATTCTTCGCGGAATATGATGCCGCCGGTGTCTATGTTCTTGTCTATCATGAAGGTTGTCACACCGCTGCGCTTCTCTCCGTTGATGATGGCCCAGTTGATAGGGGCTGCACCGCGATACTGCGGCAAGAGGGCTGCATGGAGGTTGAACGTACCGAGACGGGGCATACTCCATACCTCTTCGGGCAACATTCTGAACGCCACGACCACTATCAGGTCGGGTTTCCAGGCCTTCAGCTTGTCAAGGAACTCCGGGTCTTTGAGTTTCAGAGGCTGCAACAAGGGGATGTTGTGCTCGACGGCATAACGCTTGACCGCGCTCTCATTGACTTTCAGCCCGCGTCCGCTCTGCTTGTCGGCCACCGTGACGACACCGACCACCTTATAACCCGAACTTACCAGTTTGTCAAGCGGGGCCACCGCAAATTCCGGGGTACCCATATAAACTATACGCACCGGTCTGAACGCAGTGGATATCTTGCTCTTGAGCTTGCGCCACCATGATTTCAGGCTGTCCATATTCATCATTTCAGAGTCATTTATTGCTTTCCATGTCAGGAACATGCCTATCGGAGCCAGCACTATCGACGATATGAAGGCTCCTGCGGCAGGGCTGACCGCGCCGTCCCGTGCGAGCTTGACTCCGGATATATCCACCACCCAATACAGCACGAAGAACAGCACGGACACTATCGCGCTCGACCCGAGACCTCCCTTGCGTATCAGCGAGCCGAGGGGCGCACCGATGAAGAAAAGGATGAAGCAAGCCAAAGCCTGCGAGAATTTCCGTAGATATTCCACTTCGGTGTGCCGCAGGTAGTATTTGCTCTCGTAGACATTGAACTTCAAGTTGTTCAGCTCGTTCTGGAATACTCCGGCGGCATCGGCGGCCTTATTGTATGCAGACACCATGTCTTCCGTGGTCTTCCATTTAAGGTAATTCTCCGAGCTGTAATACTGCAGTTCGGGATTCCTGCGTGCCGTATCCAACTGGCGCGACAGGCGGAAGTTCTGCGAGCGGCGGACATTGCTGCTGTTTACGGTGTGCATCGAGTCCAGCTTGTGTTTGAGCGAGTCCATCTGGTATCGCAACTGGGCGGTGCTCATGGACTTGGCCTGGTCGCTGAAGCGGCTGGAATCGGATTTCTCGAAGCTGTAGTTCGCGAGCGAGATTATCAGTTCCTGCTTCACGAAGTCCACATGCTGGAGGGCAAGCGAGGTATCTTTGTAACGTACATTGTTGTCCTCCTGGTAGTTGGAGCCGTTGTACAGGGTGAATGTCAGGTAGTCCTTGTTCTTGGACATCTTCAGCACAGCAGAGTCGGCAAGGGTGATTGCGGTGTTGCCCTTCTTGCCGGTATGGTCATAGACCATGACTCCGTAGAGCATTCCTGTCTCCTTGTTCTGGTCCTCGACGCGGAGTATGTAACCGTCGATGCCATCGTAGAACGTGCCTGAAGGTATCTTGATTTCGTTCTTGGTACGTCCTATGTCGTCGCGCAGGGTCAATATCTGGTTGTAGGCCTCCGGCACCAGCCTGTCACCGGTGAAATATGCACCCACGGCGATGATTGCGGAAGCCACTATCAAGGGCGAGATTACCCTCGAAAACGGTATGCCGGCCGCCTTGATGGCTATCAACTCGTTGTTTTCCGCCATTTGCCCGACTATCATCATGGACGCGAGCAGGGTGGAGAGGGGCAGGGCCATAGGCAATATGGTAATCATGCCCCACATGAGGAATTCCAGCACTACGGCAAGTCCGAGACCCTTGCCCACGAGTTCATCGATGTACAGCCAGAGGAACTGCATCATGAGAACGAAGATCACGACAAACAATATCGCGACGAACGGGCCTATGAAAGCCTTTAGCGTGAATCTGTCCAATTTCTTCATTCTCTGTCCTTTTTATGTTGAGGTCTTGCCTGCAGTTTGGCTCAGGCCTTCCTGGTAGCGGTCTCGATGAGCGCGGCCAATGCCTTCTCCAATCCTTCCGTGTCCTTTCCGCCTGCGGTTGCGAGTCCGGGCTGGCCGCCACCGCCGCCGCGGATGAGGCTTGCGGCTTCCCTGATGTCCTTGCCGGCATTTTTCCCGGCAGCAACGAGGTCATCGGAATACATCAGCATGAGCTGCGCTTTTCCGTCACTTTGCAACGCAGCCACGAGGGCCGAATTGGAGAGCGACTTCTGGAGTATCAGGGCTGAATTGCGCAACATTGTGGAATCCATGTTGTCGGTAACCCCTATGGGCGGCAGCACAATGAGTTTTATTCCGTTTACCTCGTGGGCCTCGGATTCGAGCTTTTTGGCCAGTTCCCTGGCTTTCTGTGCGGCGAACTCTTCCGATTGTTTCTTGAACACGGCGTTCTCGGCTATCAGTTTCTGGATGGCTCCGGACAGGTCAGGGGTGTTGTTGAAGAACGAGCGTGCCGTCTTCAGCAAGGTTTGCATGCTGTAGACCATGGATTCGGCTTCTTCGCCGGTTACGGCCTCGATGCGCCGTATTCCTGCGGCAATCGCCGATTCGCTGAGTATCTTGAACAGTCCTATATTTCCTGTAGCGGGTGCATGGCAGCCTCCGCAAAGTTCCACACTGGGACCGAACTTGACCACGCGGACCTTTTCGCCGTACTTCTCGCCGAACAGGGCAATGGCTCCCATCGACTGGGCTTCCGCCATGCTGGCATCGCGCTTCTCCTCAAGAGTATGGTTCTCGCGTATCAGTTCGTTGACCCTGTGCTCCACGGCGGCAATCTGCTCGTCGCTCAATTTCTCGTAGTGCGAGAAGTCGAAACGGAAGTTCTTGTCACATACGAAAGAACCTTTCTGCTCCACGTGTTCTCCGAGTATTTCCCTGAGTGCGCGGTCGAGCAGGTGGGTGCAGGTGTGGTTGCAGGCTATGCGTTTCCTGCGCTCCGCATTGACTTTCAAGGTGAATGCGCCTTCGCAGTTGTGCGGCAGCCTGTCGGCTATGTGTATGGTCAGTTCATTCTCCTTGATGGTGTTGAGTATTTGTATCTGCTCTCCGTCGGCGGAAATGAGAACTCCGGTATCGCCGACCTCACCGCCCATTTCGCCATAGAACGGCGTGCGGTCGAACACGAGCTGCAGCATTTCCTTGTTCTTCATGACCACGCTGCGCTGCTTGAGCAGGTGTGCTCCGGTGGTCTCCGTCTCATCGTAGCCGGTGAATGTCACGCTGTCGGCCTCGCGGTAGACTGTCCAGTCGCCGAAGGTGTTGGCGGTGGCGTTCCTTGCGCGTTCCTTCTGCTTGCCAAGCTCAAAGTTGAAGCCGTCGAGATCCACGCTGAAACCGTGTTCGGAGGCGATGAGCTCCGTAAGGTCGATGGGGAAGCCGTAGGTGTCGTAGAGTTTGAACGCATCATAGCCGGTGATCTGCTTGGTGCCGGCCGATTGTTCCATGCACTCGTCGAGCAGTTTGATGCCCCTGTCGAGGGTGTGCAGGAAGGCGAGTTCTTCCTCGCGTATGACGTTCTCTATGAGTTTCTGCTGCTTGGCGAGTTCAGGGTAGGCTGCTCCGAGATCATGGACAAGCTGCTCCACAAGCCTGCACAGGAAGGGTTCGGTGAGTCCGAGGAAAGTGTAGCCGTAACGCACGGCGCGGCGCAGGATGCGGCGGATGACATACCCGGCCTTGACATTGGACGGGAGTTGTCCGTCAGCAATGCTGAATCCGATTGCGCGAATGTGGTCGGCAACCACCCTCATAGCCACATCTACCTCCTCGCTTTCGCCGTAGCGGTGACCGGAAATCTCCCCGATTTTGGCAAGTATGCCGGTGAATATGTCGCTGTCGTAGTTGCTTCGCTTTCCCTGAAGCACCGCGCAAAGACGCTCGAAGCCCATGCCCGTGTCGATGTTCTTTGCAGGAAGGGGTTCGAGGTGGCCGTCGGACATGCGCTGGTACTGCATGAACACGAGGTTCCAGATTTCGATGACGTGCGGGTCGGATTTGTTCACGAGTTCGCGTCCGCTGAGTCCCGTGGCTGCGACTTCCTCGGGAGTGCGTATGTCGATGTGAATCTCGGAGCATGGGCCGCATGGACCGGTATCTCCCATTTCCCAGAAGTTGTCATGCTTGTTGCCGAGCAGCACGTGATCCTCGGGAAGGTGCCTGAGCCAGGCCTCGCGGGCCTCGTTGTCCATTTCGGTGCCGTCCTCGCTGCTGCCCTCGAATACTGTGGCATAAAGGATATTCTTGTCGATGCCGTAAACTTCCGTGAGGAGTTCCCAGGCCCAGTCGATGGCCTCAATCTTAAAATAGTCACCGAAGCTCCAGTTGCCGAGCATCTCGAACATTGTATGGTGATAAGTATCGTGTCCTACTTCTTCGAGGTCGTTGTGCTTTCCGCTGACGCGCAGGCATTTCTGCGAATCCGCCGCCCGCGGGTACGGTGCCTTGCTGTTGCCGAGGAAAATGTCCTTGAATTGGTTCATTCCGGCATTGGTAAACATCAGTGTAGGGTCGTTCTTGACCACCATCGGGGCCGACGGAACTATCGTGTGGCCCTTGGATGCGAAGAAGTCCAGGAATTTTTGACGTATTTCGTTAGAAGTCATAATTTGATGTGAATCATAAATAGCCTGTAAAAATAGCAAAAAAATCTGTACTTTTGCGAGTTATGTCCAAATATGTATTAGATCCGGAAACCCTGACATACAAGAGAAGGCCGGCACCCAAATACCTGAAACACTTGCGTTATGTGCTGATGGTGGTCCTGGGGGCGGCTTTGGTCGGGCTGTACTATTGGATATATCTGTCCGTCCTCGGATTTGAACTCCCGAAAACCGCCATGCTCAAACGCGAACATGCCAAATGGGAGGCCATGGTGAATCTCGTGAACCTGGAACTCGACGCCTGCGAAAGCGTGCTGCTCGGCATAGAGCAGCGTGACGACGATGTATATCGTTCTATCTACGGACTCAGTCCCATACCCGACGAGCTGAAATTTGCCGGCATCGAAGGTATCAACCGTTATGAGGAACTCGATGCTCTCGGCGCAAATTCCAAACTCAAGAACCTGGTGCTCAGGACTGACATTCTCGCTAAACGCATATATGTGGACAGCAAGGCCCTGGACGAGGTTGCGGTGGTGGCCCGCGAGTCCGGTGACATGATTTCATGCGTGCCCAACGTGCCTCCGATACTGCCCAAGGAAGGGACATACCGCATTTCCAGCAGATTCGGCTACCGCACCGACCCCATTTACGGTGACAGCCGCAGACACACGGGGCAGGATTTTGCGACGAAGACAGGCAATCCCGTGTACGCTACCGGCGATGCGGTGGTGGAATATGTCGGCTACCAGTTCCGTGGCTACGGCAACGAAATCATACTCGACCACGGTTACGGCTACAAGACCCGCTATGCCCACCTTAACACCATAGAAGTTGTCGAGGGGATGACGGTGCGTCGGGGCGAGCGCATAGGAACCGTCGGGAATACGGGCAAGTCGACCGGTCCGCACCTGCATTACGAGGTTATCTACCGCGGTGCGCCTGTAAATCCCATGAACTATCTGGATATAAACATGCCGGTGGATGAATACATAGCCATGATAGAGCGTCGCAGTGAGGAGTCTCCGCGCGACAAGCGCTCGTCCACCATGGAACTTTTGCGCAGGGGGAGGGCGAACAATGGCCGATAGAAACCAAAGCGGGGGAGCGAAGAAGCACAAACGGAAGGTGATGGAATTCGACTACGTCGCGCTTTCCGTGCTTGCATATCTCGCGCAGACCCTTGTCGTGGCCGTGCTGCTGTACATACCTTTCTCCTTATTCTTCAGTACGGATACCGAAAGGGCGTTGAAGCGTGAGATACGTATGTATGAGCGTCTCTATCACGATATACCGGGGAAGACCGAACTGCTCAGGGACGGGGTCGCAAACCTGCAGCACAAGGACAACGAACTTTACGAGCAGGTGTTCCATGCCAATGCTCCGGAACTCGACCCCATGGGACGACTCAGTTTCCTGCACGCGAGTGACACCATACTTGACACGCGTCTGGCAAGTTATACAAGGTATAAGGCGGATTCGCTGTTGGGAGTTTCTTCGCGCATCGAGTCGCTGTTCCGGGAGATTTTCGCCGCTGTGGAAGATACATCTTTCGTGGCCCCGCCCATGCGTATGCCGCTCGAAGACATAAGCTATCCGCAGATAGGAGCGTCGGTGGGCAGCCGCATAGATCCGTTCTACAAGGCCTACGTATGGCATGAGGGGCTGGATTTCATAGTTCAGCCGGGAACTCCCGTGTATGCCGCCGCCGATGGTGAGGTGCTGCGTTCCGCGAATTCCAAGAAATTCGGAAACATGGTGGAAATAGCCCATGCGGGCGGATACACCACTGTATATGCTCATCTGGAAAGCCGTAGCGCGCGGGTCGGGCAGAAAGTGAAGGCGGGCCAGCAAATAGGCACCGTGGGTATGACGGGAAAGGCAGCCGCGCCGCATCTGCACTATGAAGTGCGTGTGAATGACGGCATTGTGAACCCCGTTGACTATCTTTTCGGCTCGGTTACGGCACAGGATTACGCCAATTTCCTGTACATGTCCGTGAATACGAAACAATCTATGGATTGATATGGAAAAACTGTATTGGACCATAGGAGAAGTCGCTGAAATGCTCGGGGAGACCGTGACCCTTGTGAGATCCTGGTCAAATGCTTTTCCGCGCATGGTGCGTCCCAAGCGAAACGCCAAGGGCAATCGTCTGTATTCTGCGGATGATGTTGAGGCCTTGCGGCAACTGCACCACCTCGTGAGGGACAAGGGAATGACTCTGGAGGGTGCCGGACGCATGATGTTAAGGGAAAGAACGGCCGTCCGTGACGAGATGAAAGTCCTTGAGTCCTTGAAGGCCATAAGGGAACAACTCCTTGAACTCAGGAATTCGCTTGAATGAAAGAAATTTTTCCTACCTTTGCAAGTTCAAAATCACGCTGAATAAACTGTTATAAGAGATATGGCTACTACCAAGAAATCGACCAAGGTTGCCGCGCCCATCGACGAGCGCGAAACTTTTGTGTCGCTGCAGAAGAATTTTGCCGAGACTGAGCAGGACGCACAGGAGAAGTTGCGCACCCTCTACCGTCTTCAGGCCACTGACAACGATATTGACAAACTGATGCAGCTCCGTGGAGAACTGCCGCAGGAAGTGGCGGCTTTAGAGGAGGATGTCGAGTCTTACAAGTCGAAGTACGCACGCGTCGAGCAGATGATAGGGGAGTACAACAAGAAAATCGAGGATGCCAAAGCCGAGATTGCCGCACATGAGGAGGAAATGGCCAAGTACTCCGAGCAGCTCAACCATGTCACCAACAGCCGCGAGTTCGACTCTATCAACAAGGAACTCGAGAATCTGGGACTGCTTAAGGCCATAGCCGAGAAGAACATCAACGACTCTCGTCAGGCCATCATGGACCGCAAGTACGATCTTGAGCGAATCACGGACAACATAGCCATACGCGAGTCCGACCTCGAGGCCAAGAAAGAGGAACTTGCCAACATCGTCGAGGCTACCGCCAAGGAGGAGGCCGAACTGACCGCCCGCAAGAAATCCATTACCGCAAAGCTCGACGAGCGCACCCTCAGCGCATATGAGCGCATACGCAAGAGTACGCACAACCACCTTGCCGTGGTTTCCCTCTTCCCCAAGAATGAGGACGGTACATACGGTGATGCCTGCGGAGGATGCTTCCATACCATCACGCCCCAGCGTCTCATTGACATCGCATCAGGCAAGAAGCTCATCATCTGCGAGCACTGCGGCAGGATAATAGTCAATCCTGATATTTAGTGTCATACTTGTAGATGCCGGTACAGAAATCAGGAGCCCGCAGGAAAGCTCAACCCGTGGACCTCGAAACCCTCGGACTTGAGGTGGGGAACAAACCCCCTCAGGCCGTCGATGTCGAGGAGGCCGTGCTCGGTGCCATGCTGCTCGAAGCGAGTTGCGTGGACCAGGCGATGGAGGAGCTGACCACGTCCTGTTTCTACGACCCAAAGCACAGGATGATATTCGAGGCCATGACGGCTCTCGTGACCGAGCATACCTCGGTGGATATCATCACAGTAAGCGCCAAACTCACCGCCCTCGGCAATCTCGAGACCGTAGGCGGTTCGGTGGCTTTGGTGAACCTCTCCGAGAAGGTGGGTTCAGCGGCGCACATGGAGTATTACATAAAGATACTCAAGCAGAAAGCCATCCAGCGTGATCTGATTACAGCTTCATACGACATACTGAGCAGGTCCTACGACGAGTCCGTCAAGGTGGACGACCTGATAGACATGGCCCAGTCGAAGATTTACGATGCCATCCAGAGCAATGTGCGCAAGGACATACAGGATGTGGGCAGCGTAATCAACATGGCGTTGAAGCGCATAGACGAAATGCAGTCGTGCAGCGGCTTGAGCGGTGTGCCTTCCGGCTTCGTGAGCATAGACAGGGTAACTATGGGCTGGCAGCCCTCGAACTTGATTATCCTCGCCGCCCGTCCTTCCATAGGAAAGACCGCGTTCGCGCTCAATCTGGCCCGCAATGCTGCCGTGGACCATCACATGCCGGTGGCATTTTTCTCATTGGAAATGAGCGCCATAGAGCTGATTACACGTCTCATGGTTTCGGAGTCGGGGCTTCCGGCGGACAAGATAAAGGGCGGAGTGCGGCTGGAAAACTACGAGTGGGAGCAGTTGGAATACAAGATTAAGGACTTGTCCAAGGCCCCGCTGTACATCGACGACACCCCCGGCATACAACTCATGGAATTCCGCACGAAGGCCAAGAATCTCGTAAAGAATAAGGGTGTCCGGCTGATAATAGTCGATTATCTTCAGCTTATACAGGGACCTCAGGAACTCCGCGCCATGCGTGAGCAGGAGGTCGCTGCCATTTCGCGTACACTGAAAGCCACAGCCAAGGAACTGGACATACCCATCATAGCCTTGTCCCAGTTGTCCCGTCAGGCCGTGAACCGTCAGGGCGGCGGCGGCAGGCCCCAGTTGTCCGATTTGCGCGAGTCCGGTTCAATAGAGCAGGATGCGGACATGGTGATTTTCATACACAGGCCGGACGCAAACGGTCTCAGCGAGAATCCGGAGGACAGGGAAAAGACGCAGATAATCATAGCAAAACACAGAAATGGCCAGACGGACGACATCCCCATGCTGTTCAAGGGAGAACAGATCAGGTTCATAGAACTGACGGATGCCCTGGATGTCCGCGCGGGCACCATGCCCATAGATTCGGCCATGAACAGTAACGATTCATTTGAATATTTGGGAAATGAGCCGTACTAAAGCAGAGATATCTCACAAGGGTCGGGTGCTTGCAATAGGCCCCGAAATCACGCAGGTCGAAATTATTTCGGAAAGTGCCTGCTCCTCTTGCCATGCCAAGGGGCTCTGCTCGCTCGGCGAGGCGAAGTCAAAGATAGTTGAGGTAGCCACTTCTCCCTTGCTCAGGCTTGAAGTCGGGGCGGAGGTTGATGTGGTGTTGAGGGCTACCATGGGACACAAGGCCGTATGGCTGTCCTACGGAATCCCTTTGGTAGTGCTGGTGGTGGCCCTGATGGTCGCCCTGTCTGTCGGCGCGGGTGAACTGCTGTCGGGCCTTGTGGCATTGGCAGCCATGGCAATATACTATTTTGTGCTTTACCTTTTCAGGGGAAAACTACGCAACGAATACGTTTTTAATATCAGAAAATAATGACACAAACTGTTATTCTGACCATCGTGATTCTTACGCTTGTCGGATTGGTTCTGGCCTTGATACTCTATTGGGTAGCCAAGAAGTTCAAGGTCGAGGAAGACCCCCGTATCGACGAGGTTGAGAAGGTGATGCCCGGAGCGAATTGCGGCGGATGCGGCTTTGCCGGCTGCCGGAATTTTGCGGATGCCGCAGTGAAGGCACCCAATCTGGACAGCATGTTCTGCCCCGTCGGAGGCAATGACGTGATGAAGAAAGTGGCAGCGATTCTCGGTTATGAGGTCAAGGAAAAAGCCCCTCAGGTGGCTGTGGTGCGTTGTAATGGAACTTGCGCCAACCGTCCTCGTACGAATGTTTATGACGGAGTGCAGTCCTGCCGCGTCAAGGCCGCGCTTTATAGTGGAGATACCGGCTGTTCATACGGCTGTCTGGGCTGTGGTGACTGTGTGGATGCTTGCCAGTTCGGCGCACTCAGCATGGATCCGCAGACGGGATTGCCCGTGGTGGACGAGTCGAAGTGTACCGCGTGCGGCGCATGCGTCAAGGCCTGTCCCAAGCACGTGATTGAGTTGCGCAACAAGGGACCCCGCTCGATGAGGGTGTTCGTGAGCTGTATCAACCAGGACAAGGGAGCTGTGGCCCGCAAGGCCTGCTCGGCTGCCTGCATAGGTTGCAGCAAGTGCGCAAAGGTCTGCACTCATGAAGCCATTACCGTAGTGAACAATGTTGCATATATTGATTTCACCAAGTGCAAGTTGTGCAAGAAGTGCGTGGCCGAATGTCCGACCGGAGCCATTCACGCCGTGAACTTCCCGGAGCGCCCTGCTGCTGCGAAACCGGCTGCAACCGCAGCCAAGGCAGAAGCCCCCGCCAAGCCTGCCGCCGCTCCCACAGCGAAGGCTGCAACTGCTGCAGCCGCTGACAAGCCCGCTGTAAAGCCCGTTAAGGCAGAGACAGCAGAGAAAGTTGCTGCGCCTGCAAAAACCGGGGCTCCTGCAGCTAAGGCCGCAACTGCTACTGCCGCCAAGGCAGAGGCTCCCGCAAAACCGGTCGCTGCTGAAAGTGCAGCAGAGAAGCCTGTAGCGGCGAAAAAGTCGGAAACTATTGAGAAAAAGGAGGTAAGCAATGAGTAAGTTACTGACTTTCAGGATAGGCGGTGTCCATCCTCATGACAACAAACTCTCTCGTGGTTGCGCAATAGAGACCCTGCCGCTGCCGCAGACAGTATATGTGTCCATGGCCCAGTCGCTCGGCGCCCCCGCAAAACCTGTGGTTGCCGTGGGTGACAGCGTAAAGACGGGTCAGGTGATAGCCGAACCCGGCGGATTCATCTCCGCATATATACATGCTCCTGCGTCCGGAAAGGTCAAGGGTATAGCTCCTCGCAAGGACCTGGCAGGCAACATGGTGATGCACATCGAGATAGCCGTTGAGGGAGACGAATGGGTCGAGGGCGTGGATCTCAGTGACAAGCTTGTGACCGAAATCCCCGATGACCGCAATCTCATACTCGACAAAATCAAGAAGGCCGGCGTGGTCGGACTCGGCGGCGCGACTTTCCCCACCCATGTGAAACTCAATCCGGCTCCCGGCAAGACAGCCGACTGCCTGATAATCAATGGTGCCGAGTGCGAACCTTTCCTTACCAGCGACTTCCGCATCATGGTGGAGCGTCCGGAGGAAATCGTCCTTGGTGCGGCCATAATGCAGAAGGTGCTCGGCTGCCGCTGCGTTATCGGAATAGAGGAAAACAAGCCGGAAGCAATCGAGGCTATCGGCGCGGCCATAGCGAAGCTCGGCTGCAAGGATATGACGGTCGCCCCCTTGAAGAAGCGTTATCCGCAGGGAGGAGAAAAACAACTGATAGATGCAGTGCTGCGTCGTCAGGTGCGTTCAGGCTGCCTGCCTATAGATTCCGGGGCCGTAGTCCAGAACGTGGCTACCTCGCTTGCGGTTTATGAGGCGGTTCAGAAGAACAAGCCGCTGATTACCAATGTGCTGACGGTGACTGGTGACTGCCTGCCTGTAGAGAAGCAGCACAATTACCTTTTCAGGATAGGTGTTCCTCTCAGTTTCATCATGGAGCAGGCCGGCGGAATGCCCGAGGAGGCCGCGAAGATAATAAGCGGCGGTCCCATGATGGGCAAGGCCATAAGCAATATAGATGCAACGACTGTAAAAGGCTCGTCTTCCATACTTTATCTTAAGGAGGAGAGCACGAAGCGCAAGCCCGAGACCAACTGTATCCGTTGCGGAAAGTGTTCCGATGCCTGCCCTATGGGTCTTGAACCTTTCCTGCTTAACCGTCTGTACAAGGCCGGTGACGTGGAAGCTCTTGAAAAGGAGGCCGCCCAGGATTGTATCGAATGCGGATGCTGCCTGTACAGTTGTCCTGCCTATATACCCTTGCTCGACAATGTGCGTCAGGCCAAGGTCCAAGTCATGTCTGTTATCCGTTCCCGCGCAGCTGCGGCAAAGGCGGCTGCAGAGGCCGTAAAATAGCGAGTCGAAGATTATGAGTAATTTATTGGTTTCTCCCGCTCCCCACATCCACGCGAACACTTCAACCAAAGTGTTGATGCGCGACGTGATCATCGCCCTCATGCCGGCGGTAATCGTGTCTGTGATTTTCTACGGATGGGCCGAGCTTCTGGTGCTCGCTGTGAGCGTAGCCTCCTGCGTGCTTTTGGAATGGGCCATAACGAAATGGCTGCTCCGCCGTCCTTCCACCATCGGCGACCTTTCCGCCGTGGTGACAGGTCTGTTGCTGGCAATGAACCTCCCTGTGACAACGCCCTGGTGGGTGGTGTTTACAGGTGCGGTAGTCGCCATAGGCGTGGCAAAGATGACTTACGGAGGTCTTGGGCAGAACGTGTTCAATCCTGCAATTACCGGACGCGTGTTCCTGCTCATCTCTTTCCCTACCTATCTGACCGACTGGACGACCACCAAGGGCTTCGTGCCTACGGTCGATGCCGTGACCGGTTCAACCCCTCTGAGTGCGCTTAAGGAAGCCTTGATGAGCGGTTCGACGATTTCCGAGTTCATGGAGTCCGGCGGTTACACGGTTTCCACCCTGATTCAGGACATCGGCGGTTCTGCCGGCGAGATTTCCGCAATAGCCTTGCTGGCAGGTTTCGTCTATTTGCTGGTCCGCAAGGTAGTCAAGCCTTGGATTCCGCTCAGCATCTTCCTTACGGTGGCCGTCATATCCGTGATTTTCCATGCGGTTGACCCCGAACTCTACACCGGACCTGTTTTCAACCTGATGACCGGTGGTGTGATTCTGGGAGCCTGCTTCATGGCCACTGACTACGTGACTTCGCCCATGACGACTGTCGGCGGCGTGATTTACGGAATAGGTATAGGTTTCATAGTGATGATGATACGCTATTTCGGTTCGTACCCAGAGGGTATGTCATTCGCTATCTTGATAATGAACTGCGTGGTTCCTCTGCTCAACAACTGGTTCCACGGTAAAAAATACGGGAGGATTTAAGTTATGGCAGCTGAATCTACTCTCAAAAATATGTTGCTGTGCCTTGCGGGCGTGTGCTGCGTATGTTCTGCAGTGCTCGGTGGGGCCTACGCTCTCACAAAAGAGCCTATAGATGCCGCTCAGGTGGCCAAAACCAACGCCTCTATCGCCAAGGTGCTTCCTCCTTTTGAGGGCGACGTGCAGGAGGCGACGATTACTGTGGACGGAGTCGAGTATTCGTACTATGCCGCTCCCGGAGCCGGTTACGCCGTTGTTTCATCCGCAAACGGTTTCAGCGGACCCGTTGTGGTGATGGTGGGCATAGAGGAAAACGGCATCGTCCACAATACTACGGTGCTGTCCCACAGCGAGACTCCCGGACTCGGAGCCAAGTGCCAGACCGATGAGTCTTTCCTCAGCCAGTTCAGGGGCTGGGACCCTGCGGTCAAGACCCTGGCAGTGCGCAAGGACGGCGGCGACGTGGATGCAATCACCGCTTCCACAATTACATCCCGGGCTTATTCGGCTGCAGTCGCAACTGCGCTGAAAGTCTATGGGGCAATAGTTTCAAATGAAGGAGGACAGGAAGATGAGTAAAATGTCGTTGATCACCAAGGGTTTTGTCAAGGACAACCCGACTTTCGTGCTCGTGCTCGGAATGTGCCCTACACTGGCTACGACAACTTCGGCCATGAACGGTCTGGAGATGGGTATCGCCACGATGTTTGTGCTGATTCTCAGCAACATGGCAATCTCTCTTCTGGCTCCTGCGGTGCCTGACAAGGTGCGTATCCCTGTATATATAGTGGTAATCGCCACCTTCGTGACCGTATTGCAGTTGATGATGCAGGCTTTTGTGCCTGCGGTTTACGAAACCCTCGGCATTTTCATCCCGTTGATAGTCGTGAACTGCATCGTACTCGGCCGTGCCGAGGCCTTCGCCAACAAGAATACTGTCGTGGACTCGGCTCTGGACGGTCTGGGAATCGGCTTGGGCTTCACCGTGTCGCTGACAGTCATCGGTATAGTCCGCGAAATTCTCGGAAGCGGTTCTGTATTCGGCTTGAAATTCATCCAGGGTGACGGCATACTTGCTTTCGTCATGGCTCCCGGAGCATTCCTTGTGCTCGGATATCTGATGGTTCTGTTCAACAAGTTCCTTGCTAAAAAGTAGTGAATCATGGGAGAGTATCTTCTTATCATTATCTCAGCGATATTCGTCAACAACATCCTGCTGGCGCAGTTCCTTGGTATATGCCCTTTCCTGGGCGTTTCCAACAAGTTGTCGACGGCAGCAGGAATGTCGCTCGCCGTATGCTTTGTGATTACCCTCGCCACGGTGGTCACTTATCTGCTGAACCAGTACCTTCTGGTTCCGTTCGGCCTGGAATTTCTTCAGACCATTGCGTTTATCCTCGTGATTGCGGCGCTTGTGCAGATGGTCGAGATCGTCTTGAAAAAGACGAGCCCGGCGCTGTATCAGGCCTTAGGTATATTCCTGCCGCTCATCACCACCAATTGCGCCGTTCTCGGTGTAGCTATTACGGTCGTAAGCACTGAATTTGCGTTCGGTGGTTCTGAACCGCATCTTCTCAACCTTGGGGAATCCACAGTTTACGCTCTTGCGACCTCGCTCGGCTATGGACTGGCCATGTGCCTGTTTGCCGGGTTGCGCGAACATCTTGCGTTCAACTCTGTCCCCAAATCTTTCAAAGGTTTGCCTATTGCCTTGATTACAGTAGGTATCATGGCTATGGCTTTTCTGGGTTTTTCAGGTATTGTTTAATTTTAAAAACTGATTCATGAAAAAATTTATTATCATCTTACTGAGCGTGCTTACCTTAAGCGTAGCAGCTTCGGCTCAACCCAAAGCTATTGGTTTGAGACTTGCCAATGGAGCGGAAATTACGTACCAGAATTATCTTGGTGCCCGCAATTTCCTTGAAGTTGATCTCGGATGGATGGGCTCAAGTGGTTTCCATCTTAGCGGAATATATGACTTCCACCTCGGAAGCGCAGGAAATTTCAACTTCTATGTAGGACCGGGTGTGTCTCTCGGATTCTACAACAATGACAGCAGTACTGATTTCAGCGCTGCAATAGTGGGACAACTTGGAGCTGAATTCGTGATTCCCGGCTTCCCCATGAACATCTCCCTTGACTGGAGGCCTGCGATATACCTTACCGGCCAGCACTTCGGATGGCAGGGCTTCGGTCTCGGTCTTAAATATCGCTTCTAAGCGAAAAGGCGTACGGAAAATAGAGAGGGAACGGCGGTTGCGGTTCCCTCATTTTATTATTACCCCACAGTCTGCTGACGCAGCCAGCTCCCCAGGGAGCACGACGGCTTCGCTTGCGCTGTCGCACAGGCCTGACACGGATGTTTTCTTTCGAGCAACCTTCGTCCCCAGCCACGGGCGTTTCCTAGTAAGCAGTTTTCGTCCTCGGCCCTGCGCATCACTACGCCGCCCGCCCGACGGCGAGCCCTGCAAGCAGGGAATTACCCCACAGTCTGCTGCCGTGATTAATCGTTTATAAAAAAATCCACTTACCTACGAAAACGGAAATTTTCTTAAAAAACGTATAAATGTGACGAGCA
>CAZOQW010000016.1:0-35410 GCA_964582235.1 uncultured Muribaculaceae bacterium | reverse complement strand
ATCCTGGCTATCTGGGGCCTCGTTTTTTCTAAAATGAAGTGTCAAAGACGGGAAATTAGGGAAATATTTTGGCATTTGGATAATTATGCACATATTTACCCCGTTTTGCCGCAATTTGCGATTATTTGTTGGTTTACTCCGGCTCTCGCCGGACTAGAAATGTGAATATTATGAAAAAATTACTTACCCTGGCGATCAGTATATTCATCGTCGCCTCAGGAGCCTTTGCGGCGGAAAGCGTAGAGGAGCAACACTCGGCTTTCTTCCCCAAAGGCACAAAATCTTCCGGACTCAATGTCTCCTACAATAGCTACAACATAGGCAACGAGACCGGCTACAATGCGCTTTTCTCCCTCATCACGGGCATGAAGGGCGGACTGGAAAGATGGAAATTCGGAATCAACGGCTCCTATTTCCTGAAAGACGACTTCTCCTTGGGGTTGAGGTTCAAATATGGCCGCAACAGCCTGTCTCTCGACTCCGGAAACCTGAACTTTTCCGATGTGGGAATATCCTTGGGCAACTACTACTATGTGGGTCAGGAGTACAATCTGGACATCTTCACACGGGCTTACATCCCCATCTTCGGCAGCAAGACAGTGGCTTTCTTCGGGGAAATGGGCCTGCGGGGCGGCATTGGGCAGAGCAAGACCTATTCATTGGATGACGGACTCAAGCATGGAGCCTTCCAGACCAAATATTCCGCAAGCATCTTTGCCGCACCGGGGGTGACGTTCCGCGTGACCAACGGCGTTGCCTTGGAATTCAGCGTGGAAGTGTTCAGCATAGACTGGCAGAACACCGTCCAGATTATCAACCAGGTGGACCACAGCAACTACAACAGTTTCGGACTTAACTTCAATATTGACGTTCTGAGCGCGAACCTCGCACTCTGCATGTATTTTTAAAACAGCAACTTAGATGAAAATAACCAGTATAGCGGCATTTGCTGCCGGGCTGATTTGCCTGAGCGCATGTTCACTCAAAAACGACATAGACTACCCCGTAGTGGAGGGATATTTCACTGACTTCCAGGTGGAAGGACAACTCTCGTCAAGCATAAGCCGGACCAATGCCACGGTGACTCTCAGCATGTCGGACGAAACTGACCTCAGTTCGCTCAAAATCGTCAGCATAGGGCTGTCCGACGGAGCCAGTTGCGATGAACTGAGCGTAGGTTCCATCATAGACCTGACTTCACCCCTTTCCGTGGTGATTACCACTTACCAGCAGTATGAATGGACCATTTCCGCAACGCTCGTGAGCGTTGAAGAAGAATACATCAGCGTGAATGCGTGGGCATATTCGGCAACTTTCACGTCCGAGGCAGAAGACGACAGCGCAAGCGCCATCTTCGAGTGGAAGAGTTCCGATGATTCCGATTGGAACTCCGGCGAGAGCGTAAGCGCAACGGACGGAGTATATACCTACAGCGTAAGCGGGCTGAGCGCAGCCACCACCTATTCCGTCAGGCTGAACGTCGGCGGGTCTACCGGAGATGAGGTCAGCTTCACTACCGAGGAAGCAGCCCAGTTGCCGAACATGAGTTTCGACGAATGGTGCACCGAAGAATATTATGGAAAGACCTGCTGGTACCCCGCTCCCGAAGTAAGCGAGGGTCGCATCTGGGACAGCGCAAACAAGGGAGTGCTTACCATACAGTCCACCTGCGCCACTACTCCCGAAAGCGAGTTCGTAGCCGTGAGCGGCAGCGGAAAGCAGGCAGCGCGCCTGGAATCCATGTACCCCAACGTACTTGGAATCGGACGTTTTGCCGCCGGCAGCCTGCTGACCGGAGAATTTCTCGGAGCCACAGGCAGCGGCGGTTCACTCGGCGCACAGTTGAACTGGGGTGTGGAATTCACTACTCGTCCGAGCGCGCTCCACGGCTACTATGCCTACGCTCCCGGCATCATCGACCATGATGACGAGGATGCCTGGCCGGACCTCGTGGGTCAGGGCGACCAGCTGCAGATATTCGTGCTGCTCACCGACTGGAGCGACCCCTTCACGGTGGACACTTCCGCAGGAGTGTTCGTGGATTTTGATAATGACTCCAACATCATTGCCGTTGGATTGCTTGAAACCGGCGAGAGCACATACGATGAGGACGGGAACCTGCAATATGTCGAGTTTACCTTGCCCCTCGAGTACAGAGACCTCACCCGCAAACCCAAATATGTGGTAGTGAGCTCCTGCTCATCAAGATACGGCGATACCTTCACGGGTGCCGTGGGCAGCCTGCTTTACGTGGACGAATTCGAGTTCATCTACGAGTAATCACACAACTTCCAGCATATCGCCTTCGACGCGGAAATGGATTTCCTTCCCGTTGAAGGCGAAACCGTATATGCGTCCCTCGTCGTGTTGGAATTGTGGCCTCGGATCCTGAGCGAGGATCTCGCGCAGGGCTTCCATTTCCGTCTCCCCGAAAGGCGGTTCAACCATCCAAGAATCGGGGAAAACGACTTTCAGAGGCTGCCATTCGTGGCTGTCCACGAAGCCGTTTCGGGCTTCCGGATGGGCGTCAGCATAACTTACATAAGGCTTGATATCGTAAATCGGAGTACCGTCCGCAAGGTCAGCTCCGGAGACCTCTATCACGCCTGCGGAAGGTTCCACTTTCAATATTTTCACAGCGCTGAGACCCAATGAGTTGGGGCGGAATGGCGAGCGCGAGGCAAAGACCCCGACACGCACATTGCCGCCGAGTCTCGGAGGCCTGACCGTGGCCGAGAAGCCGTCCTGGCTGCGTTTGTTCAGGTTGAATCCCCAGATAAGCCAAAGGTAGTCGAAATCATCCAGTCCTCTGAGTGCGTCAGGCACATTGTAGGGAGGATGCAGCACTACCCTGCCGCGCAATTCCGCAGCGAGTCCGGACTGCCGGGGTATACCGAATTTTCCGCTCAGAGGCGATTCGAAATGCCCTATCGCCTCTATGTTCATTGTTCTTCTCCGCTTGGTCCGGCAACGGAGGGTACTGCCAAAGAGCCGCCTGCGGAGTCATGGGATTCCATCTCCGCCTCATACTCGGTATACAGGGCGTTGAAAGCATCGAGATATTTCTGTTCCAAAGGCTCGGAAGCCGGGGAATCGAGCTTAAGCGGGTCAATGGGGGTACCGTTTTCCCAGATGCGGAAGTCGAGATGAGGGCCGGTGGCCGTACCCGTGGCTCCCACATAGCCGATGAGATCGCCCTGACTCACTCGGGAACCCTCCCTTATCCCGGGAGCGAACTTCGACAGGTGCATGTACGAACTTTCATAGCCCATGCGGTGCTTGATACGTATGCGGTTGCCGCCGCCGGTAGAGTCCCAGCCCTTCTTGGTGACAGTGCCGTCGCCGATTGCGTACACGGGCGTGCCCGTCGGGGCAGCGTAGTCCACTGCTGTATGCGCCTTTACCTTGCCGGTAACTGGATGCTTGCGGGCATAACTGAAACGGCTGCTGACGCGGTTGTATTTCAGAGGCGCCTTCAGAAACATGCGTTTCAGACTTTCACCGTTCTTGTCCCAGTAGGTATTTGAGGAACCCTCGCCGGTGTCAAAAAGGAGGGCGGACACTTCCTTGCCTGCCGCGCTCGTGAAATGGCTGAAATGTACGGTATCTATCGCTATCACCTCTCCCTCGCAGACCGTCTGGGTGTAGATGGTGCGGAACCTGTCGCCCGGCTGCAGCGCGAAGAAATTGATGCTCCACTGGAAGATGTCGGCGAGGTTCATAATGAGGTTGGGGGATGCCCCTGCGGCAATCATATCGTTCCAAAGCGAACTCCTGATGACCACGTCAGTGTAACTGCGTACATGTTCCACCGGCTTGCTGACATTCCATATCGCCAGGGAATCGCTGCACTGGAACACGGTGGAGCGTATCTTGTCCTGGTCATATACCACGTAACGCAGGATACGGGTTGAATCCGTGTCCTCGTAGAAGGCATGAAGATGATTGCCGGCCCGGAGTTTCTTGGGATCGAAAACGCTGTCGCAGATTTGCGTAAGCGTGTATGCGTCATTCGCGCTCATTCCCAGACGCATCATCAGCACGGTGAAAGTGTCCCCGTACTTGACTACGGTAGTATCGGAACTGAATTCTTCGGTATAGAAGCCGAGAGGGGGCGGAAGTTGCTCTTCCTCTTGTACGGCCTGTGAATCTTTACTTCCTCCGGTGCAGGCCGAGAGCAACAGTACGGAGGCTATGAGGTAAGGGAAAACTTTCTTCATCTGCCTTGAACGATAAATCTTGCTAAGATACAAAAAATCACGGCCCATCCCCTTCGGAAACCCGTAATTGTGGCGAATTATTTTCGGCCCCGGCGGACCGGAGAATCGGTCGGCGGGCTACAGCACCGTGATATGGAAACAGTGTTCCTTGCGCTCGTACTTCACCAGCACGCGCCCGGCTTTCTTCTCATCGAGCAGCACCTCGCCGAGAACCTTGGTCAGCTCGAAAGGCTGCATGAAAGACTCCGACTCATCCTCGGCCCAATAACGGGTATAGGTAATGTCAAAAGTGGTGGCATAGCAGTGCGCGGAATTGTCGCTGGCGTTGGGATTGCCGCTGCGACGCAGCCTCTGCACATCTTCCTCGGTGCGCAGCAGGGACGACACTATTATCTTGTAGTCGAGAAGATTCTTGGATTTGAGCGAATCACAAAATGCCTTGCCTATGCGGTTCAGCTCCTTGGCGGCCCCTTCTGTCAGATATGGCACGGAATATTTCAGCTCGTCCACCACGAGCCAGTCATTGTCCTCGATTTTCACCAGGCGACCATGCTCCACATCGGAACGATTCCGGGGAATCTCTTTCAGGCCGAGTCTGCGGGCAGCTTCAAGATGGGCATCGTTCAGGTCGGCAAAGAGCTTGGAATATTGCAGGCGATTCCGGTAATATATGACTTCCTTTCTCTTCGGAGCCGCACCGAGACCATCCACGTCATCATCATCTTCTTCCCCGGTCTCGACTTCGGTCTGCGGTGCCGCAGCTGCTGTCCTTTGCTCCGGCATCTCCTTCCCGGAGTCCCCGCCAAAGCTTTTTTCCACCTTTTCGGCATTATCCGGCCTGCTCTTTCCGGAAAAACCTCCGCCCGCCAGGAAACCTATAAGGAAACCCAACACGAACGGAACCAACAAAATCAACAGGCCTTTATGGCTTTTCTTCATGGTAATAACACAATTTCAGATTTCCAGGTCCGTCCCGGAAATCTGACAAAATTCTTTAAAAATCGGAAAAATTCAAAATTCGGGCGGCTTCCGTTTAATGAACCGCCCGAAAAAACTTAAGCCTTGATTACCGGATGGCGTGCTGCAGCCGTTTCGTCCGGCCGGCCTATAGGCGTGTTCCGTGGAGCTTCATGCAGAAGTTCCGGCGACTCCGCGGCTTCCCTTGCTATCGTGCGCATGACTTCGATGAACGTATCCAAAGTCTCCTTGGACTCCGTTTCCGTAGGCTCTATCATGAGGGCCTGATGGAAAAGCAGGGGGAAGTATATCGTCGGAGCATGGAAGCCGTAATCCAAAAGACGCTTCGCCACATCAAGGGTGGTGATTCCGTTGGGTTCAAGCAGTCCGTCGAACACGAATTCGTGCTTGCATACCGTGGGAATCGGCAGCTTGTAGCAGTCTTTCAGCGATTCCTTTACGTAGTTCGCGTTCAGCACCGCCAGCCGCCCGGCCATCGTGAGGTTCTCGCGACCGAGCATCAGTATGTAGGCAAGTGCCTTGACCATAACCGTGAAATTGCCGTGGAATCCGCTCACCTTGGGGACGTTCAGATAAGGCAGCAGGGTCTTGCCCACGCCAACGGGACCGCTTCCCGGACCGCCTCCGCCGTGAGGGGTGGAGAAAGTCTTGTGCAGGTTCAGGTGCATCACGTCAAAGCCCATGTCTCCGGGACGTACCACGCCCAGCAAGGGGTTCATGTTGGCTCCGTCGTAGTACATCAGGCCTCCGCAACCGTGCACCAAATCCGCAATCTCCGCTATGTGGGTCTCGAAAAGTCCGAGCGTGTTGGGATTGGTCATCATCATGCCGGCCACATCGGGCCCGAGCAGCGGCTTCAGGGCCTCGACATCCACCAGTCCGTCCTCTCCGGATTTCACAACCACGATTTCAAGACCGCAGACCGCAGCCGAAGCGGGATTGGTACCATGGGCGCTGTCGGGAACTATCACCTTGGTGCGGGCCATGTCCCCTCTCGCCATGTGATATTCGCGCATGAGCATCAGGCCGGTCAGCTCGCCATGTGCCCCGGCACAGGGCAGGAAGGTAAAATGCTCCATTCCAGTTATCTCGGCGAGGGCCTTGTCGAGTTCTTCCACCACTTTCCTCGCTCCGACAGTGTCGCTCTCCGGCTGGAGAGGATGCAGGGCGGTGAAGCCTTCCAACGAAGCCACATCCTCGTTCACCTTGGGATTGTACTTCATCGTGCAGGAGCCAAGGGGATAGAAACCGCTGTCCACGCCGAAGTTCATCTGGCTGAGATTGGTGTAATGCCTGACAACTTCGGGTTCGCTGACTTCCGGCAGTTCAAGCGGCGTGCTGCGCCATATCTTGCCTTCGCGAGGCAGTTTTTCAGTGCTTTCGGGCAGCGAGAATCCGCAACGGCCGGGCTTAGAAAGCTCGAATATGAGTTTATCGTAATATTTCATCGTCCAAGGCTCTTTACGCATTCTACAAGTTCATCCATCTCTTCCTTGCCGTGCTTTTCAGTGGCGCAGAAGTTCACGTAACCCTCCTCGGTGGGCAGGGCGGCAAAGAAACCCTTGTCCGACAAAGCCTTGTGCAGCTTTTCGGCAGGAATCAATGGCCTTAGCACGAATTCCTTAAGGAAATCCTGATCGTACACTTCCTCAAACAGCCCCGTTTCCATGAGCCTGTCATGCAGGTAATGGGCATTGGCGTATGAAAGTTCGTTTACCCTGCGCAGGCCTTCGGGACCCATCAACGACAGGTATATCGTACACCACAGCGCCATGAGCGACTGGTTTGAACAGATATTCGAAGTGGCCTTTTCGCGACGGATGTGCTGCTCGCGGGCCTGCAAGGTAAGCACGAAAGCCCTGCGGCCCTGTGCATCCTCGGTCTGTCCGACTATACGGCCGGGCAACTGGCGCATGAGCTTCGATGTGCAGGCCATAAAACCGACGTAGGGGCCGCCGTAATTGAGGGGAATGCCCAGCGTCTGTCCGTCACCTACTGCAATGTCGGCACCCCATTCGGCCGGAGTGCGCACCACCGCAAGCGCGGAGGGATCGCAATACATGACCATGAGTCCGCCCTTGGAATGCACCAGCTCGGAAAGTCCGGTATATTCGCCGATTACGCCATAACGGTCTGTCGAAGGCACTATCACTCCGGCGAGATCCAGCACTCCCTCGGCTACATCTTCCGTAACGTTCTCCGATACCACGACATTCACGCCTGAATATTTCGCATAAGTCAGCACCGTGTCTATCACCGACGGAAGCAGGCGTGCGGAAAGTATCACGGAATTGCGCTTCCTCGTCGAGGCTACGCACATGCGCACGGCCTCGGCCGCTGCGGTAGGTCCGTCATACATGGAGGCGTTGGAGCAGTCCAGTCCGGTCAGGCGGCATATCATGCTCTGCCATTCAAAGATGTAACGGAGCGTACCCTGGGACACCTCGCACTGATAGGGGGTGTAGGCAGTAAGAAATTCGCTGCGGGAAGTAAGGTAAGGAATCACCGACGGGGTGTAGTGGTCATATGCACCCATGCCGACGAAAACCTTCTTGACCGTGTTCATGGCGGCGAATTTTCCCAAGTGCTCACGCACCTGCTGCTCGCTCATCGCATGGGGCAGGTCGTACTCCCCCTTGTGCAGGAATTCCGCAGGGACATCGGCATAAAGCTCGTCCCATGACTTCGCCCCTATGCGTTCCAGCATCTGGCGTATATCTTCCTCGGTATGAGGAAAATAAGCGAAAGTCGACATCTTTGCGGACAGGAATTAAAGGGTTTTCTGATAATCGGCCGCGCTCATCAGTGCGTCCAGTTCCGAAGTGTTGCTCATTTCGAGTTTCACTATCCATGCAGAATAGGGATCCTCATTGATGAGTTCGGGAGCGTCCTCCAGCTGCTCGTTGCGGGCCACCACCTTGCCTGAAACAGGGGCGATAACCTCGCTCGCAGTCTTGACGCTTTCCACTGCACCGACGCTTTCTCCGGCAGCGAACTCGTCATCAAGCTCAGGAAGTTCAACAAAAGTTATGTCTCCAAGCTCACTCTGCGCATAATCGCTGATTCCGACTATGGCCACGTTGCCGTCGACCTTTACCCATTCATGGGACTCGCTGTACAGGAGTCCTTCAACAATATTGCTCATTTCTTGTAGTTGGTTTGGTAAAAACGTTTCTTGATTACTGTAGCGGGGAAAACGTGCTTGCGCACGCGGATAAAAAGTTCAGTGCCGAGAGCCGCATGGGCTGCGTCCACGAGGGCAAAGCAGAGGCTGCGGTCCAGACTGATAGAGCGGTAGCCGGTGGTCACCCGGCCAACGACCGTGCCGTCCTCCAGTTCAACAGGGTATCCGGCGCGGGGCACCGCCTTGTCGTGCAGCTCCATTCCGACGACCTTACGCGCGGGACCTTCGGCTTTCTGTGCCGCTATGGCTTCCTTGCCTATGAATTCCGGCTTGTCGAGCTTGCAGAACATGCCCAGTCCGGCCATGACAGGGGAAATTTCCGCTGTCAATTCATCACCGTAGAGGGGCAGACCCGCTTCGAAGCGCAGCGTGTCGCGGCAACCTAATCCGCAGGGCTTCACTCCGGCAGCCATGAGAGCATTCCAGAAGCGGCAGGTGATTTCGGGGGTGGCGTAGACCTCGAAGCCGTCCTCGCCGGTATATCCGGTACGGCTGAGTATCACCCTCTTGCCGTCCACCGTCTCGTTGAGGAATTCGTAGAACGAGAGACTGCGCGCAGAATCGAAACCGAGGACCTCCACAACGGCCTTTTCAGCCTCGGGGCCCTGAACGGCTATCTGTCCCCACTCCTCGGAACGGTTCTCCACCACAACATCATAGCCGGGCTGTTGCGAAAGCAGCCAGTCATAATCCTTTTCGATGTTGGAGGCATTGACCACGAGGAGGTAGGAAGGCGCATCGGTAAATTCCCTGTACACGAGCAGGTCATCCACCGTTCCTCCGTCCGGATAAAGCAACATGCCATAAACGATTTTTCCGGGCTCGAGCGGGCCTATGTCGTTTGTGAAAACATGGTTCACGAACTTGGCCGCATCGGGTCCGGAAACAAAGATTTCTCCCATATGGGAGACATCGAAAACTCCCGCCTTGTGCCTGACGGCGTTGTGCTCGTCGATTATGCCGCTGTACTGTATGGGCATATCGAACCCTGCAAAGGGGCTCATCCTGGCATTGAGAGCCACATGCAGGTCGTGCAGACAAGTCTGTTTCATATCAGATAACTATTTTTTGAGAAATTCAAGATCCTTCTTGAGTATCATCTTCGGCTCCATCATGGCGACTTTCTGGAAAAGGATAATCTTGTTGCCCGGAGAGATATGCACCTTGTCCTCGTGCTTGCCCTTGCGCCACCATTTGTAGAAACCGACCGGGTCATTTTCAAAGGGGATTTTAGCCACGATGCCGGTACTGTAGCCGGGATAGTCTATGACAAGTCTCAGCCCCATGAACTTCTTGTAATATTCGGGATCCGCCCGACGTAACTTGCTGACTAACGGGTTCAATACCTCGAAGGTGTCGACCTGGAGGATTTTCTCCCTCACTATCATCTTGTGTATTCTCACCGGATCCACGTTAATCCAGACGCCGAGTTTCAGCGTCCTGGGACCCTCGTCGGTGTCGAGCGTCAGTTCATCCATAGATGTGTAAACCTTTTCAGGGTCAAGTCGGAATTGTTCTTCGGGCTGCATTGTACAATGATGGCTAATCACAGCGAATATAGGCATTTTTTCGTAAAAAACTTTATTTTTAGTGCCAAAATCTGCGTTTTAAGAATATGGAAACGATTATTTCCGATTTTTCTTCCCTTGAAGGCAGCCGTCGATACTGTTCTCAAGAAACGGAAACCGCCATACGCAAGGTCGTGGTTTCCAAGCCCATGCACGCCGTACACCTGCTCGGCAGCGGCGATTTCCACTACCTTTCGCTCTTCTACCTCGAGCGAATTGAGGAGCCGTTCGCGCTCGTGCTGATTGACAACCATCCCGACGACCAGCCGGACGCTTTCGGCAGCGGTATGCTCAGTTGCGGTTCGTGGGTGCTGCGGGCGCGTGAACTGCCCTTCATGCAGGCCGACATCTGGATACGACGGAGTAAAGATGCCACGGAACTTCCTGACGGACTGCCGCTCTACCTCTCCATAGACCTTGACGTGCTCTCTGCGGAATATGCACAAACGAACTGGGACCAGGGGGACATGAGCATATCAGAACTGACGGAGCTGCTGGAAAGGCTGTGCAGGGGTCGGAAGATAATCGGCGCGGATATCTGCGGAGCGTTGTACGGCAGCCCAGAAGAGCCGCTTGCCCCAAACGGAGCTTGCCTGGAACGAATACTCGGAGTCCTCGGGCGGCTCGAGGTCCGCTGATGTACAATTTTATAAAAAATTGTATATTTGGCAGATTATTGTTGTAATAAATCCACAAATGGAAAACATTAAACAAGCCAAAAGAATTCAAACTTCGATACTGAACGCCGCCGAAAAGAAAGTCCTTATATGGCTCGCTGAAAGGCAACCCAAATGGGTAACTTCCGACATGATGACCGCAATCGGATTTTTAGGCGCAGTAATTATAGCCCTCGGCTATATCCTTACCAACGTAAACATCAACTTCCTGTGGCTCGCTTCATTCGGCCTGGTCGTCAACTGGTACGGCGATTCGCTCGACGGCACGCTTGCCCGGGTAAGGAACACCCAACGTCCGATTTACGGCTACTACCTTGACCACACCATGGACGGAATCAACGAAAGCCTCATGTGCATAGGCGCAGGACTGAGTTGCCTGATGCACCTCCCGCTGGCCCTGATTATCCTTGTGCTCTACCTGCTCCTGACCATCAACGTGAGCATCAACGCACACCTCAAAAAGGAATTCCGTCTCACCTACGCCAAGCTCGGCCCCACAGAGTTCCGACTCATCGTGATTATCCTCAACACCGTCCTCGTGCTTGTCGAACCGATACGGGCATACACCAGAACCATGACCATGTTCGGCTCGACTTTCACGCTGTCGGCATTGGACATCGCCGCGATAGTAATAATAGTGGTCCTGCTGCTCATCCATGGCTGCACAATAATAAGTGACGCGAGGGGCTATGCCAAGATAGACCCCAAGAAAAAACCGCAGTAGTTCTCAGCCCCGGAAATGAGTTTTTGGATTGAGATAACACTTATACTGATAGTATTAAGCATCATCACGATGGTGATAGCGGAAAACCGTCATCCCATCAGGACTCTTGCGTGGATATTGGTATTGGTGTGCCTGCCGGGTCTCGGCCTGGTTCTATATTTCTTCTTCGGCAAGGACAACAGAAAGAAAAGGCTCGTAAACGAGGAAGACCTCAACAAACTCAAGACCCTCAGCTGCGAACAATGCTCGGAATGGCTGGTGGAGCCGTCCATAAAGGGCGGACACTCGCTGGTGCAGCTTTTCTGGAGGACCAACAGGGCATATCTTTCCACCGGCAACGACCTTCGGGTGTACACGGACTTCGATTCGATGTTCAACGACATGGTCGCCGACCTCGAAAAGGCCGGGCACCACATACATTTCGAGTTCTTCAAGTTCGAGGAGGACCGGTACGGCAAGAAAATCGCGGAAATACTCATACGCAAGGCCCGTGAAGGCGTGGCTGTGCGTTTCCAGTACGACGATGCCGCCAATCTCGGGCGCAAACGTTTCTACCGCCGTATGGCAGAAGGCGGGGTGCAGATGCAGCCGTTCTGCAAGATTATCATCCCCTTCCTTTCCAGCAATACGAATTACCGGAATCATCGCAAGGTGGTGGTTGTGGACGGCAAGGTGGGCTATCTCGGAGGCATGAACATAGCCGAGCGCTATTCCACCGGTGTTCACGGAGGTCCCTGGAGGGACACCCACTGCCGCATCGTGGGTCCGGCCGTGTCGGAACTGCAGACCAGCTTCCTGATAGACTGGAGATTTTCAGCGAAAGAACTGCTTGCCAGCCCGGAATACTATCCGCCCATCACCGCCCCCGGCGACAAGCGCATACAGATAGTCACTTCCGGCCCGATGGACGAATGGCGGGTGATAATGCAGGGCATAGTCAGGATGATTTCCCACAGCCGGGAATATGTCTATATCCAATCGCCCTATCTTATCCCGACTGAGCCGGTGCTGATGGCACTGAAGAATGCCGGACTGTCAGGGGTGGACGTGAGAATCATGCTTCCTTATCGGGGTGACCGTGGCATGACCGTGCCTCTCGCATCGCGTTCCTACGTCAAGGAAGTGATAGCCGCCGGAGTAAAGGTATATTTCACAAAAAGCGGCTACCTGCACTCCAAGACCATAGTTTCTGACGACAAGGTGGTCACCATAGGCTCCACGAACATGGATATGAGGAGCTTCGAGCAGGATTTTGAAATCAATTCTTTCATCTACGACGAGCAGCTGGCAAAGCAGATGAAGGCCATCTTCATCGAGGACCAGAAAAACACCTGGCTCGTGGAACCGGAAAAATGGGCGCACCGCCCGCTGCGCATCCGCTTCGTGGAATCCCTCGCGAGACTGCTGTCGCCGTTGCTTTAGGTTTGGCGATTGTCGGCGGGCTTCGCTGTGCAGTTAGGCAGGTGCGGTATGCGACTGGGGTGGGTCAGATTCGCGATACTCCGGTTTAAAAAATAGAAGCAGAACCCCGTAATTGATTATAAATATCAATTACAGGCGGACAATATATTTCAATTTCAAATAAAATTATTTAAAAAGGCACAGAAATCCGCATAAGGCATTGACACTTATAAATTAAATAATTATAGAAACTATTTGGGCGATTGAATTTATTTACTACCTTTGCTCCCCGTAACCAAGTTTGAGACCTATGAAAAAGGTATCTTTAATGTTTCTTGCGTTGTTTGTTTGTGTCATGCCGATAACGGCAAATGCCCAATCAGAGAACAACGAAAATGTGACAGTCAGAGGTGTTGTAACTTCTGCCGAAGACGGTGCGCCACTAATCGGAGTGGTTGTCATGTCATCAATGGGAGGCGGTACTACCGTAGCCGGAGACGGCACCTATTCCATAACGGCTCCTGCCGGGACTGTCCTTTCATTTCATGTTATCAGTTACCTGACAGCGGAATATGTGATCCCGTCAGGATCCCCGGAAGTCTTTCACGATGTCGTGCTCGAACCCGACACCCAGATGTTGGAGGAAACCGTCGTGGTGGCATACGGAGTGAGAAAGAAAGGTACGATTACCGGTTCCGTTTCAAGCGTCAAGGCGGAAAAATTAGAAAACACCCCGACTGCGGCGTTTGACCAGGCTCTTCAGGGACAGGTTCCCGGTTTGACCGTGCTGTCCTCGTCCGGTGAGCCCAGTTCGTCGGCCACGATGCTCATCCGAGGCTCGAATTCAATCAACTCCGGCACTTCTCCCCTCTACGTTCTGGACGGAGTCGCCATTGAATCCTCGGCCTTCAATTCCATCAATCCTTCGGACATCGAAAGCATTTCAGTGCTGAAAGATGCATCGTCCACTTCCATTTACGGAGCCAGGGCGTCAAACGGTGTGATTGTCATCACTACCAAGAGAGGCCGTATGGCGGACAAGCCGACCATAACCTTCCGTACACAGCTCGGTTTTTCCAATCTCGCCTACGGCAAGTGGAACCTGATGAATACCGCCCAGCGAATCCAGTACGAGAAAGAAATCGGGATAGATTCCGGAAAAGACTACGACACGCTGTCCCTTATTGACGTGGACTGGACTGAGGTGGTATATAACAATGCCGCGATGCTCCAGAACTACGAACTTTCCGTATCGGGAGCCACCGAAACGACCAACTACTACATCTCCGGAGGCTACTATGATCAGGAGGGCGTGGCTCTCGGATCGGGTTTCAGCCGTTATTCCATCAGGGCGAATATCGAGCAGAGAGCTGCAAAATGGCTCACCGTCGGCACCAATACCATGCTCACCTACCAGGACATAGAGCAGGCGGACGAAGGCTCACCGTCAGTGGTGACACCGATTTCGGCAGCCCAGTTCATGCTTCCTTATTGGAATCCGTACAATGCCGACGGCTCCATCGCCAAGACGGGAGACACCTGGAACGGAGACGGTGTAAACCCGGTGGAATGGCTTGAAAACAACCCTCTTACATTCAAAAGATACAAGGTGTTCTCCAGCATCTTCGCCGAGGCAAGGCCGATACAGAATCTCACCATAAAGTCGCAGTTCACGGTAGACTACACCCACACCACCGGTTTCGGCCAGTCATATCCTGACTTTTCCGCGAACCAGAATTCCGGTTCGGCAATGAGAAGTTCCACAGACGGACTTACCCTGTCTATTACCAATACCATCAGTTACCAGTTTGATATCGACCATATCCATTCGTTCAATTTCATGGTCGGACAGGAAGGTATCGACTACCACTATGAAGCGTTCAGCGTAATGTCAGAAGGGCAAAACAACCACTATCTGACAAATCTCTCCACCGGTTCGTATGTTTCGTACTGGTCGGATACCACTGACGATGATTATGGTTTCCTGTCATTCTTCGCCAGGGGCGAATACAATTATGCCGGCAAATACTATCTTGAAGTCTCAGGCCGTGCGGATGCCTCCTCCAGATTCGGACCCTCCAACCGTTGGGCCGGTTTCTGGTCGGTGGGATTTATGTGGAACATGCTCAACGAAGATTTCATGATGTCGGCACGCCGCTGGCTGCACACGGCCAGGATTTCCCTGAGCAGCGGTACGGCAGGTAACTCCAGCATCCCGAACTACGATCATCTCGCATTGGTCGGAGACGCCGGCGACTATGTGGGCTCTCCGGGTCTTGCCCCGGTTTCACAGGGCAGCGAAGACCTCAGCTGGGAATCCACATGGACCACAAACCTCGGTCTGCACTTCGGCTTCTGGAAAAGGCTGGACGTGGATCTGGAATTTTACAACAAATACACATACAACATGCTGATGTATGTCCCTCAATCTTATTCCGACAACGGATTCGGATATAAATGGGACAATGTCGGCGCCATGGTCAACCGCGGTGTCGAACTGAATCTGAACGCCACCGCCCTCTCGATAGGCGATTTCTCCTGGTTTGTCAATGCCAATGTCTCCTACAACAAGAACAAGATTACCGAACTTTATGGAGACGTGACCGAATATGAAGTATCAAACACTCTCCAGAAACTTGTGGTAGGACATGATGCCAACGAGTTCTACATCAACCGCTTTGCAGGTGTCAACCCGGCAAACGGTGATGCACTCTGGTACACCAAGGACGGTGAAATCACCAATGAACTCAGTGATGACGACCGCGTGATGGTGGGAAAGAGCAGCAACGCCCCGTGGGCCGGCGGATTCGGCACCACTTTCTCATGGAAGGGTCTTTCGCTTTCCGCGCAGTTCAGCTGGGTGGCGGACAGATGGATGATAAACAACGACAGATACTACCAGGAGAGCAACGGACGCTTCCAGACCTACAACCAGTCCGTCAAGCTTCTCAGCAGGTGGAAAGAGCCCGGTGACATCACCGACACACCCCGTCACGGCGTATACATGGAGTTTGACGACCGCCTTCTCGAAGACGCATCATTCCTCAGGCTGAAAAACCTGATGCTTGCTTACCAGATACCTTCCGGAATCCTCAGAAGGACGGGCTTCATAGACGGCCTCAGAGTTTATTTCCAGGCCCAGAATCTTTTCACGTTCACGAAGTTCAGCGGACTTGATCCTGAAGGCGTATCGAACATCTATATTGCCCAATATCCCATGTCGCGTCAGTTTACATTCGGGATTGACCTAACATTCTAAGAGGAGGAAATCTGATGAAAAAGATATTGATTACTATAAGAATAGCCGCAATTTCCGCTTTTCTGGCATCAACCGTATCATGCCTTGAGAAGTATCCCGGCATGTATATTCCCGAAGATGAAGCCATGCAGACCTTCGAGGATGCCGAGCAGCATATCATAGGCATTTATTCGTCGCTCAAAAGCTCCAGTCTGTACAGCGGCCTTTTAACCCTCCTGCCTGACATCCAGTCGGATCTGGTGATGGCCTGCCTGACAAACTCGAACCCCTACAGCGGTATATGGGAGTGGGATATACGCCCGACAAACTCGAATATCGAAGCGGTGTACGGTTCCCTTTATGCGGTTATAGGAAACTGCAACTTCTACCTTGAAAAAGTCGGGGATGTCATTGCCTCCGAGACCGATGACGAAAACCTGGCTCTGCTGGACACCTACACGGCCGAAGCCTACGCAATCAGGGCGCTTTGCTATTCTGAACTCATAAAATGCTTCTGCGAGGCGTATCCGAGCGTAGAAAGCGGAAACGGTGCCACACCTGACCACGAGACTGCCAAAAACATGCTCGGAGTAGTGCTCCGGACCAAATATTCGGAAGAAGAGCCCATAGTGAGATCCTCTCTCTACGACTCGTACCAGTTCGTGCTTGAAGACCTTACCAGGGCGGAAGAACTGATGGATGACGGAGACGGTGACCCGACTTCTCATGACGATGATGTCTACGACAATTACTACATCTCCCCGGCAGCCGTGTATGCCATCCGTGCGAGAGTGGCCCTTAACATGCGCGAGTGGGAAGATGCGGTGAAATATTCCACCTATGTCATAAACAACAGCGCATTCGCCCTGAGCGGCACATCTACCAATGCGACTACAGGATACCCGGCATTCACCAGCCTCTGGACACATGACACCGGTACGGAAATAATCTGGAGGATAGGCTTTACGGGCACGTCCTATGGCGGAGCCCTCGGCACTGTCTTCCTGAACTATACCCGGGATTATGTCTACTTCTATCCCGACTATGTTCCCGCCGAATGGGTGGTTGACCTTTACAGCTCAAGCGATACCAGATACGGGTCAGAAGGTGCCGGATATTTCGCATCAACTTCCGTCATCGGAATATCGATAGGATATTCATTCGACATATCTGTCCCCCTGCTTGTAAAATACTACGGAAACCGCAGTTTCATAAGCAGTTACCTTCTCTACCATGTTTCCATGCCCAAACCGCTCAGGCTCGCCGAACAATATCTGATACGCGCCGAAGCATACTGCCAGCTGGGAAATACGGGTCTTGCCGCCACTGACCTCTCCACGCTCAGCCAGAGCAGAGGAGCCGGCTCCGTGTCCGTCGCCTCCGACTGGGTAGAGACCATCTCCGAAGAGAGGGTGAAGGAGCTATACATGGAAGGTTTCCGCCTGAATGACCTCAAAAGATGGCACTTGGGCTTCGAAAGGACACCGAACACCTACAGCCAGACCGAGGGCTACGACCTCAAGGTTGAAGCGGATGATCCTCTCTTCGTATGGCCCATACCGCAGCATGAAATAGAGGCTCCCGGCTCAGGTATAGTGGGAAACGAAAGCAATAACAGCTAAACAGCAGAATGGCTATGAGAAAAACAATCATATTATCAGCAATGATTCTCGGGGCGGGGCTTACCGCCTGCCGCGAAGATGGGGTGGGATCCATCGGACAGGAATATATCCTGTTTGAGGACACTCGTGTTTACTATGCCGTACTGGAAGACATGGAGAGCTTTACCGTACCGGTGATTTCAACCGTGGCCTGCAACTACGACAGGACGCTGGCGGTGGAGATTATCGACGAAGGCAGCACGGCCGTGGAAGGTCGCGACTACAAGCTTGAATCCAACACGGTGGTGATACCTGCGGGAGAGTACAAGACAGACGTGGTGGTATATCCGCAGTACGACAAATTCGAGTACGCCGACACGCTCTCATTCAATCTGAAGCTCGTGATCCCTGACCAGCTGAGGTGGGATCTTTACGGCGACGAGACCACGGTCTCCATGTACAAGGTATGCCCGTTCGATATCAACCAGTTCTCCGGCTGGTGCGTGGTATCCTCGCTCTTCCTGTACAATTACCCCGGTGTGAACAGCTCCTCTTACTATTCTTACCAGAGACTGATCAAGACTTCCGTGGACGAAACCGAGGAAAACACAGTCATTCTCCACGACTGGCTTTACGACGGTTACGATGTCAAGATTGTCTTCGACAACAGTGACCCTGCAAACCCTGTAGTCACCATGCCGGAAGACCAGCTCATCAGTCATGAGGAATACGTGTTCGGACAAATAAACGGAGACAACCGCATTCTCGGTACCACCAGCCCTTCCTATGTCTCATATTTCGAGACCTGCGAAACGTTCGTGGCGCTTTGGCTCAGGGCCTATGTATACAACATAAGCACATTTGTGGGCAATGTGGGCGATTTCTACAATCTCATGGAGTGGGTTTCCGACGAGGAAGCCGACAGGCTCCGCAAAGAAGACGGCATGTAATCAATAAATACCAATTATAGTTAAATCAAAACATCATGAAAAGACTTTTTAAGAACCTTATCCCGATGGCAATGCTTGCAGCGTTGCCGGCCGCGTGTACAACGGAGAAAGAAACGGTCACGGGCAACTTTCCCGACCTGGTATCAGGTGTGTTCAACCTTGACGAAGATGGCGGCAATATCCTGACCGTAAGCATCGAGCCCAACATGGCATGGACTGTATCCATACCTGCAGAGTCCTCCTCCGAATTCGGAATCGTAGACGGAGAAAGCGTAGTGACTTCCATGGGAGGACAGGCAGGCAGCTATGAAGTGCAGGTAATTTGTCTGCTCGAAGAAGCCGACCTTGAGGAACACAGTGTCACGGTTTCCATGACCATGGGCTCCGAGACCCGTGAAATCGCGAAATTCTTCCTTTACTCCACTGAAAAGACCTTCAATATCTACCGTGTCGTGACGGACGAGAACGGCAAATTCGTCGAAGCCGCAGCAGATTCCGGTTTCAGCTATGAATATGAGGAGATCCCGGAAGGCGAAAGCGTGCCCATGTTCTGGAGTGTCGCAGACAACGCATACATCACATATCTGCAGGTTGAAGCCAACTTCACGACGACGGTTCCTGCCCCCGAAGGTCTGTCCGTTGAGGAGATCTATTCGCTGGGCAGTCTTACCGAGTACAGGGTGGTATGCTCTACCGTGAATTTCACTGAGGATGCAGGCGTAGAGTACACATTTACCGTCAATTCCGAGGTGGAAGGATATGAGAGCAATTCCTGCACCCTGAATGCCCCGAAATTTGAACCGATATTTGAAATATATGCAGCCGTAGCTGATGACAGCGGTGAGAATTTCAAATACGGTACGACCTATAGTTGGGAGTATGAAGCTCTTGACGAGAATGCTGAAGTAGCCCTGCTGTTCAGGCCGGAATTTTCAGCTGCCGTAGACAACTACCTTCTGGTAAAAGCCAATTTCACCGTCGAATTCTCCGACGTACCCGGCTGGCTTGAGGTCGGCGATGCCCAGCTTCAGGAATCCACATCCACTGACGATTATCTTGAGAATGTCTACCATATCTCTGCCGATCCTACTGCCGACTCATTCGAAGCCATAGCACAGGCAGAAAACCTGACCATCTCTTTCGGAGAGCTGTCCTATTCTTATACAGTTTCTCATAGTGACCTGTCAGAAATCCTGTATGTCGTTGCAGGCTCATTCAATTTCGACAATTCCGGAACTTATCTTCCCGGCGAGATGACCACTGCCCAGAATGCGGAAGTGAGCGTTGTCAGTGCGGAATCTCTGACTTTCTATTACTTTGAACTCAGAAGCAACGGATTCTATTACACGGCTGACTGGATCAATGCCAGCGCGTCGGCTTGGGCTTGCCTGCAGTCAAGTACAGTAACCATAAAAGTAGATGCCAACAGCGGAGATGCCCGTACAGGTATCGTTGTAGCCCTTCCCGCTTCCCTTGCCAGTGGAATAACTGACCCGGAGTTTGATCTGTTCAATAGCGAAGGTACTGCCTTGAATCAGAAGTACTCTGATTATCTTATAGCGACTGTGAGCCAGACAGGATCGTCATCCCAGACTATAGAACCGTTGGATTCTCAGTATTGGAGTTATTTCGAGGGAATTAGCGTAACTTTCGGAGAGTTGGAATCGAGTGATTTCATATGTGAAGCGTTCCCCGGTGTCGATGCATACGTTTTCTCATACGTGATTCCCGAATGGCCCAGCTATGATTTCGGAGCTGAAATCTGCTTCGCCATCAATACGGAATGGACAGGCTATGAGGTTGTAGACGGAACCATTATGGACTATGTGACGGATACGGATAATTATTGGGCGAAATTGGCGAAGTCGGACAACTATGACGATGGCTACTATATTTCCATGGAGTATCCGGGAACCGGCGAGATGAGCTCATACTTTGTATTCTTCAACGGAGCTTCAGCTGTCGCTATCGTCAAGGTAGAGTATTCTTCCGGAGGAGATGAGGACGACTTCACTGTATCATGGTATTCCAGCGCAGCTTACGGCTGTACTCTGGAAAAGCTTGACAGCCATTATTTGGGTTCTGATTATACTGACCCGTGCTGGCAGATAACCTATACGGGAGATTCAGAGGGAACATTCTGCATGCTTTCAATTCCTACCGGCAGCTATTACATAACAAATGGATTTGATGCATGGATGGAGTCTTCATACGCAGGTGGCATGCTGACTATTGATATTGTTCCTTCAAACAGGACGGATACATCTGTAACGGAAGGTTATCTGAGAATTATGAGCATGGAAACATGGAGCTATGTCTGCACCATTGTAGTAAAGCTTAATATTACCGATTAATTCTTATATCCGGTGTGCCGAGCAGGTCCCGGCACACAGTTGTTTTCAAATCCGATTTAACTATAGTTGATTGAGAATCAATAAATATGAAACGGATCGTTTTACTTGCATTGACTGCCCTATTGTCTGTCACCGCTGCTTTGATGACAGGCTGTGTCCGCGAGGAACTTCCTGACAACAGGGAAACCGAGTACGGCTATGTGCAGTTCAAACTTTATAAGGAGGCATCATACGAGACAAAAGCCGTAGTGTCGCAGCTTGATTCCTTGTCTCAGGCTGAAAAGATTGCCGTCTCCCTGCTGGACAGCGACGGGATGACCATCACACAGACCTTGACTTTGACCGCTTCCGATGCCGCAGCTGCGGACTATGGTCTCCGCAGTGACAAACTCAGGCTCTTGGCCGGGGAATACCAGATAGTGAACTATGTCCTTTATGATAACCTGGACGAGGAACTTTACCGCGAGGCGGTCGGTACTTATTTTACGGTTATTGCCGGCGGACTGAATGTTTTTGATCTTACAGCCAATGTAGCCGAGAGAGGTACGGTCCGTTTCAACCTTGTGAAAGACATGAGCGGATTGTCCGGCCCTACACTGAATGCAGTGACATACAGGGAGGAATATACTTTCGATGAAATCACTTCAGTCACTGTCGTGTTGGAAAATATGGTCAATGTGGGTCGGTACCTGACTTACGAGAATCTGCCTGTAGTGTTTGAGGAATATTTCCGTGACGAGGAGCATTATGACGGAAATGACGACGTACATGGTTACCAGACATCTTCAAGCTATGCGGATACCGAGGTCTATGTCCCTGCAGGACAGTACAAGATTCGCAGTTACTCCGTATTCGATTCTGACGGAAATCTGCTTGAAACCCAGGATTATTCAAGTGACAGCGAAGGTCAGGTCACCGATATAGTCGTGGAGGACAACACGCTTACGGAAGTGGATATTCCTGTCACCCTGGTGGAGGCCGACGAGTACATTCAGGACAATTACGCATTGTACCTTCTCTGGAAATCCCTGAACGGTCCGGAGTGGTCATACGAAGGCCAGAGCTGGGCAAGAGGTGCCAACTGGGATTTCGACAAGGATATTGACCTTTGGTGCGACCAGCCCGGTGTGCAGGTTCACCCGAACGGACGTATTGCCAGCATCGACCTGAGCGGTTTCGGTATCAGCGGTGAGGTACCTGCGGCCATAGGCCAGTTCACGGAACTGGTGCAGCTTTCACTTGGCGACCATAATGAAACCAATGTTTACCTGTCGCAGTACAACTATGATATAGATGTCACCGGGCTCTATCCGGTTACAGGTTCTTCTGAAGAGAAGGCAGCCTGGGTCGAGAACAAATACAGACATTTCGCATCGAATGCCCATCCGGCACAGCAGGTCTCCCCTGTCTGCGCATTGGCTCTCAAACTTAACGGCAAGTCTTCTGTGGCCACGACAGTGTATGACGACATGACGATTGAGGAGATCGCACGCATGGCTTCGCAAAACCATACTGTCAGTGATTACCAGATACGCCCTTACGACATGAATTCCGGTGTGCTGACCAACGGTCTGACCAAGATACATTCCAATATCGGCAATCTGACCAAACTTGAAAGTCTCAGCATAGCCAACTCTCCCATAACGGCGGACGGCTTTCCTGCTGAAATGGCCAGCCTGGATGCAGTGACCGAACTTGAGATCTACAACTGTCCGAACCTTGAAAGTTTTCCCGAGGGAGTGGCCGGCATGGGAGCTCTGATTACGGTAAACATCTCCAATGTCGGATTTGACGATGGTACGGCAGCCTTGGCCGCCCTTGCAAGCGGTGATTCGGAAGATGTGATACAGGTGCTCTATTTCCTGCAGAACAATGTCACCAGTCTCCCTGAAGCAGTCGGCAACATGGGCAGACTCGGTATGTTGGATCTGGCGTCCAATAATATATCCGGTGCTTTGCCGGCATTGGGCTCTAACTTCGCGCCGACGGAACTCGTGTTCGACTATAACAGCATCACGTCCGTACCGGAAAACTTCTGCTCTCTCGATGCATTGGACAGCTTCTCCATAAGCTACAACGAGCTGGAGGAATTTCCGAACATGTTCGACGCGGGCAACGATGTCATCATGACCTCCATTGATGTATCCTATAACAATATAACATCTCTGCCTACTTCAGGATTCAATGGTCTGAGGGCTGTCACCCTGACCCTTTCCGGAAACCCCATAAAGACTTTCCCGAAAGAATTGGGAGAAACAAATTCCTATGTGGAGACACTCGTGATGCAGCAGTGCGGTCTGGAGGAATTTCCGGAGGGATGCTTCAACGGTGAATACTCATACTATCTCTCCACCATGGATCTCCAGTACAATAATCTGACAGACCTTCCGGATGATTTCATTGCCACCAAGCTGCCGTACCTTTACGGACTGGATCTGACCAACAACTCGTTCTCGTCATTTCCATACGAGCCGTTGAACATCCTCAGGCTTACGGCCTTCTCCATAAGGGGACAGCGTGATGCCTCCGGAAGCAGGTGTCTGAGGGAATGGCCTACCGGACTTTATAGCCATACCGGTCTGAGGGCCTTCTACATCGGTTCCAACGATCTGAGAGTTATTGATGACACGATATCGTATATGATTTATTATCTCGATATAAGCGATAACCCCAACATCGTGTTCGATGCATCCGATATATGCAGTTACTGGGAGGCAGGGTACTATATACTCTATTACGACAAGACCCAGGAAATATTGAATTGCGATTCCATGCTTGAATAGACAAAATGATTTGGATTATGAATATGTATAGGAAAATGGCTGTCATTGCGGCCGCCGCCACCCTTTTCTGTTCCTGCCTCAGGAACGAGTCGGTGGAATTCGCCCTTGACAGTGACAACATAGAGTTAGATGCCTCCGGAGGGACAGTCACTGTGAACGTGTCTTCTTCGGGTTCATGGACAGCAAGATCCAACATGCCGTGGATAACCACTTCCCCTGCCAACGGCAGCGGCTCGGCTGAGTGCCGGATCATCGTGGATTCGGCTTTGGTCATAGCCACTCCGGACGCGCTGACCCGTCAGGGTACGGTGACTATCCAGAATTCCGACATGGAACGCAGGGAAATCACTGTAGTCCAGAAAAACTACGGCTATATCATAGCTATTGATGATGACGAGATCGACGTTCCCGACTACATCGAACTGTCAAGCCGGTATTTCGATGTCAATGTGAATGCGAATGTCATGTTCGGGGTACGTTTTCTTGACGGTGAAGACAATATCCTGTCAGACGAGGATGTATGGATAACTGCGTCTGAGGATAATCCGAAACTTAATCTGACCAAGGGTGCGCGTCCGCGCAATGTCACGCTGAGGTACCAGTGGGACATCAACACCCAACCTTCCGACAGGGTGGCCACACTTGAGTTTTATCCCGTGGATGACGACGGGACAGAGATCACGCCGGACTCCGACTATATAACCAGAATCGACCGTCTGACAGTAACCCAGACATCAGCGGCGAGCAGGCCGGATAATCTGCGGGCTGCCGATTCCACCGCGCTCGTGGCCATATCCCGTGCCCTGAATGTGTGGTCCGAATGGGATACTTCCGTCAGGATGGAACGCTGGAGCAATGTCACTCTCTGGGAGGAGGACGATGCGGGCTGCCCTGAAAACGGGGCCGGACGTGTGCGTTACGTCCGCTTCTATCTCTTCAATACAGATGACGGCCTGCCTTATCAGGTAAGCTGGCTTGACGCTGCGGAGGAAATCGTATTCTATTCCAATGAAAACAGCCAGCGGCGCAGCGGCATTGAGCTCGGAACATATATCTGCGAGCTGACGCAACTCAAAAGACTTACCATCTCTGCCTACGGTATAGACGATGATTCCCTGCCGGTGGACGAGATAAACAACGGTTGTTTCGCGAATCTGGAATATCTGGACCTTTCCGGCAACAACTTCGGGCAGATTCCGGAATGCATAAACCCGGATAATTTCCCCAGCCTCAGGGTTCTCATGCTCAGAAACAACCAGAAAGGCATTGCATATAACCTGAACACCATGACCATGACTGAAGAGCAGTTTGCTGATCAGTACAGGGGCTTGTACAGGGAGAATATGAACGCGGAAAATGCCGCTTACGGAACAGGTTTCCCCATGAGATTGCTCAGATGGAGCAATCTGGACACGCTCCATCTTTCCGTAAATTATCTCCAGGGCACAATTCCGACCGATGATGACGTGGCAGATTTTGTCACTGAATACTGGAGCGCCGGCGATGATGCAATAAGGGATTCCTTAAGTACATCGTATTCAAACTTCTTTAATGAAAACAGGATTCCCAAAGTATTGCCCAACATGAAGCAGATGGCCATAAACCTCAACCGTTTCCACGGGGATGTGAGTGTTGACAATCACAAATGGCTGTATTATCATCCGAAACTGGACTGGTGGGATCCTTACACTTTCATTTTCACCCAGGAGGGTTCTGATATGGACGGAAACTCGGCCACCTTTACTGGAGTTCCGGTGGATCTGGACGATTACGGTGATTATCCGAGTTATTACGATGTGTATTCCGGAAAGGAATTAAGCGATTAGGAGGTGCTGACGATGAAAAAGAAACTGTACAATATAATGCTGTCCGGGCTTGTAGTTCTTCTGGCGGCCGTTTCCTGCACCAAGGGAACGATAGAAGTATCGGACGGCAAGCAGTCGATAGCCCAGACAGATGAGGAGAAAGCGTATCTTGACGGTCAGGTGGTAGTGAAATTTGACGAATCCCTCACGGACCTGCTTGACAAGTCGGGGCTTTCGGCGACACCTGCCTCCCGTTCGGGCATCTCGACCGTGGATGAACTTATGGATGTTGTCGGCGGGTACCGCCTGGAGAGGGTTTTCCCTGAGAGCACGGCTACTGAAGAACGTACCCGTGAAGCCGGTCTTCATCTGTGGTATGTAGTATATTTCAGCGAAGACGAAGATGTGAACGAGGTTGTGGAGAAACTCTCGGTTCTCGGCGATGTGCGTGTCGCTTCTCCCGTATTGCGCATCAAAAGGCTGTATGACGGTAAAGTGATTCCATTCAACCGTCCTTCCACCGTATACACCAAGAGCGCGGCTGACGAGCAGATGTTCAATGACGAATATCTGGCCTGGCAGTGGGGACTGGTGAACAACGGAGCAGCGGATTACAAGATAAACCCTGATTTCGCCGATGAGGAAAATTATCCGGACGGCTATCCTTTCGACAAGCAGGCCTCCGAGAAATTCGTTGCAGGCTATGATATCAAAGTGGAGGGCGCATGGGAACTGTGTACCGGTGACCCGTCCATTATCGTGGCCGTATTGGACGAGGGTATCTATCTCACTCATCCTGATCTGGCAGATAACATCTGGACCAATGAGGGAGAGATTTACGGTTCTCTTGTGGACAATGACGGCAACGGCTACGCCGGCGATGCCCACGGATATGATTTCGTGAATGACAGGGGTGTTATCACTTGGGACAGTTATGGCGATACCGGGCATGGAAGCCATGTGTCCGGTGTGATAGCTGCCGTGAACGACAACGGTATAGGTGTTTCGTCCATAGCGGGCGGCACCGCATCGTCTCCCGGAGTCAAGCTCATGTCCTGCCAGGTATTTTCCGGAAATCTGTCTTCAAGTACGGTGGCGCTTGCAAGGGCCATGAAATATGCCGCCGACAACGGTGCCGTGGTACTGCAGTGCAGTTTCGGCTATTCATCGGGTACGGCCAATGAATACGAATACGGACAGGGCTATGCGACTGAGGATGAATGGACTGCTTCAAGTCCGCTTGAAAAGTCCGCCCTGGATTACTTCATCCATAATGCCGGTTCTGACAACGGTCCTGTCAAAGGTGGAATCGCGGTGTTCGCGTCAGGAAATGAATATGCCCCGAGTGCAGGATTTCCCGGAGCATACGACAGTTGCATCTCCGTAGCGGCGGTAGCCGGAGACTATACGCCGGCCACATATACGAACTATGGTACGGGAGTGAACATTTCCGCTCCCGGCGGAGACCAGGACTATTATTTTGATTTCCTCGAAGATGAAGATGATGATCGCGGTGCAGCGGGATGCATACTTTCCACTGTGCCCGAGCATGTAAGCAGTTCAGGTTACGGATATATGGAAGGTACTTCCATGGCCTGTCCCCATGTTTCAGGTGTCGTAGCCTTGGGTATTTCGTATGCGGCCCAGCTCCACAAGCATTTCACCGCCGATGAAATTATCTCCCTTCTTGAGGAATCATGCACTTCCATAAATGACCTCATGACCGGAAAGAAATTCTATTACAAGTACCAGACGGACGCTTCCACTCTGATTCATGCCCGTACCATGGACCTCAGTTCCTACAAGGGCAACATGGGAGCAGGAGTCGTGAATGCCGCCGGTCTGCTGGCTCTTATAGCCGGAGACTCCGGAGTACAGATGCAATTCCCGAACATATATGTGCAGCTGAATTCCACGACTACGGCATCGCCTTCCGCTTTCCTGGACGGTGACAGCTTCACCATTTCCATAGACGATCCGTCCGTGGCGGAAGTAGGTACCGGCGGTGCATCCGGGACGCATTCATCCGAGGCGACCGGAAGCGGGGAATTCACTTTCTTCGGACTGGGCAGCGGGTCTACAACGGGAACCATCACGCCTTCGTCGGGCCAGTCGCAGACATTTGTGATTACGGTACGTTCTTCCGACAGCGGCTCAGGCTGGCTTTAATCGGCCGGGGATCTGATGACATGGGCATAGGCAGGATCATATTGGCATTTTCCCTATTGTTGCCGGGGCTCGGTCTGGCGGCACAGCCGGAACGGGAGCAGCTTCTGAACAGCATCGCAAACCTGGAACTTTCGGAGGCAGGCAGGGTCATGAAGTTCGACGCGACCGTTCTGGAAGTGGGGGAAGTGGCAGAAGATGCCGATCCTCCGGAATACGTCTTCACCTGGACGAATGAGGGAGATGCCCCTGTCACGGTGCTTAAAGTATCGTCTTCGTGCAGCTGTATGGTCGCTTCTTTCGAGAAAACGCCTGTAGCCCCCGGAGAGAAAAGTTCATTGAAAATCACTTATCATCCCAAAGGCAGGCTTGGGGCGTTCAACAGGAGGATTCTTGTCTACACGGACCAATCCCTTCCGAAGCCTGCCGTTGCGCTGTATCTGAAAGGCAAGGTCACTCCGGCTGAAGTGCAGTTGCCGGTATGGAGATTCGGATACCAGATGGGAAGTCTCTATCTGAAACAGAAGGATCTTCATCTGAAGGGAGATGCAAGGGCCGTGGAGCGGATTGTCTGCCTGAATGCCGGGGACACTCCCCTGACAATAGGCATTGAAGCCGCCCTCCTTCCTCCTTATATCAGTTTCAGCTGCGAGCCCGAAACTATTCCGGCAGGCGGCGAGGGTGAACTGGTGATAACCTATGACCCATCCGCCTCCGGCATGAGAATGCTGAATGTGGTGCCTCTTGTCCTTACCGGGCTTGACCTGCCTCCCTCCCAGCGGACGATAAGGGTAATTTTCGACAATGACAGAAAAATTGACATACAATGAAAAATTTGATTAGAACAATCTTTGCTGCCCTGGCCTTAATCTTTGTGGCCTCATGCAGCGAGAAGACAGTGGAAGAAGAACAATATCTGGATCTCGTGCCTTATAACATAGACGGAATTTGGATGCTTTCGGAGTGGAACGGAAGCCCTCTTGCGGAAGGCACATTTGCCTACATAGTGTTTGAAAGGAACAATACCAGGTTCACCACATACACGAACATCGAGACTTTCGTTACTGTCGTGGAGACCGGAACCTTCGGCATATACGAGGATGAAAATGCCATCTGGGGATACTATGAGTATGACAACGAGAGATGGTGGGAGCATAAGTACATAGTGTCGGAACTCACTTCGTCCAGAATGGTCTGGACGGCAGAAGACGATCCTTCAGAAGTCCGCGTGTATGTACGGGTGGACTCTTTGCCTGAGAGTGTCCTTTCGTCCTCATCGGACGATTCAGCCGAGTAGCCGGGCGGTTTTCGGCGGAAACCAGTGCGGATGTGTCCGGAGAGGATGTGCGCAAGATTGTTCTTGGCATGTCCTCTTCGGCGTTTTTTGAAATAAAATCACTAACTTGTCTCTGTTAAAAAGGCCCTTGGAGGTGAAACCTTGAAAGGTTTGAAAGACAAGGAATAAGAATCATGGCAAACGAAATACAATTTCTGCTCTACAACATGCCCGATGAAGAAGGCAAGGTGCAGGTCATCATTCAGGATGAAACGATTTGGTGTACTCAAAAGGCTATGGCACAACTGTTTGGGGTTGACAAATCGGGCATTAGCCGTCATATAGCCAACATATACAGGGATGGCGAATTATCCCAGGAAATGACTGTTGCAAAAATTGCAACAGTCATAAACAGAGGCAAAAGAGGGGAGGTTGAAGAACTTGTGGACTTCTACAATCTTGACATGATTATCTCCGTCGGCTATCGTGTCAACTCTGCCCGGGCGACCCGTTTCCGCCAATGGGCGACTAAGATACTTAATGAGTATATCCGTAAAGGTTTCGTATTGGACGATAACAGGTTGAAGCAAGGAACGGCTGTGTTCGGCAAGGACTATTTCCGCGAGTTGCTTGAAAGGGTACGTTCCATTCGTGCGAGTGAACGGCGCATTTGGCAACAGATTACGGATATTTATGCCGAATGTAGCACAGACTATGACCGCAACTCCCCGACGACAAAAGAATTTTACGCAATGGTGCAAAACCGTTTCCACTATGCCATCACCGGGCAAACCGCGGCCGAAATTATATATACCAAGGCCGACCATACCAAAGAAAACATGGGGGTTAGAGCGCACTGTTACTTCTTATTTCGACTACATTGAAGGTCAGATTGAACGCCAAAATTCCTTCACCATGGAACAGTTTGCCGCAAGTGTGGACAAATTCCTGACGTTCAATGATTATGAGATACTTCCCGACAAAGGGCGTATTTCTGCCGCACAAGCAAAGGCAAAAGCTGAAAGCGAGTACGACATATTCAATCGTACACAACGCATCGACTCTGACTTTGACAAGGAGATTAAGAAGATGCTGGACAGATAATGAATACCGAGAATCGCAATATGGATGGTTACGACAGCCTATTGGAAAGCCTGAAGGAAATTGCCGGGCAAATGAAAGGACTTACCGATATGGCGGTGGTTCAATTCACCCCATGGGTAAACGATATCTGTAGTCGGAAGGCTACAAAAAACGAAGTGGAGCAGATGAATGCATGTTGCAACTGTTCAGGATAGCCTTGCTTTCTTAACCATTCGGAGAAGAAAAGCCCTGACGTATTTACACTGGCAAGCAGTCCGTTTATTTTGTTCCTTGAACTATACTCATGATATATAGCTTAGATTGCTACGCGATGCTGACTTGCCGATGCCGAAGTGGCAGAGTTTGCTGGAATGTGCCGCTGTCGCTACTCCGACGTAATTGGGCGAAAACATTGGATTATTTTAACTTTTGTGACAGAAATCTAACGAAAACGGGTTGACCTTGCAAGTGAAATCAGCACTAATTTTTATAACTTTGAAAAGTATTATCGGACAGTAATAATTTGTTATATGGATTTAATCTCAGCAGTAAAGGAAGTTATCACATTAAAAGGGAAAAGCGTTGTAGAAAGCGACATTTTTATCAACATCCTCAATGACTACAATGCTTTTTCTGAAGAATCTCATCGCGCCGTCCCCAAAATTTTCAAAAGCCTTTGCCATGACGGCAAAGTACAGAAAATCATTGCTGAAGACACGTTCGGAAAGAATTTAAGTCTTGAAATCAAAACAATCATTTCAGGTGTCACTTACAGAGACGGCTTTGATGAAGACAAAGTTGCCGATGCCTTCAAAAAGCTGCTGGTCGGATGTGGAGTGATATCCAATACGGAAGAATGGGAGGTTATTCTGAGCGGACCACAGTTGGTGGAACAACAAGAGGAAGCGAAACAACATGTGATGCCACCTTTGGAAGAAAATAAGCGTGGTACTGAACATCAAATTACCAGTGATATAAGCCCTGAATTGACAAGAGCCGTACAAAAATACAATGAGGTGGAAGCATTCCACGAAGGATTGGCAATGGTTCAGAAAGGCAGCTTATATGGATTTGTAAACAAGACTGGCGAGGAGGTCATTCCTTGTAGATACAATGATGCACAGCCTTTTTCTGAAGGATTGGCAATGGTTCAGAAAGGCCGCTTGTATGGATTTATAAACAAGAATGGCGAAGAGGTCATTCCTTGCAGATACGATAATGTGTGGTATTTTTCAGAAGGTTTGGCAATGGTTCGGAAATACGATCAGGGATGGGGATTTATAAACAAGAATGGAGTGGAGGTCATTCCTTGCAGATACGATGCTGTATCGCGTTTCTCAGAAGGATTGACAAGGGTTCAGAAAGGCAGCTTATATGGATTTGTAAACAAGAATGGCGAGGAGGTCATTCCTTGTAGATACAATGATGCACAGCCTTTTTCTGAAGGATTGGCAATGGTTCAGAAAGGCCGCTTGTATGGATTTGTAAACAAGACTGGCGAGGAGGTCATTCCTTTTAGATACGATGAAGCAGGGGATTTTTCAGGAGAATTGGCGACGGTAAAGAAAGGCGACTTGTGGGGATATATAAACAAGAATGGAGTGGAGGTCATTCCTTGCAGGTACGATTGGGCAAAGGATTTCTCAAAAGGTTTGGCAATGGTTCGGAAAGGGTACTTTCATGAGAGTTTGTATGGATTTATAAACAAGAATGGCGAAGAGGTCATTCCTTGCAGATACGATAATGCGTGGGATTTTTCAGAAGGATTAGCAAGGGTCAAGAAAGGAGACTTATGGGGATTTGTAAACAAGAATGGCGAGGAGGTCATTCCTTGTAGATACGATTTTGCAAGGCCTTTTTTCGAAGGATTGGCAATAGTTCAGAAAGGCATCTTGTGGGGATTTGTAAACAAGAATGGTGAGGAGGTCATTCCTTGTAGATACAAAGATGCACAGTCTTTTTCAGAAGGATTGGCAACGGTTCAGAAAGGCGACCTGTGGGGATTTGTAAACAAGAATGGTGAGGAAGTCATTCCTTGTAGATACAAAGATGCACAGTCTTTTTCAGAAGGATTGGCACCGGTTAATTTTGCAGGTAAAAGTGGTTATGTGGATAAAAACGGGAATAACACTTTCGACTGATGAACAGACGCACGAAGATATAGCATCTTTTATCTGATAAAATCATGCAGGAAAAGAAAGCAGATATGGAACAACGGGCAAAATTTGTTATATGGATTTAATCTCAGCAGTAAAGGAAGTTATCGCATTAAAAGGAAAAAGCATTGTAGAAAGCGACATTTTTATCAACATCCTTAATGACTACAATGCTTTTTCTGAAGAATCTCATCGCGCTGTCCCCAAAATCTTCAAAAGCCTTTGCAATGACAGCAAAGTGCAGAAAATCATTACTGAAGACACGTTCGGAAAGAATTTAGGCCTCGAAATCAAAACAATCATTTCAGGTGTCACTTACAGAGACGGCTTTGATGAAGACAAGGTTGCCGATGCCTTCAAAAAGCTGCTGGTCGGGTGCGGAGTGATATCTGATACGGAAGAATGGGAGGTTATTCTGACCGAACCACAGTTGGAGGAACAACAAGAGGAAGCGAAACAGCAGGTGATGCCACCTTTAGACGAAAAAAGTGGTGGTATTGGATATCAAATTACCAGTGAAATAAGCCCTGAATTGACAAGAGCCGTACAAAAATACGATTATGCAGGGAATTTTTCAGAAGGATTGGCAACGGTTCAGAAACACGATCAAGGTTTTGGCTTTATAAACAAGGATGGAGAGGAGGTAATTTCTTGCAGATACGATTATGCAGGGAATTTTTCAGAAGGGTTGGCGATGGTTCTGGAGGGCCATTATGCGGATGGCTTGTGGGGATTTGTAAACAAGGATGGAGAGGAAGTCGTTCCTTGTATATACGATTCTGCAGAGGATTTCTCAGAAGGATTGGCAAGGGTTCGGAAAGGTCAAAAGTGGGGATTTATAAACAAAAAAGGAAAGGAGGTCATTTCTCACAAATACGACGAGGCCGGGAATTTTTCAGAAGGACTGGCATGGGTTCAGAACGGTCGAAAGATGGTCTATATAAACGCGAAAGGAAAGAAGGTCATTCCTTGCAGATACAATGCTGTATGGTCTTTTTCAGAAGGGTTGGCAAAGGTTTGGAACGGTCAGGCGTGGGGCTTTGTAAATAAGAATGGCGAGGAGGTAATTCCTTGTAGCTACGATGATGCATGGTCTTTTTCAGAAGGACTGGCAAGGGTACAGAAAGAAGGTGGCCTCTTAGTATTGACTGGCTTTATAAACAAGAATGGGGACGAGATCATTCCCTGTAGATACAATGAAGCAGAGGATTTCTCAGAAGGATTGGCGGCGGTTCAGAAAGACAGCTTGTGGGGCTTTGTAAACAAGAATGGAGTAGAGGTAATTCCTTGTAGATACGATTTTGCACGGTCTTTCCATGAAGGACTGGCTGCGGTTCAGAAAGGCGGCTTGTGGGGCTTTGCAAACAAGAATGGAGTAGAGGTAATTCCTTGTAGGTACGATTGGGCAGAGGATTTCTCGGAAGGATTGGCAGCGGTTAAATTTGACGGTAAATGGGGTTATGTGGATAAAAATGGGAATAGCACTTTCGATGCAATCTCCATAAGTGAAATAGTACGCATGCTGATAAACAATAAAATCATGCAGGAAAAGAAAGCAGATATGTAACAATGAGCGAAATAAAACTCGCAACTGAAAGATAATTATGTAGTATCAATGGATTTAATCTCAGCAGTAAAGAAAGTTATCGCATTAAAAGGAAAAAGCATTGTAAAGAGCGACATTTTTATCAGCATCCTCAATGACTACAATGCTTTTTCTGAAGAATCTCATCGCGCTGTCCCCAAAATTTTCAAAAGCCTTTGCCATGACAGCAAAGTGCAGAAAATCATTGCTGAAGACACGTTCGGAAAGAATTTAGGCCTCGAAATCAAAACAATCATTTCAGGTGTCACTTACAGAGACGGCTTTGATGAAGACAAAGTTGCCGATGCCTTCAAAAAGCTGCTGGTCGGATGTGGAGTGATATCCGATACGGAAGAATGGGAGGTTATTCTGACCGAACCACGTTTGATGGCATCGCCTATTGAAATAAGCCCTGAATTGACAAGAGCCGTACAAAAATACGATGAGGTGGAAGCATTCCACGAAGGCTTGGCAAGGGTTCGGATATACTCTCAAGGATATGGCTTTATAAACAAGGATGGCGTGGAGATCGTTCCTTGTAGATACGATTCTGCAAGGTCTTTCCATGAAGGACTGGCGGCGGTTCAGAAAGGTGGTCTGTATGGATTCGTAAACCAGAATGGAAAGGTGGTTGTTCCTTGCAAATATAATGATGCAGAGGGTTTTTCAGAAGGTTTGGCAAGGGTTAAGAAAGGTGGTATCCTGGACGGCTTGTATGGATTTGTAAACAAGGATGGAGAGGAGGTCATTCCTTGTAGATACGATTCTGCAAGGTCTTTCCATGAAGGACTGGCGGCAGTTCAGAAAGGCAGCTTGTGGGGCTTTGTAAACAAGAATGGTAAGGTGGTCGTCCCATGTATATACAATGATGCGTTGTCTTTTTCAGAAGGTTTGGCAGGTATTAAGAAAAGCGGCTTGTGGGGATTTATAAACAAGAATGGTAAGGAGGTTATTCCTTGTCTATACAATTTGGCCATGTCTTTTTCAGAAGGACTTGCAGGCGTTCAAAAAGGTCTAAGGTGTGGATTCTTAAACAGGAATGGTAGGGAGGTTATTCCTTGTGTATACGATTTGACTGTGTCTTTTTCAGAAGGTTTGGCAGGTGTTCAGAAAGGTGACTTGGTGGGATTTGTAAACAAGAATGGAGAGCAGGTCATTCCTTGTAGATACGATTGTGTTGAGCCTTTTTCAGAAGGATTTGCAGGTGTTCAGAAAGGTCGGAGGTGGGGGTTTGCAAACAAGAATGGCAAGGAGGTCGTTCCTTGTAGATATGATGCTGTATCGTTTTTCTCAGAAGGATTGGCAGCGGTTAAAAAAGGCAACTTATGGGGATTTATAAACAAGAGTGGAGAGCAGGTCATTCCTTGTATATACGATTGTGCTTTGCCCTTTTCAGAAGGTTTGGCTGTGGTTGGGAAAGGTCGAAGGTGGGGCTATGTGGATAAAAATGGGAAAAGCACTTTCGGCTCAATCTCTAAAAGTGAAAAAATACGCAGGCTGATAATTAGTAAATTTCAGTAAATTAATCGATACGCTTATGGATATTGAATAATGGGCAAAGCGAGTCACCCCGGTGTCATCATCAGCGTTGACGTAGCCGTTGACACCTGACTTCGTCACTCAAAAAATCGCAATTTTATAAGTAGCTAATATTTAAGTGT
>CAZOQW010000015.1:0-36341 GCA_964582235.1 uncultured Muribaculaceae bacterium | reverse complement strand
CGTTCAGAAAAATTTTCGACACTTTCTGGCCCAAAGTGTATGAATTTGCAAGACGCGTTATCGGCAATAACGATGAAGCGAAAGATGCAGCCCAGAAGACTTTCATACAAGTATGGCTGAATCGGGAAAAATTCATACACGTAAAAAACATGGATTCATACATATTCATTATTGCGAAAAATACTGTACTCAATCATATAAGCATGATGAATGCCCGGAGAAGGAAAACGGTCTCGTATATACCCGAAATAAAAAGCCATAATTTCCCTTCCCACGGAATAGAAATGATTGATATCAGGAATATCATAAATTGCATAGTTGATAAAATGCCGCCTCAGAGAAAAAGAATCTTCTTGATGAGCAGGGAAGAAGGGCTCAAAAACGATGAAATAGCCATCAGGTTAGGCGTAACAAAAAAGACCGTAGAAAATCATATTAACTTGGCCTTAAGAGAAATTAAAAAAGAATTGCCGAAATTTTAGGAACAAAGGCCTTGTGAACTGTCTTTAATATAAAATTGAAAAATGTCAAACACATCGGGAAACATATACGGCAAACAGCCTAAAAGCGACTTGCCCGGAAAAGATACGGACCTGCAAAGGCTGTGGCAAGAGATTGTCATAGATGATAGCTGTCAAGAAAGTACGGACAAGGAATATATGGAACTGCTGAAACGTATGGAAAACGAACTGCCCGATTTCCGTCCCGAAAGGAAAAACAGGCGCAGGATAGTAACAAGAATCTGCAGATTGGCAGCTGTCTGGATTCTGCCCCTATGTATTTTCGGAGCGGGCATTGCGATGATTTTGGATTCGCGGAAAAAGGCGGATGAAATCGCAGGAATCACATTCATACAGGAGGCTACTGCATACGGGGAAAAGAAAGAAGTACTGCTCCCGGACGGGACAAAAGTATGGTTGAATGCAGGCAGTCTATTGGTTTACCCGAATGTATTCATTGGTGACAAGAGGTCAGTCTACATCTCCGGAGAGGGCTTTTTCGAAGTCCAAAAGGACGAGACACCTTTCATTGTGCATTCCGGAAACATTTCACTTGAAGTCCTCGGTACCTCATTCGACCTCTCGGGCTATGCTGACAATGACGAATTTATTGTAACGCTTGAGACCGGAGCCGTGGAGGTGGATATTCCCGGCAAACCGAAATACACTCTCGCGCCAAAGGAACAGCTGATTTACTCTACTACAGGGGAAAGTGTGAAAATTTGCAAGGATATCAATCCGGATGAATTCAGGTCGTGGATTGACGGTGGTTTCATGATCAACGAAAAACCGCTGTCGACAGTCATCAGAATGCTCGAAAGATTCTACGGAAAACGCATAGAGCTCTTCACGGACAAATATGACGATGTCAGAATAGTCGTACACTTTAAAAATGATGAGACCTTGGAAAATGCCCTCCGCATTATCAGCGGGGTCATCCCTGAAATGGAAATATCGTTCTATGATGATGTCATAATTATCCGATAATTTCGGTTTCCTTTGGGGGTAAGGATTGTTTTGCCTGTCTTTATGTCGTTTTAATAACCACTAACTAATAAAGGCAGCTTTATGAATCTATTTCCAAAGAAAATCGCCATGCTGTATGCAGGTTTGCTGTCCTGTTGTCTCATGCTTTCGGCGCAAACCATCTCTTTCAGCGGGGAAAGTATGACTATCAGGCAGGCTTTCGGAAGAATCGAAGCCATGACGGAGCTGAGATTTGCGTACAATACAGCAGGCCTTGATGTCACAAAAGAGGTGTATCTTGATTATGAGAATGCCGAAGTCATGGATGTCGTCAAGGATATTCTTGCCGGCACCGGATTTTCCGGCAGACTTGAAGGCAACTACATCGTAATCTCTCCGGAGGTTCAGGACCAAAACCGCAAAACATCTGAACGTGCAACCGGACCTGTAAGCGGAACAGTAACCGATGTTTCCGGCCAGCCTGTAATAGGAGCCGGTATCATCCAGAGCGGCACCTTGAACGGAGTCACTACCGATATCGACGGCCGTTTCAGTATCGAAGTCCCTGACAATACAGTCCTGGAAATATCCTCGTTAGGATACAAAGCTACGACGATAACTGTCATCGGAGGCGGGATTTACAATGTCGTCCTTGAAGAAGACTTCAGTATGCTGGATGAAGTGGTTGTGATAGGTTACGGTACAGTAAGAAAACAGGATCTCACTACAGCCGTTTCAGTTGTTTCTACAGATGACATTACCCTTCGTCCCATCACTGAGACTTCCGGATTCATCCAAGGTAAAGTGGCCGGTGTGCAGGTACAGCAGACAAGCGGCCTTCCCGGGTCAGGTATGACTGTAAGGATCAGGGGTGCATCCTCTATCGCTTCCAGCAATGACCCTCTGTATGTGGTAGACGGTGTTCCTGTCGGAGAAGGAAACTATGCGATAGCGTATCTCTCTCCTAATGACATCGAGAGCATGACCATCCTGAAAGATGCCTCGTCTGCTGCCATATATGGTTCGCGCTCCGCAAACGGAGTCGTCCTAATTACCACCAAACAGGGCAAGGTGAGCCAAGGGCCGCAGATCAATTTCAGCAGTTATGTAGGTCTCTCCAATGTGACCAAGACATATGATGTTCTGAATGTCGCCCAATACAAGGAACTCATGGATGAAATCGGTGCGGTTACTCTGCCGGACGGACTTAAGGACGAAACAGACTGGTTTGACTATACCTACAATACCGGTGTCACCCAGAATTACCAGTTGTCCGTATCCAACGGAACCGACAAACTCCGTTACTATATCAGCGGCGGCTACACCGATGAGCAGGGTGTCATCCGTGTTGCCTACAACAAGAGGTACAACATCAAAGCAAGCATCGATTCAGATCTCTTTAAATGGATATCAGTAGGGTCGAGTGTAGCATATTCTTCCTACAAGAGCAACGGTATCATCTCAGGAACGGGTTCCAACCGTGCCGGTGTAGTGCTTTCGGTGATCAACACTCCTACATACGCAAAGGTGTGGGACGAGGACAACCCTGACTACTACTGGACCAATTTTTATGGAGCCAACCTCACGACCCCGGCCGAGAATATTGCGAGAACCGAAAACAACTACACACAGACAGATCGTCTTATCCTCACCGGCTACGCTACAATCAAATTTCACCGGGACCTCAACTTCAAATCCACGGTGACTATGGATCGCCGTTGGGAACACTCCTACGAGTTTCTGGATCCTATCCACACATCTTACGGACGCACCCAGCACGGTACTGCTTCATCCACCAGAAGTGATGATTTGAGGATGGTGTATGACAATATCCTTACCTACAACACCACATGGGGAGGAAAGCATAATTTCGAGGCAATGGGAGGAACTTCTGCCACCACTTCCCGCTGGGAAAATCTCAGTGGCTCCCGGAGTTACTTCTCTTCTGACTATGACAATGCAATCTGGGGACTCAACGGAGGAAACAGGGGAGGACTCCGCGGACAGTCACAGGGATATTCCGAGTGGGCTATAATGTCATATCTGGCCCGTGTTTCATATAATTTCGACAGCAAGTACTATATCACCACCAACTTCCGCGCGGACGGATCTTCAAAACTTGCCCCGGGGCACAAGTGGGGATACTTTCCTTCAGTGTCAGTTGCGTGGCGTCTGTCTTCTGAACCTTGGCTGAGGGATGTATCCTGGCTCAGCGAACTGAAACTGCGTGCAGGCTGGGGGCAGTCAGGAAACCAGGCAGGCTTGGATGACTACGCCTGGGTGCAGGTTTACGATACGAACTATTACGACTGGACAGATTCCGAATACGCCGAATCGACACCGACAGTAGGCTCCAACTCCAACATAGGAAACAAAGATCTTACTTGGGAAACCACCACGCAGACCAATGTCGGTATCGACTTCGCTGTCCTTGACAACAAACTCTCTTTCACTTTGGACGGCTACTACAAATACACCACGGATCTTCTCATGAGCGTGCCTCTCCCGTCGCCTTACCCTAATATCTATCGCAATGAGGGTGAGATGTCAAACTGGGGTCTGGAACTCGCCATATCCTCGGTAAATCTGAACCGCAGAAACCTCCACTGGACGACAGATTTCAATATCTCCATGAACCGTAACAGGTTAGAGAAACTCGAACTGCAGCAGGTATATTACTATACCCAGACTTCAGAGGCCCTCAGTGAGTATGTGGTAAGGATGACGCCGGGACAGCCTCTCTCCATGTTCTGGGGATACAAGGCTCTCGGAGTAGATCCTGAAACCGGTATGATGATATACGAAGATTTGAACGGTGACGGCAAGATTAACTCCAGTGACAAACAATACATCGGCAATGCCAACCCGTGGTTTACCTTCGGAATGACCAACACCATTAGTTGGAGGGGCCTGAGCCTCAGTTTCCTTATTACCGGTTCTGTGGGCAATGACATCTATAACGCCTCCAAAATCGAGATGGTCGGCATGTACAACGGCGCGAACCAGATCACTGATGTTCTCCGCCGCTGGAAAGTCCCGGGACAGGTTACGGATATCCCCAAATCCAACGAACTGGACAACATCAAGGCTTCCACAAGGTGGGTAGAGGACGGATCGTATGTGAAGATCAGGAATATCACGATCTCCTACGACATTGTCCATCCGAAACTCAAGAGAGTCAACATATCCAGAATCCAGCCTTATATTACACTTGACAACATGATCACATTCACGAACTATACGGGATATGATCCTGAAATAAGCCAATACACCAGCGCTACCAACATGGGTATCGACTGGGGTACATATCCTCATGTGAAGACAGTGACATTCGGAGTAAATGTGGATTTTTAACAAAGTAATATTACTTGAAATGAAAAGTACAATTTATATATCTGTGGCAGCATGCCTTCTTGCCGTTTCTGCCTGCGATCTCGACTTGTACCCGATAACGTCATACAACGAGGGTAATGTCTCTGTCGAGACAGACGAGGAAACCCAGTACTCCACGCGGGCCGACATGCTGGGACTGCGCGATGCGATATACAACAGCTATGTGAAGAATATACAGGAGGCCGGCTACGAGGACTGGCTTGTATATACCGAGTGCCGTGCGGACAATGCCTACAACGGCTCTCCGACCACCGGGGAGATAGTGGCTATCGAAGCCAACAATGTGGATGGTGAGAACAAAAATGTAGAAAGGGACTGGACTTACTATTTAGAGCAGGTCAGCAATGCCAACCAGATAATCTGCAACATTGACCGCATTCTTGAAAGCGACACTTCAATGACCCAGACCGAACACGACGAATGGAAGTCCGAGGCACTGTGCTGGAGGGCCTTCAATTTGTTCCAGATGACGCAGTTGTGGGGCGATGTCCCGTTGGTGACGACTATACCTCCAGCCATTACTGCTGAGAATATCACGGAGGTTTATGACGCGTATTTCCCGAGCAGGACTTCGAGAGAGGAGGTCTATGACCAGATTATAGAGGATCTGGAGTATGCCTGCGAGTATGCCCCGGAGCCTGATGCTACGAACAAATACCAGTTCTCCAAGGGATTCGCCAACGGTATGCTGGCAAGGGTATATGCTGAAAAGTCACGCCGGGACTGGCAGAAGGTGGCTGAACATTGTACGGCAGTGGAAAACCTGGGCTATACTCTTGTAGACAACTACGCTGATCTCTGGGGATATGATGACACTGATGCCTACAGGCACTCCTCCGAGTCTATTTTCGAGGTGACGTGGTCACGAAGCAGCGGAAACTGGGTGTGGATGATGTTCCACCGCAATGCCTACAGTCCCGATGACAGTTTCACCTGGGCAAAATGGATCACCCCTTCACGTAGTCTCATAGAGGCCTACGAGGCAGAGGGCGATGAAGTAAGGATGAACGCCAGCATTATCTGGGATGAATGCACCTGGAGCAACTACTATCCATCTGACGAATATGCCTTTATGCATAAATGCCCTACAAACGCCTCCAGTATCATTCTAATGCGTCTGGGCGAGATTTATCTCCTGCATGCCGAAGCTCTTGCGATGTTGGGAGACTATAGCGGCGCTACGGAATATGTCAACAGGATACGGACAAGGGCCGGGCTGGGCTCTATCCAGGTGCCTTCAAGTGAGGATGCCATGATAGATGCCATCCTGCACGAGCGCAGGCTCGAACTCGCATTCGAGGGCTTCCGTTTCTTTGATCTTGTGCGTCACGACAGAGCCAAGGAAGTGCATGATGCAATGCCTTTAGAGGACTCATATTGGCAGACAAGGTACGCTCTCACGGACGAAACCATCCTCATGCCTGTACCTACAACCCAGATGGACAACAACCCTAATCTCGAACAGAACCCTGGTTATTAAAAATGACAGATATGAATAATCGTTACATGAAATTATGGAGCATGGCGGCAGTCGTGGTGATGTTAAATTCGTGCGACTCTGCGGGTATCACCGATGAGGATATAAATGGGAACGGCTCCGGGGAGCAGGAAGTGACAGGCGATGTGAGGGCATGGGTCACTACTGCTGACAAAGGGAATTTGTTCAAGGCAGAGGGATTCGATTTCGGCTCCCCGGGGAGCATGTCTCCATATGTCGTAAACATCGACACGGGACAGAGATACCAGACCGTGGACGGATTCGGTGCAGCGATAACCGGGGCCACTAGTTATAACCTCATGCAGATGACCCAAGAGGACAGGACTGCCTTCCTGACAAAGGTATTCGACAAGGAGGACGGTTTCGGCTCCAGCCTCATCCGCGTTTCCATAGGAGCTTCCGACTTCCCTGCGAGCGGTGAAGAGTTTACATGGTGCGATACTGAAGGACCGTCAGATGACCCGCTCCAGTATTTCGCTCCCCATGAGGATGACCTGACCTACCTCATACCGGTGCTTAAAGAAATCTATGCCATCAACCCGGATGTCAAGATCATCGGGTCACCCTGGTCTGCCCCGATTTGGATGAAGGAGTCCGCGTCATGGACAAGTGCATCTTTGAAGGAGGAATGTTACCAGATGTATGGAGAGTATTTCGCCAAGTGGATCAGTTACATGGAGGAACAGGGCTTCGACGTCTACGCTGTCACACCTCAAAACGAGCCTCTGAACAAAGGAAATTCCATGTCCATGTATATGGACTGGGCCCAACAGCGGGATTTCATCAAACAAGGCTTGGGCCCGGCACTCGAGCAGGCCGGTCTTGATACAAAGATTTTGGTATTCGACCACAATTACAACTATGACGATATTTCTGATCAGGAGGACTATCCACTGAACATCTACGCAGATTCCGAAGCCTCTCAGTATGTGGCCGGCTCCGCCTGGCACAACTACGGGGGAGATGTTTCGGAACTGGACCAGATCGCCAATGCGTATCCGGATAAGGATATCTATTTCACGGAGGCCTCTATCGGAGAGTGGAACTATAATTTCGAGTCCTGCCTTGTCAATGACTTCCAGAGCATATTTATCGGCACCCTGTCGAGAATGGGTAAGGGAGTCACTTTATGGAATCTGATGCTCGATGACAAGAAGGGGCCTTACAGCCCGGCTTCCGGCTCGTGCAAGAGCTGCTACGGTGCTGCGGACATATCGTCATCCGATTACAAGACCATCGACTACAAGACACATTACTACCAGATAGCCCATGCCTCCATGGTAGTGAAACCGGGTGCCGTCCGTATCGGCACATCCGGGTTCGTGGCCGATGACATAGATTATCTCGCTTTCGAGAATCCTGACGGGTCAATAGGGGTAATCATAGTCAGCAAGGCGTCCGAAAGCCAGAGTTTTGTTTTCTCTACCGACGCCCATACAGTGCGATATGAAGTGCCAGCCGCTTCTTTGGTTTCACTGCTGTGGCAGGAAGAATAGAATATGTTAAAAAACATCAGGAAATGAAAAATATCATAATATCAACCATAGTGTTCATTGTAGGTGCGGCTGCTCTGTTCTCCTGCCAGAAAGAGTTTGTATATGTCTTCGCAGAAGTCGGTCCGGAACTTTCAGTCGAGTCTTACAGCGAGTCGGCATACATGGGAGGGAAAGTCGCATTTTCCGTTACGATAAGCGACGAGGACTTCGATCTTTCCACACTCAAGGCCCAACTGTACTTTGATCTGGACATGGTCAGCGACACTACCATAAGGACTACTGAGAACGGGACGTATGACGGAGTCCTTGAAGTTCCGTTCATGGCCAATATCCCGAACGGAAATGCATCCCTTGTGTTCGTGGGCCAGAATGTCGGTCAGGCAATAACCCGTGATACTGTAATGGTGTCTATCATCCGTCCCGTATTCGATTACCTCACTCTTACCACTTCGGACGGGGATGAGTACACGATGCTAAGCACGGGAGAGGACTACGAATATGCGGTTACGGGGGATTTCCCTGCGCAGTGCGATGCCATTATCACCTCCTCTCCTATCGAAGGAACTGACAAGGTGATCACTTTCGGTTGGGACGGAAGTGCCGTTGCTGTGGATGCGGAAACTGAAATACCGTTCTCCAACAGCGTTGACGGATATACAATATCTTTCAACACATACTCATTCGAGGCGGCTCCATTCCTGACTATATATGTCAACGGTGTGGCAGCATCGATGTCTTCTGCCGGTCTTTATGAGGCCGTGGTGAGCCTTACCCAGAACGAAGAATTTCAGATTTCCGGATATGATCCCGGATTCAGCGGCTGGACCATAGATCCGGACTTCATAGAAACAGTTGACGACAGCGGTACATACAAATTCCTGCCTGTTGACGGGCTCTATAAGGTTACCGTAGACTTCAACAACCTGTTTTTCAAGTTCGAGACGATGCAGAGCCAGACTGAATACGCCACTCTCAACGAGGACGGATCCGGAGCCGTATGGCTCATAGGCAGCACTTGTGTAGGCAAGCCTACAACTGCCCAGGGTGCCTCGTGGGATCCTGAAACAGGAGGACTGTGCCTTGCCCAGATGGAGACAGGTATCCATCAGATCACCCTTGTGGCAGGTACACAGCTCACAACGGATGAGATCAACTTCAAATTCTTCCACCAGAAGAGCTGGGGCGGTGAATTCGGAGGAGGCACAATCTCCACCACGAGCCCTCTCGTTACCATAGGAGAATCAGACGGTAACATAAATCTGGCTGATGGAGTCACCCTTGAAGAAGGAGTTGCCTATCGCTTCACCGTCGATTTGACGAACACCGAAGTCGATACCAGTGGCGACAACATGGTGATGACAGGGGCCGTCCTCTATGTTGATATAGTCGAATAGCAGGAGTCACCCGGAAGTTCCGGCGGAGCCAAACAAGATATGACTGAATAACATATTAATGGCTCCGCCGATATAAGCGGAAAACCTTGAATAGTATGAAACTGATAAGTATTTTTACCGGAATCATTCTGGCCTCCGTCTCTCTCTTTGCCCAGACGCCGGTTTATCTTGACGAGACAAAACCCATTGACGAGCGTGTGGAGGACGCACTCGGCCGCATGACTCTTGAGGAGAAGATAGCCATAATCCACGCACAGTCCAAATTCAGTTCTCCGGGAGTCAAGAGGCTCGGCATCCCGGAAGTATGGACTACAGACGGTCCGCACGGCATACGCCCGGAAGTCCTTTGGGATGAGTGGGATCAGGCCGGATGGACAAACGATTCCTGCGTGGCGTTTCCTTCTCTCACCTGTCTTGCCGCCACATGGAACCCGGACATGGCAAAACTCTACGGAAAAAGTATCGGAGAGGAAGCCCGCTATAGGAACAAGTCGGTTCTTCTTGGCCCGGGAGTGAATATTTATCGCACCCCGCTCAACGGACGCAATTTCGAGTATATGGGAGAAGACCCGTATCTTGCCTCCCGTATGGTTGTCCCGTATGTACAGGGAGTGCAGTCAAACGGGGTGGCTGCCTGCGTGAAGCATTTTGCTCTCAACAATCATGAAGTCAACAGGCACAACACCAATGTAATCGTCGATGACCGCACGCTCTACGAAATCTATCTTCCTGCTTTCAAGGCAGCCGTGCAAGAGGGTGGCGCGTGGGCTATCATGGGTTCCTACAATCTGTACAGAAACCAGCATTGCTGCCATAATGGATACACCCTTCAGGACATACTTCGCAGTGAATGGGGTTATGACGGGGTGGTCATCTCCGATTGGGGCGGCACGCATGATACCGACGAGGCTATCAGCAACGGACTCGACATGGAGTTCGGCAGCTGGACTGACGGCCTGAGGAGGGGCAGCAGTAACGCATACGACAGTTATTACCTTGCTCATCCTTACCTTGAGAGGATACGCAGCGGTCAGGTAGGCACCGAGGAATTGGATGCCAAGGTACGCAGGGTTCTGAAACTCATATTCCGCACCTCTATGGCAAGCGGCAAACCTCCCGGAAGCATGTGCTCGGAGGCTCACTATGCGGCTGCAAGGCAGATAGGAGGCGAGGGGATAGTCCTTCTCAAGAACGAGGGGGAACTTCTGCCTATGGACATTGACAATGCCAGGAAAATCCTGGTCGTAGGCGAGAATGCCATTAAAATGATGACAGTCGGCGGCGGAAGTTCGTCCTTGAAAGTACAGCGGGAGATTTCTCCTTTGGAGGGTATCCGTGAAATGGCAGGAGACAAGGTAGAAGTGGTATATGAAAGAGGCTATGTGGGAGATGTTTCCGGGGAATACAATGGTGTCACCACCGGTCAGGATCTTAGCGAAAACCGCTCTGCCTCCCAGTTGATAGCCGATGCGGTAGAGCAGGCAAAAGATGCGGATTATGTGATATTTGTCGGAGGACTGAACAAAAGTGCGCAGCAGGATTGCGAGGATTCTGACAGGGTATCCCTCGATCTTCCTTACGGGCAGGACGAGGTCATCAAGGCTCTTGCCGCCGTGACTGACCGCCTTGTGGTTGTGAATATTTCGGGAAATGCCGTGGCTATGCCGTGGGTCGACAGCGTACCTGCAATACTTCAGGCGTGGTATATCGGTTCTGAGGCCGGACATGCCATAGCCGATGTGCTGTCAGGCGACGTGAACCCTTCCGGCAAACTCCCGTTCACCTTCCCTGCGAGACTCGAGGATGTCCCTGCACACATTTTCGGGGACTATGTGGCAGAGCGGGTCAGGGACACTGTAAATGTCGAGTACAAGGAAGGGCTCAATATCGGTTACAGATGGACCGATTCTCAGAAGAAAACCAAGCCTCTGTTCGCCTTCGGGCACGGCTTGAGTTACACCACTTTCGAATACGGCGAGCCTGTGCTTGACCGCAAGGTGATGGGATCGGACGAGACGGTTACGGTAAGTGTTGAGGTAAAGAATACAGGTTCCCGCAAAGGCCGGGAGATTGTGCAGATGTACATCGGTGACAGGAAATCCTCTTTGCCGCGCCCTCTGAAAGAACTCAAGGGATTCAAAAAAGTGGAACTTTCCCCCGGCGAGAGCACTTTGGTGACATTCACCATAGGGAAAGATGAGCTCTGTTTCTTCGATCCCGACAAACACGAATGGGTGGCCGAGCCGGGCAAATTCGACATTTATATAGCCGCAGCGGCAGATGATGTCCGGGGAAAAGTCACATTTGAACTCCAATGATTACGAAAAAAGGCGGCCCGTCGGGGTCGCCCTTTTCTTGTATGGACTTTTCTTTACGCTTCTGCTGCCTCGGCTGCTGCATAATCAGCAAGCAGCTTGGCCTGGACATCAGCGGGAACCGGCTGGTAGTCGGCAAATTCCATCGTGAATGTCGCTGAACCTGAGGTAAGCGAGCTCAAAGTAGTCGAATAGCGGTACAGTTCAGCAAGAGGCACGCGGGCCTTGAGGATGGAGAATCCCTTGTCTGCGCCCATGTCGCCGAGGACACCGCGGATGTTCTGGAGGTGGGACATCACCGCGCCCTGATACTCTGCGGGAGTCATAACTTCTACATTGTAGATAGGCTCCATAATCTTGGGTCCTGCATTGCGGAAAGCCTCCTTGAAGGCATTGCGTGCAGCGAGGACGAAGGAGATTTCGTTGGAGTCTACCGGGTGCATCTTTCCGTCAAATACGTACACGCGTATATCCCGTGCGTATGAACCGGTGAGCGGGCCTTCGGTCATCTTTTCGTTGATACCCTTGAGGATTGCGGGCATGAAACGGGCATCGATGGCACCTCCGACAACGCAGTTGTAGAATTCCAACTTTCCGCCCCATTCGAGGTCGTACGACTCGGCGGTCTTGATATTCATAACCTGGTCCTTGCCGTTGATCTTGAAGGTCTTCGGTGCTTCCGTTCCCTCCTCGTAAGGGCAGATGAGCATGGTAACCTCACCGAACTGACCGGCACCGCCGGACTGCTTCTTGTGGCGGTAGGTTGCGGTTGCCACCTTCGTGATGGTCTCGCGGTAGGGAATCTTCGGGGCGAACAGTTCAACATCAAGCTTGTACTCGTTGTTCAGCTGCCATTTCACTATGTTGATATGCTGCTCTCCGTTGCCGCTGAGTATGGTCTGGCGAAGTTCCTTTGAGTATTCAACCACAACGGTGGGGTCGCTTGCGGAAATCTTCTTCAGTGCATCGCCGAGTTTCTGCTCGTCCTGCTGTACTTTGGCCTTGATTGCGCAACGGTATTTAGGAGCGGGGTAGACTATCTTCTCCCAGTTGAGGTTGGATTCGGGAGCAGAGAGGGTGATATTGCTCTTGCCGTTCTTGAGCTTGACCGTACATCCGAGGTCTCCGGCGTTGAGTGTGGTGACTGCCTCTTTCTTGAATCCTGCCACTGCATATACTGCGGACAGGCGTTCCTTGTTGCCGCTTACGGGATCTTCGAGGTCCAATCCGGAAGAAATGGAACCGCTCATAACCTTGAAGAATGATACTTCTCCTACGTGAGGTTCGACTTCGTTCTTGTAGATGAACAGCGATGCGGGGCCGTTGGGGTCGCACTTGGGGGCGGGAGCCACGTTCTTGGTGAATTCGAGCAGGCGCTTGGTGCCGATGTCCCTCTTCGCACTCACGCAGAATACGGGATGTGCGTCGCCTGCGATGATGCCGAGGTTGAGGCCCTTGCGGATTTCGTCCTCGGTGAGGTTTCCTGTCTCAAAGTATTTCTCCATGAGGGTATCGTCATATTCGGCTGCCTTGTCGATGAGCTTCTCGCGATACGCCTTTGCCTTTTCCATCAGGTGCTCGGGAATTTCGAGGTCCTCGCGGGTTCCGTTGTGATCCTTGAAGTGGTAATACTTCATCATCAGAACGTCTACGAATCCGTCGAATGAGGGGCCGGGGTTCACGGGGAACTGCACATACACGGCCTTGCTGCCTACGGTTTCGGCGATGGATAACTGCACTGCATCCCAGTCGGCCTTTTCCGAATCAAGCTGGTTCACTGCAAATATGAGAGGCAGTTCCTGGCTCTTTGCCATGCGCATGATATTCTCGGTTCCGACCTCGATACCCTGCTGGGCATTTATTATCATGATTCCGGTCTCGCTGACCTTTACGGCTGCATAAGTGCCGCCAATGAAGTCATCTGAACCCGGAGTGTCGATTACATTGACTTTTGCTCCGAGGAACTCGGCATACAGAGGAGTAGCATAGATTGAGCGCTGGTTGAGCTTTTCGAGTTCCGAATTGTCGGACACGGTGTTCTTCTCTTCTACGCTTCCACGTCTGTCGATTACTTTGCCCTCATAGAGCATGGCTTCAGACAACGTGGTCTTGCCGGACTTTGTAGCTCCGAGAAGGACCACGTTGCGGATGTCTTTGGTCGTGTATTCTTTCATACTGATTGGTTATTATATAGTTTGCTGTTTTTGTTTCGTTACACACGAATGCGCAACTCACAAATCTAATAAAACTCGTTCAAATATTGATGGGTTTGCCGAAAAAAACGGAAAACGGTTCTTAGACCGCTTTCCGGAAAAGATTTTGTGACAGATGCCGTTCAGATTATAGGCTCGCGGAATTTGGCGAGGATTTCATCACCGGTCATCCCCAATTCGTTCATTAGAATCTGGTCCAGTTCCGCAGGCGCCACTTTCAGCATCCTGCATATATCCACATACCCGAGGTCCATACGTCTGTAGATTTTGTCTTCCTCGAGCATCCTGCAAAACTCATTATATATTGTCTCGATGCGCATAACCCAAAAGTGAAGATAAGCCCCGATTTCAACAATCTTAAACCCGGTTTTCGGAAAATATGCAGTCGTGTTTTTATGAATTTTAAGATTTTCGTTTGTTTTTAAAGGTCTCCCGGATTATTTTACACCTTTGTTGAATACCAAAAATGACTACCTTTGCCCCCAATGCGCAAGATTATCCACCTCCCGTCCCGCAAATGTCCGGAACTGACAGAAGCCGGTTGTGATGAAGCCGGCCGCGGTCCTCTTGCAGGTCCTGTGTTCGCGGCAGCCGTGATCCTGCCGCCGGATTTCAGCCATCCGCTGCTGAATGACTCCAAGCAGATGACGGCAAGGAATCGCGACATCCTGAGGGAGATTATAGAGAAGGAAGCCCTTGCATGGGCCGTGGCGAGCGTGAGTGCGGAGGAAATCGACAGGCTGAATATACTTGCGGCCTCCATCGAAGCCATGCACCGTGCGGTGCGCAAATTGGAAATCACGCCCGATTTCCTGCTGGTGGACGGCAACCGTTTCAGGCCTTGCGACGGCATTCCCTTCGAGACCGTGGTCGGAGGTGATGCCAAGTATGCCGACATTGCTGCTGCATCAGTGCTTGCAAAGACATATCGCGATGAGCATATGCGTGAGCTTGCGCGAAAATATCCCCAGTACGGCTGGGAACACAATATGGGGTATCCTACGGCGGAACACATACGGGCTGTCCGCGAGTTCGGCTACACGCCTGAGCATCGGCGCTCGTTCCACCCCAAAGAATTGGAACCAAAATTATTTGATATATGAGAAAAGTAATCTTCAGTCTTAGCTGCGCCCTGTTGCTGCTTTGTCCCGTGACTCGCGCGGATGAAGGCATGTGGCTGCTTCCCCTTTTGGAGAAAATCAACGCCGGGACCATGCACAATCTCGGCTCCCGCCTCACGCCGGAACAGATTTACAGCGTGAACAACTCGTCCATAAAGGACGCGATAGTTCAGTTCGGCGGCGGATGCACCGGAGAGATAATATCCGACAAAGGATTGCTGATAACCAACCACCATTGCGGTTACAGCTATATCCAGTCCCTCTCGACCGAGGAACACAACTACCTTGAAGACGGTTTCTGGGCAGAGGCCATAGGCGAGGAACTGCCGGTTCCCGGACTTACCGTGAAGTTCCTGCAGAGCATGGAGGATGTTACGGACAAGGCCAAGACCGAGGATGCCCGCGAAAAACTGCTTGCCAAGGCCAAGGAAAATCATCCCGGCTGCAGGGTGGAACTTGTCAGCTTCTTCAACGAGAACGTGTACTACATTGTAGTCAGCAAAATATACCGCGACGTGCGTTTTGTGGGCGCTCCTCCTGCAGCGTCAGGCAAGTTCGGCGGCGATACGGACAACTGGATGTGGCCGAGGCACACCTGCGACTTCTCCATGTTCCGCGTGTATGCCGACAAGAACAATGAGCCTGCCGACTATTCCGAGGACAATGTACCTTTTGAGCCCCGCCGCTTCCTCAGCATTTCGCTGAAAGGTGTGGACGAGGGCGATTTCGTGATGGTCATGGGCTATCCCGGCAGCACTCAGAGGTATCAGACCGCTGCCCAGCTCGAATCCATGCTTGCGACCAACCGCATAAGGATAGATGCCCGCACGGTGCGTCAGGAGGTGCTTTGGGCAGAAATGCGCGCTGACGAGAAAATCAGCCTGCAATATGCAAGCAAGTATGCATCGTCATCGAACGGCTGGAAGAAGTGGCAGGGCATGGAAGAAGCTTTCGCCAAACTTCAGGTAATTGAGAGGCAGAAAGAAAAAGAAGCCCAGCTCGAGCAGTGGATTGATGCCAAGAACGCCCGCAAGAAGAAATATGCCGGCGCAATAGAGGAAATTGCAGCCTGCGTAGCAGAACGCCAGCCGTACACCGAGGCTCTTACCCTCCTGTCCGAGACCCTGATGAGAATCGAGCTGCTTTCGCTGACCCGTGGCTCCGAGCGTGGCTACAAGAACTACAATGCTGATGTGGACCGCAAGGCTGCGATTGCAGTGACCGAATTCTACCTTGCAAATGTAAAGGAAGGCGACAAGGTAGACGGTGTCAGCGTGGAAGCTGTTGAAAAGATGTTCGATGAAAGTGCCTATACCTCACTCGAGAAGCTGGAAGCTGCAAAGGCCGCCGGTGTAGACCTGGAGGAGGATCCCGCCAAGCAGTTTGCCCACAAGGTGTTCGGAAAGAGTATGCAGCTGGCCTCTGCCCGCGCGGACTTCGACAACGGTTTCGACGAGCTGGCACGCAAGTATGCTGCAGCCCTTATGGAGTGGAATTCCGGAGAAGATCTGTACCCCGATGCCAACATGACCTGCCGCCTGACTTATGGTACGGTCAAGGGCTATGAGCCTCGCGATGGTGTGGTTTACAAGCACTACACTACGCTCAAGGGCGTAATCGAGAAGGAAAAGCCGGGCGTATATGAGTTCAGGGTACCCGAGAAACTGAAGGAAATCTATTATAGCGGCGACTATGGCCAGTATGCCAACGCTGACGGTGAACTTGTCACCTGCTTCCTCAGCAATCTCGACATCACGGGAGGCAATTCCGGCAGCCCCGTAATGGATGCCGACGGCAATTTGGTAGGACTCGCTTTCGACGGCAACTGGGAGGCTATGAGCGGCGACGTCATTTTTGAACCCGAACTCCAGAGGTGCATAGCCGTGGATATACGCTATTGCCTCATGATGATGGATAAATTCGGCGGAGCCGGCTACCTGCTCGATGAGATGGATATAGTAAAATGATAGATAAGGATACGATACTGGCAGCCCTGAGCGAGGTGCAACATCCCGCAAAGCAGGACAGGAATATAGTTGAACTCGGAATGGTGGACGACATTGCCGTCGAGGACGGACGAGTGGTGGTCACCCTTGGTTTTCCGAAACGGCGCGATCCGCTTGCGGAGTACCTGATAGGCAGTGCAAGGGCCTCGCTCGTGCGGCATCTGCCTTCGGACGTGCAGTCCGAGGTCCGCACCAAGGTAATCGAGGACAACAAGCCGAAAAAGAAGACGGTGAATGACCTCGGGGTGGAGCAGCTTGCCGGGATCAAGCACATAATTGCCGTAGCCTCGGGCAAGGGCGGCGTGGGCAAGTCCACGGTCGCTGTCAATCTTGCCTGTGCCCTTGCGCGTTCCGGATACAAGGTGGGACTGGCCGATGCCGACGTTTACGGGCCGTCCATACCCACTATGACCGGCACGGAGGGACTTTCCCCCATGGCGGAGGAAGAGAACGGACAGGAACTGATTCTGCCCCTCGTCAAGTACGGCGTGGAATGGATGTCCATAGGCTATTTCGCCGAGAAAGGCCAGGCCTTGATCTGGCGCGGTCCCATGGCTTGCAATGCATTGAAACAAATGGTGTTGCAGGTCAAGTGGGGAGAACTGGACTTCCTGCTGCTCGACCTGCCTCCCGGAACGGGCGACATACACATCAGCCTTGTTCATGACATACCTGTGGACGGGGCCATAATCGTCACGACACCCCAGGCGGTAGCGCTTGCCGACGTGGAGAAGGGAATCAACATGTTCCGTAACGACAACGTGAACAAACCGGTCTACGGTCTGGTCGAGAACATGGCGTGGTTCACTCCGGCGGAGCATCCTGACGAGAAATATTACATTTTCGGCAAGGACGGCGGCGTAAAGCTCGCGGAGGAGTTCGGTGTGGACGTGCTCGGGCGTATACCTCTCGTGCAGAGCATACGCGAGTGCGGAGACAGCGGTGAACCTGCCGCACTCGGTTCAAGCCCCGATGGAGTGGCGTTTATGGAACTGGCCGCTAACCTTGTAGAGAAACTTGCATAATGGACGTTAGGGCAAAAAAGTCCCTGGGACAGCACTTCCTGACGGATCTTCGGGTCGCACGGGGCATAGTGGCGGCATTGGGTGCAGATGGTGTCCGGGACGTACTGGAAATCGGTCCGGGCATGGGTGTGCTGACGCAATATCTGCTCGAACGCCCCGACATAGACCTTAAACTGGTGGAACTGGATTCAGAGTCCGTGGATTATCTGCTGACGCATTTTCCGGGAATGCAGGGGCGGCTGTATCAGGCTGATTACCTGAAACTTGACATGCGCAATCTCTTCTCCGGCAGCTACAGGATCATAGGCAATCTGCCCTACAATATCTCCTCGCAGATATTTTTCAAGATATTGGACGACAGGGACAGGGTGCCGGAGGTGGTGTGCATGGTGCAGAAAGAGGTGGCGGACCGCATTGCGGAAAAGCCCGGCAGCCGCACCTACGGTATCTTGTCGGTGCTGTTGCAGGCCTGGTATGACATAGAGTACATTATGAGCGTCGAGCCGGGTGCATTCGCTCCGCCGCCGAAAGTGCGTTCTGCCGTCATCAGGTTGAAACGTAATGGCAGGACGAGCCTGGATTGCGATGAGTCACGCTTCCGTGCCGTGGTCAAGACGGCGTTCAACCAGAGGCGCAAGACCCTGCGGAATGCGCTGAAGCCGCTCCTGCCGGAAGGCTTCGACAGTTCGGATCCAGTCTTTGACCTTCGTGCGGAAAGGCTCGGCGTCGAGGATTTTGTCCGGCTGACCCGTTTATTGGAGGCGTAAGGTTCTGCATCGGTGCCACCGTGCTTCGGTTTTTGCGCGGATGTGCCGGACCTTTAATCCGAGTTTTTGGAGCCTCACGAAAATTTGGGTGCAATACTTGCGAAGAAAATTTGCAGTTTTATTTTTTGTTCGTATATTTGCAGTCCCAACGCGGAAATAGCTCAGTTGGTAGAGCGCAACCTTGCCAAGGTTGAGGTCGCGGGTCCGAGTCCCGTTTTCCGCTCAACGGTTTGATATATTTGTAGGGCGTTCCCATGTGATATGGCAGCGCCTTTTTTTATATCTCATAACTCGCTTCAGCCCCGGAATATTCCTCCACGTCCACGCGGTAGCATTTGGGAACGCGCTCACAGACCCAACGTGCAAGGTTCTCGGCCGTGGGATTGCAGGGGAGTATTTCCCCGAGGTCGCGGTGGTCCAGAACATCGTGTACCTTCGCCTCTATATCCAGGAAATTCACCACCATGCCGTCCTCGTCAAGTTCCTCGCTGCAGCAATAGACGGTGATTTTCCAATTGTGACCGTGCATGGGCTCGTCCACTCCGCTTGCGCTGAAATGCAGGCTGTGGGCGGCAGGTATCTCCATCGTTTTCTTGACCTTGTACATGGTGTCAGAGCTTTGATTCGGGTATGTACGCAAGGAATTCGCTGCGGACTTTCGGGTTGGTCCTGAATGCCCCGGTCAGGCAGGTGGTGGTCATAATGCCGGATTTGCGTGCGCCCCTCGCTTCCTTGCAAAGATGCCTTCCCCGCATCATCAGGGCCATTCCCCGGGGAGGGTTTTCGGTCCCGAGTACCTCCGTCAGCATTTCCACCACGTCATGTACCAGCCTTTCCTGAACCTGCAGCCGCGATGCGCAGTAGTCCACGGCGCGGGCTATCTTGGACAGTCCGAGTATGCGGCCCTTGGGGTTGGGGAGGTAAGCGAAATAATATTCTCCGAAGAAACTGCGGCAGTGATGCTCGCAAATGGAGTAGAAAGTGCCCGAATCAACGACCATGTCATCGTAGATTATTCCGTCCTGTCCGTTGGGAAAAGTGGTTATTTCCGGTTTCTGTGCCGGGTCATAGCCCCGGAAAATTTCCTTGAACATCCTCAGCATACGGTCCGGCGTGTCTTTCAGCCCGGTTCTTGCCGGGTCCTCGCCTATGTATTCCAGAAGTTCCCGTATGTCTTTCTTTGCCTGTTCTTCGCTGATCATTGCTCAATCGTTTATCGTGTCCGGGTCCTCATCAAAGGTCGCCGGGAACATAATCCTTGACATATACGGCCAAATTATTGCCCGTTTCCCTGACGCTGACCTTGTAGCAGTTGGGCACGCGGGAACATATCCATTCGGCAATATTCTCGGAGGTCGGGTTGAAAGGCAGCACCTCGTTGAGGTTCTTGTGGTCCAGTTCATCGAACACGCGCGATTTCATGAGGCCGAAATCCGTGACCATCCCGTTTTTGTCGAGCCTTTCGGCGCGGCAGAAAATTTCCACGGAATAATTATGTCCGTGCAGACGCGAACACTTGGTCGGCGGGTCGGTGTCGAGGCTGTGACTTGCCGCTATTTCCAATTTCTTTGAGGCGTAGTACATGTGCGGGCAAAGGTAAGGAAAATTTGAATATTTGCTATCTTTGTAGATTCGCAAACAAAGTAGCACTACATATATGTACAGAACTCATACTTGCGGCGAGCTCAGGCTCTCCGATGCAGGAAAGAAAGTTACCCTTGCGGGATGGGTGCAGAAATCCCGTAAACTCGGCGGAATGACCTTTATAGACCTTCGTGACCGTTATGGAATTACACAGTTGGTAGTGGAAGCCGATGCCGGACAAGAATTAGTGGAAACAGCCTCCTCTCTCGGACGCGAATATGTCATCCAGACCACCGGAGAGGTGGTGGAGAGGGCGAGCAAGAATCCCAAGATGCCCACCGGCGAAATTGAAATCCGGCTTGAGTCCATCCGTGTGCTCAATGCGTCCGTCACCCCTCCCTTCACCATCGAGGAAAACAGCGACGGAGGAGAGGATCTTCGGGCAAAATACCGTTATCTTGACCTGCGCCGTCCCCCGCTCCAGAGGGCACTGGCCCTGCGCCACCGTCTTGCCCATGAGGTGCGCAACTACCTGGACGAGCAGGGCTTCATGGAGATAGAGACTCCCTACCTCATCAAGTCCACTCCCGAGGGAGCACGCGACTTTGTCGTGCCTTCACGCATGAATCCCGGCAATTTCTACGCGCTTCCCCAGTCGCCCCAGACCTTCAAGCAGCTGCTTATGGTGGCCGGCTATGACCGCTATTTCCAGATTGTGCGCTGCTTCCGCGATGAGGACCTTCGTGCCGACCGCCAGCCCGAATTCACGCAGATAGACTGCGAGATGAGCTTTGTGGAGCAGGAAGATGTACTGAATACCTTCGAGGGCATGATGCGCCGCATGTTCAAGAATGTGCTCGGCGTGGACATTCCCAATCCCATTCCACGCATGAACTGGTACGAAGCCATGGACAAGTACGGCTCCGACAAGCCCGACATCCGCTTCGGAATGACCATACATGAAGTCGGCGACATCCTGAAAGGCCATGGTTTCCAGGTTTTCGACGATGCACCCTATGTGGGAGCCATCGCCGTTCCCGCTTGCGCCGAATACACCCGCAAGCAACTCGATGAACTCACCGAATGGGTAAAGCGCCCGCAAGTCGGAGCAAAAGGGCTGGTTTACGTAAAACTCAATGCTGACGGCAGCGTGAAGTCCAGCGTGGACAAGTTCTACTCTCCTGAACAGTTGCTTGCCCTCGCAGAGGCTTGTGAGGCCGGAAAGGGCGACCTGCTGCTGTTGCTCTGCGGACCCAAGCGCAAGACCCAGAACCAGCTCGGCGTACTCCGTCTGGAGATGGGCAACAGGCTTGGACTGCGCAAGCCCGATGACTTTGCCCCGCTTTGGGTGGTGGATTTCCCCTTGCTCGAATGGAGCGAGGAAGACGGCCGCTTCTACGCAATGCACCATCCCTTCACCGCTCCCAAGCCTGAGCATGAAAGCCTGTTCTATTCCGACAAAAAAGAGGATTTGGAGCAGGTATGCGCCAACGCCTACGACTTCGTGCTCAACGGCTCCGAACTCGGCGGAGGTTCCATCAGAATCCACAATGCGGATATGCAAAGCCGCATGTTCGAGGTTCTTGGCATAGGCAAGGAGGAGGCCGAGTACAAGTTCGGCTTCATCATCAACGCATTCACTTACGGAGCACCTCCCCACGGAGGCCTCGCTTTCGGATTCGACCGCATCTGCGCACTGTTCGGCGGACAGGAGACCATACGCGACTACATTGCTTTCCCCAAGAACAATCAGGGACGCGATGTGATGATAGACTCTCCTTCCAAAATCGACCAGACCCAGCTTGACGAGCTTTATCTCGAATCCACCTTCAAGGGCGAATGAAGATAGAGTTCAAACACGACCTCAGCACCCGAAACACTTTCAGGATGAACGTTTCCTGCGAGTGTTTCGTGGAATATGATAGTGTCAAGGAACTCGCCTCAATCAATTTCGACGCACTTCCCAAGCCTTTCCTGCACATCGGAGGCGGCAGCAACCTGCTGTTTACCGGGGATTTCCCGGGTACGGTCTTTCATTCCCGTATCAACTATCTGAAATATTTCGACATGGGCATGGACGATGTGCCCGTTGCCGTAGGTGCCGGGGTGAATTTCGACCGGTTCGTCGGGAAAGTCTGCGAGCACGGCTTGTGGGGTGTGGAGAATCTCTCGAACATCCCCGGCGAAGTCGGTGCGGCTGCGGTGCAGAATATCGGCGCATACGGGGTCGAGTTCAAGGATGTGGTCAGCGGTATCAGTTGCTTCGACTTGCAGGAGCGCAAACGTGTGTCCTTCAAGCCGGAAGAATGCGGATACGGCTACCGCCACTCGATGTTCAAGTCGCCGGAGTTCAAGGGCCGCTACATCGTCACGGGGGTGCTTTTCCGCCTTTCGAGGGTTCCCGTACCGCGTCTGGATTATCGCGGGTTGAGGGAAAAATTGGAAGCGATGGGCTGCTGCAACCCTGAAAATCTTACTCCCGAACAGGTGCGCAATGCAGTGATTGCCATACGCCGGGACAAGTTGCCCGATCCGGATGAAATCGGCAGCGCCGGCAGTTTCTTCAAGAATCCGGTAATCCCTGCGGAGGAATTTGCCCGTGTTTCACCGGACGGCAACGCACCGCATTTTCTGCTCGGTGACGGCAGCGTGAAAGTCCCTGCCGCGTGGCTGATAGACAGTTGCGGACTGAAGGGCAAGGTGATAGGCGGAGCGGCGGTCTACGACAGGCAGCCTTTGGTGATAGTGAACCACAGCGGCGAGGCCCTGCCTGCAGACATATTGACTTTGGAAAAATTGATAATAGATACGGTGAAAGAACGCTTCGGCATCGAACTTCACCCGGAAGTTGAACACGTATGAGTTCATTTGTAATCGAAGGAGGACACCGCCTGAGCGGCAGCATAGAACCGCAGGGAGCGAAAAACGAAGCCCTGCAGGTTTTGTGTGCGACTTTGCTGACCTCCGAGACCGTAAGAATCGGAAATGTTCCGGAGATTCTCGACATAAAGAACATGATAGACCTGTTGCGGGCCATGGGTGTGACGGTCGAGAGGCACGGCAAGGGAGATTACAGTTTCACAGCAGACCGCATAAACGAGTTCTACATACAGAGCGCGGACTTTGTGCAGCAATGCGCCAAACTGCGCGGCTCGGTCATGATTGCAGGCCCGCTCCTCGCCCGTTTCGGCCAGGCATATTTCCCGAAGCCCGGTGGCGACAAGATCGGCCGCCGCCGCGTGGATACGCACATAGCCGGTTTCATGCAGCTCGGGGCCAAGTGCGCCTACGATTCCACACGCAAGGCCTACAATCTTACTTCCGGCAAGGAGATGCGCGGCTGCTATATGCTTTTGGACGAGGCCTCGGTCACCGGTACCGCCAATATCGTCATGGCCGCAGTCCTTTCACCGGGACAGACTACTATCTACAATGCCGCCTGCGAGCCGTATGTCCAGCAACTTTGCCGCCTGCTTGTGAATATGGGGGCAAAAATTGACGGAATCGGGTCCAACCTCCTGAAAATCACAGGGGTGTCTGAACTGCACGGAGCCACGCATACGATTTTGCCGGACATGATTGAGGTCGGCTCTTTCATCGGTATGGCCGCGATTACCCAAAGCGAACTGACAATCAAAAACGTTTCATGGGACAATCTCGGCATCATTCCGGAGAGTTTCCGTCGTCTCGGAGTGCGCCTTGAACGCAGGGGAGATGACATCTATGTTCCCTCGCAGGAGAGCTACGAGATAGAATCCTTCATCGACGGCTCAATCATGACCATCTCCGACCATACCTGGCCGGGCCTGACTCCGGACCTCCTGAGCGTGATGCTGGTAGTCGCCACCCAATGCAAGGGCAGCGTGCTGATTCACCAGAAGATGTTCGAGAGCAGGTTGTTCTTCGTGGACAAGCTCATAGACATGGGCGCACAAATCATCCTTTGTGACCCTCACAGGGCCGTGGTAATAGGCCATGACCACAAAATCAGTCTCAAACCGGGACGCATGACATCCCCGGACATCCGTGCCGGTATTGCCATGCTGCTCGCGGCAATGTCTGCGCCGGGAGAGTCGGTAATCGACAATATCGAACAGATAGACCGGGGATACGAAAACATCGAAACCCGCCTGAATGCGCTCGGAGCGTATATCAGAAGAGTCTAATCAAGAGGGAAAACCGCGTAGGGTAGTTCGCCGAAGGGGGCCGAAGGGTCTTCCTGCAGGTGCATTCCGGCGATTGTAAGGCCGTTGTCGGCAGCATACTGGAGCAGCCGCACGCGGGCTTCCACTGCCTTTTCCTTGTCCATGTCATAGCCGCTGGATACTTCAGTGTGCTTCAACTGTACGGATGCACCATGAACCAGGTCACCGACAATCAGCAACTTTCCGATTTGGAAAGCGGTGTGGCCGGGAGTATGTCCCGTGGCATCTATGGCCAGCACGTTTCCCGGAAGAGTTTCCCCGAACTCGAACAGGTGCAGTTGAGACGCATAGGCTTCCAGGGTCTGTACGGCCTGACGGTTTCTGTCATCCGGCATGGCGAGCCAGGCATCCCTTTCCTCGCGTGCCAGATAGACCTCAGCATTAGGGAAAACCACTTCCCCTTCATGCAGCATGCCACCAATGTGGTCGCCGTGCATGTGAGTCAGATACAGGTACTTGACATCAGCGGGAGCTACCCCGATGGAATCGAGCCGGGCAATCATGCAGGCACCGTCTCCTCCGATACCGGTGTCGAACAGTATGCCCACACCCTCGTTCTCAACCCAGTAAACACTCATGGATGAGCTGATTCCATTCTCGCGCATAGCGGGAGTCAGCAGGCTGTCGGCCCCTTCGAGCAGGGATGCCGTCAGGCGGTGTTCTCCGGACCTGTCGCTTATCCATGTCGCAGTAACTCCGTCGAGTACCATCGTCCGTATGCCGTCCCTCTCGGCCGGCACACCATCCTTGCCCGCGTTGCTTCCGCAAGCGGCAAGCATCAGGCTCATGCCCGTAATCATCAGTATGTGTTTCACCATAAGGCCAAATATACTGATTATTTCCGCTATTGTCCAAGCGGTGAAAAACGGCGGTTGGGAAAGGGCCCTTTTAAGATTCCGAAGAAATTTGCTCCGCCGGTCCGGTGAGGAAGACTTCTTTTGCAACGGTCTCTCCATCGCGGACGGGAACGAAGGACACCGTCAGGTCAGCTATGCGCGCATGAACGAGTACGGAAATCCGTCGTGAAGCCTCTTCGCGAGAATACTTGTAATGATAAGCTATCGCCGCAGCTGTGATACCAGTGCCGCAGGCCAAAGTCTCGGCCTCGACACCTTTTTCGAAAGTCCGTATGCGCAGCGAACCGTCCCCGCAGACCTCCACGAAATTCACATTAGTGCCTATCGGGGCAAAAACTTCGTCATGGCGCAACCTTGCTCCTTCCGTAGCTACATCAACGCCCTTCACATCGTCCACGAAGCGCACCAAATGCCGTGTCCCCGTTTCCAGAAAAATCCCTTCCGGCAATTCCCTCATTCCGTGGGCATCTATCATCCCTATTCTCACGCTCAGCACGGAAGCGTCCCGGGCAAGGATTTCGCCGCTGTGCAGACCGTCCGCAGCTTCGAACAGGTAGCCTGTGCGCCCTTCCGCCGGTTCCAGCCCGAGGAAATCGGCAAATGCCACTATGCAGCGTCCTCCATTGCCGCACATCATGCCCGAAGAACCGTCCGGGTTGTAGAACTCCATCCTGAAATCGTATTGTGCGGACGAGTCAAGAACCATGAACCCGTCCGCCCCAATGCGTCCGTCCGCTGCCTTGAACCCGGTTTTTCTGTCGCACAAACTGCGGATTTCGTCCGCTGCGGGCCTTTCCTGCGGCAGTATTCCACGTCTGTCAATTACTATGAAATCGTTTCCGGCACCGGAATATTTATAAAGAACAGTCTCTGATGACATCTGCGAGCAATTTTATTCCCTCCTCCATGCGGCTGCGGTCGAGGAAAGAGAAATTCAACCTCATTGTATTGCGGTGACTTCCGTCCGGGTAGAAGAACGAACCCGCCACGTATGCCACTCCGGAGGACAGGGCCTTGTCGTACATGGCTACTGTGTCTATCTGTTTGGGAAGGGTGAGGAACAGGAACAGACCTCCGTCGGGGTACGTCCAGCTGACACCCTGCGGCATATAACGTTCAAGCAGGGAAATCATGTAGTCGCGTTTTTCGCGGTACAAGTCTATACTCTTGCGCAGGTTGCGGTCAAGCGCACCGCTGCCCATGAATTCGGCCGCGATATACTGGTCCATGACCGGAGGGCAGAGGTCAAGCGCCTGTTTGCAGACATAAATCTTGTCCAAGAGTTCCTCCGGCCCGAAAATCCAGCCGAGACGGAAGCCCGGCGCAAAAATCTTCGAGAAACTTCCCAGATGCAGGGTCCTTTCCGGGGCCAGCGAATATATCGAGGGAATTTCCTCGCCGCTGTAACGCAGTTCACGGTACGGGGCATCCTCCACTATGACAAAGCCGAACTCTTCCGACAACTTGCACAGGGCCTTCCTTTCGTCCAGACTCATGCTGACGCCGGAAGGATTCTGGAAATCCGGAATCACGTATGCGAACTTGGCCTTCCTGAGCACATCCTCGTCCACACCGCAGGTCTCGCGGCTGAAACCTTGCAGGGCGACCACTTCGGCCCGGTAAGACCTGAACGACTGCAAGGCCCCCAGATATACGGGGACCGTGGTCAGTATCACATCCTGCGGATCAGCCAAGATTCTCGTGCATACATCTATTCCCTGCTGCGACGAACTGCTTATCTGTATATTGGCAAGCGGCACGCCGTAACGCTCCGACAGCACCTGCCGAAGTTCGGTCACGCCCTGGGTGGCACCGTACTGCACGGCCTTGGAGCCGTATTTGTCGAGAACTTTCGCGCTCAGTTCCTTGATTTCCTCCAAAGGGAAGGTGGCGGCATCGGGATAACCGCCTGCGAAGGAGCAGATTGCGGAGAGGTCCACCTTCTTGAAGATGTCGCGCACCGGCGAGCGCAGAAAATTGCCGGTATCTGCGGAAAACAGTCTGTTATAATCCATGTCCTGATATTTACCTGTATTCCTCGAAATCCGGCATCGCCAGCACGGAGAGGAAGTCCTGCAGTTTCTCATCGTTCCTCGGGCATATCATCAGCACGTCGTCCGTGTCGATTACTATGTAGTCGTCCAGTCCGCGGAGGGCCATGAGCTTCTTCGGCTTCTCCTCATACATGATGCTGCCCGTACACTCTTTGATGAGCTTTTTGTCCACGAGGTTCATTGCGTTGCCCTGCTCGTCGTGGTGTGCCAGATATTCGTACAGCGCGTTCCAGTTGCCTATGTCGGCCCATTTGAAACTTGCAGGGTACACCCAGGCGTGGTCGGTTTTCTCCATCACCGCGTGGTCTATGGAGATGCGCGGCATGTCGGTGTATATGCGTTGGAGGAAAGCAGGTTCGTCCGAAGTGCCGAGTTTGGCTTTCCAGCCCTTCCACAAACTCGTTATTTCAGGGACATAAAGTTCCAGCTGTTCCCTGATTACCGAAGCCCTCCACAGGAAGATTCCGGAATTCCACAGGAACTCTCCGGTCTCTATGAACACCTTGGCCAGTTCGGTATCGGGCTTTTCCGTGAAAGTCTTGACTTTCACCGGCATACCCGGCTCGGGCTTGCCCGCCATCTGTATATAGCCGAAGTTGGAATCCGCCCTTGTGGGTACTACACCTATGGTGATGAGGGCAGTCGTGCCGGCGGCATAAGCCAATGCGCTGCTGATGGTTTCGTTGAAAGCCTTGTGATTGTTGATAACCAGATCGGAAGGAGTCGCTGCCATCACCGCGTCGGGGTCGCGTTTCAGAATATAATATGTAGCGTAGGTGAGACAGGCGGCAGTGTTGCGGTTGTACGGTTCAAGCAACAGGTTTTCGTCTTTGAGTTCCGGCAACTGCTGCTTTACCAGATCTTTGTATCGGGTGAGAGATACTACGAGAATGTTGTCATCGGGGATAACGGCCCGCATTCTTTCGTAAGTTAAACGGAGGAAGGACTTGCCTCCGGTAGCGAAATTCAGGAACTGTTTGGGCTTGTCTGCCCTGCTTATGGGCCAGAAGCGGGATCCTGCCCCGCCGGCCATTATTATACAGTAAAAGTGATTATTAAGCATATGTGGGTATAAAAGCGTGTGGGTAGTATTCCAATTCAAAGTTCGGACCATCGAAGACGATTGTCAGGATGTCGAAGATTATTTCCAAGTCACCCGGAAGTCCTCGTCTGCTGGCCGAGTTGAGGTAACTTTTTGCCGCGTTGCAGAGATTTCTCATCTTGGCGCGGTTCACGTTCCTTTCCGGTCCGACGGCGGCAGGTGCGGTGCGGCTTTTTACCTCCACGAAGTGCAGTTCGTTCCGAATCAGCGTTATCAGATCGACTTCCAGATGCGAACATCTCCAGTTTCTTTCCACTATCGTGTGACCGATGGAGTTGAGGTACCGGGCGGCAATGTCCTCTCCGCGCCTGCCTGTCGCCTGCTTGTGGCCATAGCCCCGTCTCGTGCCTGTCGGGCGGACGAGACGGTCAGTTTTCTTTTCGTCGTTCATAGTAGTGTCGTTTAGAATTTAACTATAGTTACTCCCGTACCTCCGTTGCGTATGTCCTCGTCGCTGACTTCCAGCCCCGGAATGGTACGCAGATATTTCTGTATTTCCTCTCTCAAGACACCGGTCCCCTTGCCGTGGATTATGCGCACGCTGCCGATGTTGAGCATGATGGCGTCGTCGATGTAGTGCATGACGGTCTGCAGGGCCTCCGACAAGCGTTCTCCGCGCACGTCTATTTCCGGCGAGAAACTGAGCTTGCGTTCGGTTATGGAACTGTCCTCCCGGGTTCCGGCCGATGTCGTCCTGCTCTTGCGGGAGGCTTCCCTGTATTCATTGGAGGATATGCGTTCGAGCCTGTCCGGTGAGAGCGTGGTGCTGATGTTTCCCACGGCCACGGTTACCGAGCGGTTGGACACTTTCGTCACTTCTCCCACCATGCCGTTGTCTTTTACGCGCACCTTTTCCCCGACTTTCAGAGCTTCGTTCTTTTGCTCCACCGCAGCTGCCGCGTCCTTGCCGTTTGCTCCCTGCCTGTTCTTGCGCTTCTGCAACTGGTTGAGTTTGCGGTTGATGTATTCCTCCCTCGCTCCTTCTTCCTTCTGCTTTTTCTGCTCTATTCCGCTCAGGAAACTTTGCAGTTCGCGACGTGCGGCCTTGGTCTGCTCCTTTTCGGCCTGCGACTCGCGTATTTCCTTGATGGTGCGCTCAACCTGGCTGCCGGCCTGCCTGACTATGCGCCCGGCTTCCTCGCGTGCCTCGGCCAATATCTCTTCACGCAGTTTCTGTATATCGGTAAGTTCCTTTTCGTAACGCTCGGTGAGGGCCGTGAGGTTCTTGTCGGTGGTCTTGACCTTCTGGAGCCTCTCGTCGAGAGCACGGCGGTTGCGGACTATCTTGCGCAGGTTGCGTTCCATGCCCACGAATTCGTCTCCCGCACGGTTTTCCGCATCCTTGACTATGCTTTCGGGCAACTTCATCTTGCGTGCAAGCTCGAAAGCGAAGGAATTGCCCGGCAGTCCCACTTCCAATTTGAACATCGGGGCAATCTTCGAGGAATCGTAGAGCATCGCGCCGTTTATCACGTGGCTGCCCTGCGCCGTAGCGTAGAGTTTGAGGTTCGTGTAGTGCGTGGTTATAACGCCGTACACTCCGCGACGGTCAATTTCGCTGAGTATGGCTTCGGCTATCGCACCTCCGGCAGCCGGTTCGGTGCCCGAGCCGAATTCGTCTATCAGCACGAGGGTCTTGTCGTTGGCGTGCGAGAGCATTTCCCGCATATCGGCCAGGAAAGAGCTGTAGGTACTCAGGTCGTTTTCGATATTCTGGTTGTCACCTATACTTACTGCAATATGGTCGAAGATAGGCAGTTCGGAACTTTCGGAAGTAGGTATCAACATGCCCCACTGGAACATGTACTGCAGCAGTCCGGTAGTTTTGAGACAGACGGATTTGCCGCCGGCGTTGGGTCCGGAAATGAGAAGTATGCGTTTTTCCGGCGACAACGTGATGGTCAGGGGTATCATTTCCCTGCCTTCGTTCTTCAGAGCCCTTTCGAGCAGCGGATGCCTGGCCTTGCGCAGGTTCAGGCTGCCGTCATCGGATATTACGGGCATTCCGGCGATATAGTCGAGAGCCGTGCGTGCCTTCGCCATGAGGAAGTCGATTTCTCCGGTGACCTTCGCTCCGGCAATCAGCTCGGGAATGTAGGGGCGCAGAAATTCGGTGAACTGGAAAAGTATGCGCTGTATTTCCCTCTCCTCCTCGAACGCGAGTTCGCTGATTTCGTTCTCGAGTTCCACGATTTCCGCAGGCTGTACGTAGGTGGTCTTTCCGGAAGCCGACTGGTCGTACACGAAGCCCGGCAACTTGCGCTTGGCCGAGGTGTTTATCGGAATCAGGAACTTGCCGTCGCGTATATTCACTCCCGCGTCCTCGTCCGCCAGACCCTGCTCCTGTGCGCTGCGCAGTATCGCCGCCGCTCGCTTGGAGATCGAGGCTTCCTTGGCCTTCATGGTGCTGCGTATCTCGTTCAGTTTTTCGGACGCGGAGTCCTTGATTGCACCGTAGCGGTCGAGGATGTTCTCTATGCGCCGCTGCACTTCCGGATAACTGTGTACTCCGGAAACCATGCGTTTGAGCATGGGATATACTCCGTCCTTTACGCCTGAGAAGAAGTTGAGTATTTTGCGGAGGGTGTCGGTGGCTGTTTTCAACTTGCCGAGCGACAGGGTGTCTATGGCTGTTCCCGGGGCTTCCAGCGCCTCAAGGAAGGGGATGGCGTCAATGTAGCCCGATACGGGGAAATTCTCCTCGAACATCATCACGAGCCGCATTTCGTCGGTCAATGTGAGTCTCTTGCGTATTTCGCTCTCATCGGTGGAGAACTCTTCCGCAATGACCCTTTCGGCGGCATAGTCCGTCATGCAACGGTCGGAAATCGTCCGTCGGACTTTGTCGAATCCCAATTTTGCCTCGAGTGTGGAGTCTGTCATTGTTGCTGTCCGGTTGTTGAAGTGCTGCCTGCGTCCTCGCCAAGCAGGAGTTTCAGCTTGTTCATGCCGTTGACGGGAGTAATCCGGCCGGCACGCACGAAGGAAATCTTGCCTGTCTGCTCACTCACCACGATTACGTCGGCATCGCATTGCTCTGTGATTCCGACGGCTGCCTTGTGTCTCATGCCGAATCTCGCGGGGAGGTCCTTGCGCTCGCTTATGGGCAGGGTGCAACGTGCCGCGATTATCCGGTTATTACCTATTATCATTGCTCCGTCATGGAGCGGAGAGTTCTTGAAGAAGATGTTCATTATGAGCCTCTTGCTTATCTGGGCCTCGATTACGTCTCCCGTGTCGATGATTGCGTCGAGCGCATCGTTTTTGCGCAGGACTATCAGCGCTCCTGTTTTCTGTTCGGCCATATCGTTGCAGGCCTCGCAGATTTCCGTGATGGACTTGGCATCGAGAGTGCCCCGGAATATCCTGGCGTTGAATATCTTATGCAGGAAGCCCCGCTTTTCCAGGGTATCTCCGGCCTTGCGGCCCAGCGAGTTGAGGAAACGGCGGATTTCAGGCTGGAAAATTATGATAAGTGCGATTGCTCCTACGTCTATGATGGTGCCCAAAACGGAGGAAACCATCTTCATGCCTATGGAGGAAGCGATGATTTGCGCGAGCAGGACGAGGATGATGGCTATGAATATATTAACGGCAGTCGAGCCCTTGATCCAACGGAAGGCAAAATAGATCAGGGCGGCGACCATCAAGATGTCCAGCAGGTCGATGACTGTGAAGTTCAGAAATCCAAAAGGCATGGGACAAAGATACAACCTAAAAGATAGTAAAACAAGTATTTGCAAATTGACAAAATAATCGTATATTTGCAGCCCGCTTTTTGGCGGGATTTTTAATGTACTTGTAAACAATTAATTATCAACACCAATGCCTGGATTAATTGGAAAGAAAATCGGAATGACTTCCGTTTTCGGTGCCGATGGTAAGAATATACCATGCACCGTTATCGAGGCTGGTCCGTGCGTAGTCACGCAGCTCCGTACAGTGGAGACCGACGGTTATGAAGCTGTACAGCTTGCCTATGACGAAACCAACGAGAAGCACACCAGCGCACCCATGATGGGGCACTTCAAAAAGGCAGGGGTTGCTCCCATGCGAAAGCTCGTAGAGTTCAAGGCGGACTTCGCAGGAGAACCCAAGTTGGGTGACACCGTTACCGTAGCTGATGTCTTCACCGAGGACGTCAAGTACGTGGATGTTACCGGAACTTCCAAGGGTAAGGGATTTCAGGGCGTTGTACACCGTTACGGATTCGCCGGAGTCGGCGGACAGACCCACGGTCAGCACAACCGTCTTCGTCACCCCGGATCACTTGGTGCCTGCGCATGGCCTTCACGCGTGTTCCCCGGAACCCGCATGGCAGGTCATATGGGCAACGCAAGAGTTAAGGTATCAAACCTTCAGGTTGTCAAGGTTATCCCTGAGAACAATCTCATCGTTTTGAAAGGTTCCGTTCCCGGAGCCAAGGGTTCTTATGTAATTTTGGAGGCTTAGTTATGCAGTTACCAGTTTTGAAAATCGACGGAACCCAGTCAGGAAAGCAGGTTACCCTCGAGGAGAAGGTATTTGGGGTTCAGCCCAATGACCACGCAGTTTATCTCGATGTGGTTCAGTATCTTGCAAACCAGCGTCACGGAAACGCCAAGACCAAGGAGCGCAGCGAGAACGCACACAGCACGAAGAAGCTCGGTCGCCAGAAAGGTGGCGGCGGTGCACGTCACGGTAGCCTTAAGTCTAACATCTTTGTTGGAGGTGGCCGCGTGTTCGGACCCGTTCCCCGCTTCTACCACAACAAGTTGAACAAAAAAGTTAAGGCACTCGCACGCCGTTCGGCCCTTACGTACAAGGCTAACGAGAACAACATCATCATTCTCGAGCCTTTCACCATGGATGCGCCCAAGACCAAGGATCTGCTCAAGATCACCGGAGCCATCAACGCAGGTGACCGCAAGGTGCTCTATGTGCTGCCTCAGAATTCACCCAACATCTACCTTTCATCCCGCAACCTTCCTCAGGTGAAAGTGATCACGGTCGACGAGATCAACACCTACGCAATCATGAACGCCAACAAGCTGGTGCTCATCGACGGAGTACAGGATATTCTTGCCGAGAGGAACATGCGCTAACAGTTTACAGAGATGGGAATCATTATTAAGCCAATAGTAACAGAGAAGCTGACGGATCAGGGCGAAAAGTTGAACCGTTATGGCTTTATCGTAGACCGTAAAGCCAACAAGCTTCAGATCAAGGAGGCTGTGGAGAAGATGTACAATGTCTCCGTTGCCGACGTCAATACGACCAACTATCACGGCAAGCGCAAGAGCCGCTACACCAAGTCAGGCATCCTTCGCGGACGCGTAAACCACTTCAAGAAGGCTTACGTTACCCTTGCCGGAGAGGACAAGATAGATTTCTACGCTAGCATTTAAAGGAGGGACAGACAATGGCAGTTAAAAAATTCAAGCCGGTTACTCCCGGTCAGAGAAATAAGGTTATCAGCGCGTTTGATGAAATCACAGCCAAGAAGCCTCAGAAATCATTGCTGGAACCCCTTAAGAGCACCGGTGGACGCAACAATACGGGCCAGATGACGGTTCGCTACAGAGGTGGCGGACACAAGAGAATGTACCGTATCATCGACTTCCGCCGCGACAAGGACAACTGCACTGCAACGGTTCTTACCATCGAGTACGACCCTAACCGCAGCGCCCGTATCGCTCTTGTGCAGTATGAAGACGGAGTGAAGAAGTACATCATCGCTCCCAAAGGACTCAAGGTCGGACAGGTTATCGCTTCCGGAAGCGGTGTCGCTCCCGAGGTCGGCAACTGTCTGCCTCTCAGTGAAATTCCTGTAGGCACGCTCGTTCACAACATCGAGCTCCGTCCCGGACAGGGTGCCGCAATGGCACGTTCGGCCGGAACCTTTGCACAGCTCGCAGCACGCGAGGGCAACCACGCAGTTCTCCGCCTGCCTTCAGGCGAAACCCGCATGGTACTCGTTTCTTGCCGCGCTACTGTAGGTCAGGTGTCCAACTCAGACCACAATCTGGAGAGCCACGGAAAGGCCGGCCGCAGACGTTGGCTGGGCATCCGTCCTCACAACAGAGGTGTAGTTATGAACCCTGTTGATCACCCGATGGGTGGTGGTGAAGGCCGCGCTTCCGGTGGACATCCTCGTTCACGCAAGGGTCTGCCTGCTAAGGGTTACAAGACACGCAACCCCAAGGCTACCTCAAACAAGTTCATTATTGAGAGAAGAAAGAAATAACAGGAATAGAATATGAGTCGTTCATTAAGAAAAGGTCCGTATATCCAGGAAGCCCTGGAGAAAAGAATTCTTGCTATGAATGATGGTAGCAAGAAGAAGGAAGTGGTCAAGACCTGGTCACGTGCCAGCATGATCTCTCCTGACTTTATCGGCCATACTATCGCTGTCCACAATGGAAACAAGTTCATTCCTGTTTACATTACCGAACAGATGGTAGGCCACAAACTCGGCGAATTCGCCCCTACCCGTACATTCAGAGGTCATTCAGGTAACAATAAGAAGTAATCACAATGGGAAAGCGTAAAAAACTCATGGCCGAAGGCCTCAAGGAGGCTAAGAAGACCACAGCGATTGCAAAGCTGAATGACGTGCCTACCTCTCCCCGCAAGATGCGTCTGGTTGTCGACACCGTCCGCGGTCAGGAAGTAAACCACGCACTCGACTTGCTCAAGTACTCCAAGAGAGAGGCTTCTATCCGTCTGGAGAAACTGCTCCGCAGTGCTATCGCAAACTGGGAAGCCAAGAATCCGGACAAGAGCAAGGAGCTGGACAACGGCAATGTATATGTAAAGACTATCATGGTCGGTGCAGGACGCACGCTCAAGCGTATCCGTCCTTGCCCTCAGGGTAGGGCCGGACGCATCCGCAAGCGTTCAAACCACGTGACCGTCATACTCGATGTAAAACAACCAGTGGAGAATTAAAATATGGGACAGAAAACAAATCCTATCAGCAACAGAATCGGTATCACCCGTGGTTGGGACTCTAACTGGTGTGGTGGTAACTATGCGGAGAAAATCGCCGAGGACTACAAAATCCGCAAGTACCTCGGTAACCGTCTTGCAAAGGCCGGTCTCAGCAAGATTGTCATCGAGAGGACTCTCAAGCTCATCACTGTGACGATTTATGCAGCCCGTCCCGGTTTCATCATCGGAAAAGGCGGCTCAGAGGTCGACAAACTCAAGGAAGAGCTGAAGAAGGTCACCAACAAGGAAGTGCAGATCAACATCTTCGAGGTAAAGCGCCCCGAGCTTGATGCCAACATCGTGGCAGACAGCATCGCCCGCCAGATTGAGGGCCGCGTGTCATACCGCCGTGCTATCAAGATGGCAGTGGCAAATACGATGAGGGTTGGAGCAGAAGGTATCAAGGTTCAGATCAGCGGCCGCGTAGGTGGAGCTGAAATGGCCCGCAGCGAGATGTTCAAGGAAGGACGTACTCCTCTGCACACTTTCCGCGCTGACATTGATTATGCTCTCTCGGTAGCCAATACCAAGGTAGGTACACTTGGAATCAAGGTGTGGATCTGCCGCGGTGAGCGTTACGGCAAGCAGGATCTTACTCCTGCCGCTCTTTCAGCAGCCAACGCCCAGGCAGCCGGTCAGAGAGGCGGACGCGGCGACCGTCGTCCTCGCAGGGATGACCGCCGTTCCCGCAGGGATAACAAGTAATTATAAATTAATTACTATATTTACGGCCGGTTCCTTTTTCAGGAGCCGGCTTTTTTGAATTTTTTGAAAATCCAAAACCTTAAATATTATGCACAAAATCACTTACATCGCGGCTTCTATCATGCTTGCTTGCATGGTGAGCTGCAGCGGAGTTTCAGAGGAACAGGC
>CAZOQW010000014.1:0-42224 GCA_964582235.1 uncultured Muribaculaceae bacterium | reverse complement strand
AGCCGTAGTGCTCCCCCGGGAGCTGTCTGCCCCGCAGACTGAGGGGTATTCCTGCATAGCAGGCTCGCCGTCGGGCGGGCGGCGCAGCGAAGCGCAGGGGCTGTGGATAGGCTGTTTGCCGGAAAGCGTCCGTGGCCGGGAAAAAGATAGTTTACTGGAAAGAGCTCGCGGCTGGCGTGTGCGATAGCGCAAGCGGAGCCGTAGTGCTCCCCGGGGAGCTGGCTGCGTAGCAGACTGAGGGGTAAAAAGGTTTTACGAAAGGACTTCTTTCAGCAGCTGCATTATGAAAGGCCGCTGCTCCATCAGAGGATGGGGTATGGTGAGATCTGGGGTAGAAATATGCAAATCCCCGTAAAGCAATATGTCTATGTCGATTATCCTGTCGTGATAGATACGGTGGCCGCCGGAATCGTATTCAAGCACCTCTTCCCTACCCATCTCGCGCTCTATGTCCTTGCATATATCAAGGATTTCTTCCGAGGGCAGCGAAGATTCGTAACGCACGACTGCATTCAGGAAATCAGGTGCCTCGAAACCCCAGGCCGGCGTGTTCATGATTTCCGACAAAGCCTCGTGTTCCGCACCCAAGCGTGAATCCAGCAATTCCATGGCGCTGTGCAGGTTCGCTTCCCTGTCGCCAAGGTTAGTCCCTAAAGAAAGATATAGTTCCACGTAAAAAAAACTGTTGTGCCGCCTATAAATCCGGGTCCAGACCAAGGGCAATCCTCGCTTCGTCAGACAACATGCTCTGGTCCCATACCGGTTCAAAAACCAGTTCCAAATCGCAGGCCTTGATACCCGGCGTATTCTCCACATTGTGTTTCACCTCTGCCAGTACATCTTCCGCCATGGGACAGTTCGGAGCCGTGAATGTCATCTTTATGTGGGCGGTACGACCCTTGTCGATATTCAGTTCGTATATCAGTCCCAAATCGTAGATATTCACAGGAATTTCGGGATCAAACACCTGTTTGAGCGCAAGAACGACATCCTCATACAACGGAGCAAGATCCTTTACGTCCTGCGCTGTAAGTACCTCCTGTTCACTCATGGCTGACATTGTTTTTGGCTATCGACTTAATGGTTTCGACCATTGAAACCAGACCGTTTGCGCGGGTCGGAGAAAGGTTTTCCCTGAGTCCGAGCCTGTCTATGAAAGAGAAATCGTCGGAGGCTATTTCCTCGGCTGTCCTTCCCGAATATACCGATATGAGCAAAGATATTATGCCCTTTGTTATGATGGCATCGCTGTCAGCCCGGAAAGTAATGGTTCCGGAATCCACCTCGGCATCCAGCCACACCCTCGACTGGCAACCCTTGATAAGCCTGTCCTCAGTGCGTAACTGTTCGGGATAATTGTCGAGATTCTTGCCCAATTCTATCAGATATTCGTACTTGTCCAGCCACTCTTCGAACATGGAAAATTCTTCCACTATCGCGTCTTGTTTTTCTTTAAGCGTTTCCATTATGAAAGCATTTCTATCGCCTTATGCAGCGACTTTATAAAACATTCAGCTTCTTCCAGCGTATTGTAAGGGGCGAACGATGCCCTCAGCATCCCGGTGACACCGAAACGATTCATCAGCGGTTCGGCGCACATCTGACCTGAACGCACGGCTATGCCCATCTTGTCAAGTATCAGTGCGAGATCTTCGTGGTGAATATGTTCCACGGAGAACGAAAACAGCGGAATCTTCTCATTGAGGTCCTCTGACTGCCCGTACAGGCGTATGCGCTTGTCAAAAGCAATTTCACCGAGCATATATTCCGTTATCTTCATCTGCTCAGCTTCTATTTCCGGTGAGCGCATTTCAGCCATGACGGAGATTGCGGGCACCAGCGTAGGCACTCCGGCAATATTCTGCGTCCCCGCCTCAAACTTGTGCGGTACGGGCGCGAAAGTCGTTTCTCCCCAGGACACGGTACCTACCATCTCTCCCCCGGACATATACGGCGGCATGGCTTCGAGCAGTTCCTTCTTTGCATACAGGACACCGGTTCCCGGAGCAGCGTACATCTTATGCCCGGAAAAAGCGTAGAAATCGCAATTTAAATCACTGATATTCAGTTTATTATGCACTACACCCTGCGCCCCGTCCACAAGCACTCCGCATCCTTTCGAATGGGCAATGCCAACGATGCTCTTTATGGGATTCACCAGTCCGAGCACATTGGATATATGCGCAACGCAAACCAATTTGGTCCTTTCGGAAATCATCCCCTCCAGCATATCTATGCGTAGACGGCCACATTCGTCCACCGGAAGAACTTTCAGCAAGGCCCCCTTGCGCTTGCACATCAGCTGCCAGGGAACGAGGTCGGAATGGTGCTCGGCCTCCCCGACTATTATCTCGTCTCCCTCTCGCACGAAAGCCTCTCCGAAACTGAATGCTGCAAGATTTAGCGAAGCGGTCGCACCGGAAGTGAATACGATTTCGTCAGACGATTCGGCACCGATGAACTCTGCTACAGCCCTGCGGGCATTTTCAAATTCTTCCGTCGCCACGGAGGAAATATGGTGTACAGCCCTGTGTATATTGGAATTGTATTTTTCCGACATCTCCACCCACTTGTTTACCACAGCTGTGGGACGCAAAGAAGTAGCCGCATTGTCGAGGTAGACAAGCGGTTTTCCGTAGACTTTGCTTCCGAGTTGCGGAAATTCGTTTCTTAGGGCGTTTACATCCATAAGCAGAGAACTGCAAATTTAAGAAACTGTTTTGAAATTCGTAAACATATATTGAAGTCTTTGCTCTCGGGTCAGTTGATTGTATTTCATACTTAGTCAATCCTCTTATCTTCCCGTCTACACCCAATCTTCCGGGCCGCCAACATTGAGGCCCCTCAGCTTTACACTTCGGTCTTGAATCTACAAAGTATTTGGGGCTTTGGTGTTTCTTGAAATTCTGCATAGACGCTTTCTGACATTTTTTGAATATTTTTGCGGCATGATAGACTACATTTCTGGCAAACTCGAAACTCTCACTCCAACCTCTGCCGTCATCGACAATCAGGGCATAGGTTACATCGTTGAAATCTCACTTCAGACCTACGACGTACTGCAAGGCAAAAGCGATGTCCGCGTTTATGTACAGCGTCAGGTAAACCAGCGTGACGGACTTGAAGTGGACTATGGTTTCGCAAGTATGGAGGAACGGGAGCTGTTCAGAAGTATAACCTCTGTTTCCGGTATGGGAGCCGGTTCCGCAAGGATGATACTTTCTGCCATGAGTCCGGAGGAATTGCGTTCGGCGATACTGTCTGAAGATGTAGTGAAATTGAAAAGCATAAAAGGCATAGGCCTCAAAAGTGCGCAAAGGCTGATTCTGGAATTAAAAGACAAGATAGTCAAGGGTGATGAAGAAGCCGCATTGTTTGCAATCGCGAGCAACGACAACGCCGAGGAAGCAGCCACGGCCCTCCAAAATCTCGGATTCACGAAGGCCAATATATCAAAAGCGATACAGTCAATCCTTAAAGTCAATCCCGGAGCCACTGTCGAGGAAATCATCAAGGCCGCATTGAAGATGTTATAATTCGAGCGGTACTTACTGCATAAATTTTCAAGCCTGACAATTCGGCCAAACTCGCTGGAAAAGTTTTCCCTGACCAGTTTTTTAAGGCGTTACGGCAAGTTGCTCTTGCGGCAAACCTTTAGAGCGTTCAAGTACGCCACCCAGACTCCTCCTAAACTCAGAAAAACACTAAAATCCGCGGATAAAAGTTCCCGTAACAGTCCAGCGGTATATGGAATTTTATGGTTCGCCGCGACCGCAGCTCTGCCTTAGACAATAGCCGTTACTCTCCCGAAGAAACCCCTCCCCGTTGAAAGTACTCACTTCCTTCCGGCACCATCAGGCTATCAAGCACTATCTCCATCAAGTCCCGTATTCCGTTTCCCTGCTCCGCACGTCTGCATAGCAACTCGGAAACTGCCGTGCAAACCGAATGCAGAATGAAGCCTGTTTCGACTGTGTTAAGCTATGACTGGCACGGAAATTCTGGTCTTACCCTCAAAAATCAAGCAACCCCACTGCTCATAAAGCATCAAGACCAACGTAGACAGTTCCGAATTTCAAGACGCGCAACGAGCAAAACAAATCCCAAAAAGCTAATCGTTCAGTTAAAACCCGTTTCGCAAAAAATTTCGAGCTACTAAACTTACCGCCCAAAATAGACCAAAAGCACGGATATATCCGAAGGGGAAACTCCGGAAATGCGTGAGGCCTGCGCAATAGTTCTCGGATTATACCTCTTGAGTTTCTGTCTGCACTCTATGGTAAGTCCGGAAATTCTGTCAAAGTCAAAATTCTCCGGTATCTCCAAGCGTTCAAGCCTGTGGAGTTTCTCCGCCATGCGCAATTCTCTATCGATATATCCGCGGTACCTTATGGATATTTCCACGCTCTCCATCACCTCCTCGGAATAAAATTTCGTTCCACGTGGAACAATATTTAAAATATCCGACAATCTTGTCTCGGGTCTGGCGACGATATCCGAAATCTTTTTCGACTCAGTTACTGTCGAAGAACCGCACGATTCAAGATAGGGATTCAGCACATCAATAGTGATATTTTTTGAATCACAAAATTCAGATAGAGTTTCAACATCCGAATACTTCTTCATCACTCGGGCATAACTTTCCTCGGAAGCAAGTCCGATGGAATGGGACAAAGGAGTCAAACGATAATCAGCATTGTCCTGCCTGAGCAATATTCTGTACTCGGCACGCGAGGTAAACATTCGGTAAGGCTCATCCACTCCTTTTGTCACAAGGTCATCAATGAGTACTCCGATATAAGCTTGGTCACGACCGAGAACAAAAGGCTCTTTCTCGTGAATTTTAAGATGCGCATTAATGCCAGCCATCAGACCTTGCGCAGCCGCTTCCTCGTAACCGGTCGTTCCGTTTACCTGACCAGCAAAATAAAGATTCTCTATAATCTTGGATTCGAGCGTTGCCTTAAGTTGGGTAGGGTCAAAATAGTCGTACTCGACGGCATAGGCCGGACGATAGATTTTTACATTTTCCAAACCCTTGATGGAATGGAGAGCATCGAGCTGGACCTGCAAAGGAAGCGATGAAGAAAATCCCTGCAAATAGTATTCGTTTGTAGACTTCCCTTCCGGTTCGAGAAAAAGTTGATGCGCATTGTTTTCCGGAAATACTCTCAACTTGTCCTCAATGCTCGGACAATAGCGCGGCCCTATTCCGGATATCATTCCTGTAAAAAGCGGCGACTCGTTAAAACCGCTCCTCAATATGTCATGCACTTTCTCATTAGTGTGCAGGATATAGCAAGGCATCTGTTTTCCGCTTGCCTGAACGGATGACTTTACATCATGGAAAGAAAAGCGCCGAGGATTCTCGTCGCCGAACTGCAAGGGCAGACTTTCTACATCCACAGATGAGATATCTATTCGCGGAGGTGTCCCGGTCTTCATCCTTCCGGACTTCACACCAAGTTCGGCAAGTTGCTCAGTCAGTCCATGTGACGCTCCTTCTCCAAGCCTTCCCCCTTCCATTTTGTGTCTTCCGATGAAAGTGCAGCCGGAAAGAAAGGTTCCAGCGGTCAAAACAACTGCGCGAGATTTAAAAATTGCCCCTGTAAGTGTCTTGACCCCCAGAATTTTTGAATTCTCAGCGAGGAAAGAAACAACGGAATCCGCGTAAATATCTAATTTACAATGACTTTCAAGGATTTTCCTCCAGTACAGGGAAAAAGCTATTTTATCACACTGGGCACGAGGACTCCACATGGCCGGACCCTTGGATTTATTCAGCATTCTGAACTGCAAGGTAGTAGCATCAGTTACAAGTCCGGTATAACCGCCCAACGCATCTATCTCCCTTACTATCTGACCTTTAGCAATTCCTCCGACAGCAGGATTGCAGGACATTTTTGCAAATCCGAGCATGTCCATGCTGATAAGAAGCACAGACGAACCGAGATTTGCAGCCGCCATCGCAGCCTCGCAGCCGGCATGTCCACCTCCGACAACTATTATGTCGTAACTACTTTGCATCTTCAATCATCTTGCGCCTCAACGAAAGATATTCCTCTTCCTTCGACCTCATCACTATTTTCTCCTCATCAGTATGGTCGTCATATCCGACAAGATGAAGTATACCATGAACCATCACCCTTGCAAGTTCCTCATCGAAGTCAGTTGAAAAATCGACAGAATTTCTCCTGACCTCCTCAACACCGATATACAGGTCACCACACAAGATATCCGAATAGCAGAAATCAAAAGTTATGATGTCAGTGTAGAAATCATGGTTGAGGTATTGCCTGTTTGCCTCAAGAATTGAAGCATCCGAACAGAAGATGATGTTTATCTCCCCTACCCTGCGGTTTTCCGCATGAATCGCCTTGGTCAGCCATTGCCTGTTGAACATCTTGGCCGGCAAACGAAAATCAGTGTCTTGCAAGAAGTAAGATATCATACCAAAAATTTTCGCAAATCTACTAAAATATTGGATTTGAAATTAATAATTTCTATCTTTGGCAGTTGAACAAACGGGTGTTCAACTAACTTGATGTAATTAAAAATATAACCAAAATATGGAAGTTAAGAAATCACCTAAAGTCGACATGAGAAGGAACAGACTTCTCTACGCGGAAATCGGATTTGTAATCTCCTTGGGAATTCTGCTCGCCGGATTCGAGATGACTTCTAAGGAGAAGAAGGAGGCTACGATTGTTGCAGACGTAGTCGAAATCGTGGAGGAAGAGATCATTCCTATCACCCAGGAAAGCACCCCTCCCCCTCCGGAGACCCCCAAGATTCCTGTTCTTTCAGACCAGATTGAAATTGTGGATGACAACGTGCTCATCGAGGACAGTTTCCTCAGTTTGGAGTACGATTCAAACATGGCTGTCGAGATCATGGACTACGTTGAGTACGTAGAAGAGGAAGTTGTTGAAGAAGAGGCAATTCCTTTCCAGCTCGTTGAGGTGAAGCCTAAGTTCCAGGGAGGAGACGCCAACACGTTCTCACAGTGGGTAGGACAACACCTTGTTTACCCTGAAATCGCGAAGGAGAACGGTGTATCAGGACGAGTTATGCTTGAGTTCACCGTTGGACCCGATGGTTCAGTGACCAACGTAAGGGTTCTCCGCGGACTTGATCCTACACTCGATGCAGAGGCTGTACGAGTAGTTTCAAGCTCTCCCAAGTGGGAGCCCGGTCGCCAGAGAGACCGTGCAGTGAAGGTTACTTACACGTTCCCTGTAATCTTCCAGTTGAGATAATTACTCGCTGTAAAGCATAAAAGAGGGTGAGTCAGTTTTGACGCACCCTCTTTTTTCAACTGTCAATTTCATAGAGAACAATGATAGAAAGCAAGTTAGACAAGAAAATAGAAAAGGCTGTATTCGTAGGAATAATCCGCCAAGGCGAAGATGAGAGGAAGATAAACGAATATCTCGACGAACTCGAATTTCTCGCTGAAACCGCAGGAGCAACCGGTGACAGAAAATTCATACAAAGGGTAGACAGACCTGACAACGCCACCTACATACGCAGCGGAAAACTGGAAGAAATAGCCGCATATTGCGAAGAAAACGGTATATCCTACGTCATATTCGACGATGAACTGACGGGTATGCAGCAGCGTAATATAGAAAAGGTGATAAAGACCTCAGCGGTAATAGACAGGACAAGCCTCATCCTCGAAATATTCTCACAGAGGGCAAAAACCGCATACGCAAAGACCCAGGTGGAACTGGCAAGATATAATTATATGCTCCCCCGTCTCGCAGGAATGTGGACTCACCTTGAACGCCAGAGAGGTGGCGTAGGTACACGAGGAGGAATGGGTGAAACCCAGATAGAGGTCGACAGGCGAATTGTGCGGGAAAGGATTTCAAAGCTGAAGGAAGATCTGAAAAAGATTGACCGGCAGATGGCGACGCAGCGCAGCAATCGCGGAAGCCTTGTCCGCCTGGCCCTTGTCGGATACACTAATGTGGGCAAATCTACGCTGATGAACCTGCTTTCCAAGTCGGACGTATTCGCAGAAAACAAGCTGTTCGCCACCCTCGACACTACTGTGAGAAAGGTCGTAATCGGCAACGTGCCGTTCCTGTTGAGCGATACCGTGGGATTTATAAGGAAACTGCCTACGCAGCTGATAGAGGCCTTTAAAAGTACATTGGACGAGGTGCGGGAGGCTGACATTCTGCTGCATGTGGTAGACATTTCTCACCCGGACTACCGTGAACAGATGGAAGTGGTTGACAAGACTCTGAAGGAAATATCAGCGTCAGAGAAGCCTGTTTACTTGATTTTCAATAAGGTAGACGCATACGTTCCAGAACCTTATGATGATTTTTCCATGTACGAGCGTACCGAGAAAAATTATAGTCTCGATGAAGTAAAATCCATCTGGATAAACGAAAAAAGGATACCCTGCATATTCATCTCCGCTACGGAGAAAATAGGCATAGACAAACTCCGCGACGACATTTACAAGATGGTTGCGGAGATACACGCCGGAAGGTACCCTTTCAATAATTTCCTCTGGTAATAGATTTCTAAAAACGCCGCTTCCTGATGTAGGGAACGGCGTTTTTGAAATGAAATAAGAAACTACTTGGAGAAAGTAGCCTTAAGGAACTCCCTGTTAAGACGGGCTATGTGCGATACAGTGATGCCTTTCGGGCATTCAAGTTCGCAGGCGCGGGTGTTGGTACAGTTACCGAAGCCCAGCTCGTCCATCTTGGCAACCATTGCACGAGCCCTCTTAGCAGCCTCAGGACGTCCCTGAGGAAGCAGAGCGAGAGAACTTACACGGGCAGCCACGAAGAGCATTGCAGAACCGTTCTTGCAGGTAGCCACACAAGCACCGCAACCTACGCAGGCAGCAGCATCCATGCTCTCCTCAGCCTTATCGTGAGGAATGAGAATGTTGTTGGCATCCTGGGCCGAACCGGTACGGACTGAGATGAAACCGCCGGCCTGCAGAATCTTGTCGAAAGCAGTACGGTCAACAACCAAATCCTTGATTACAGGGAAACCTGCGCTCCTCCAAGGCTCAACGGTAATGGTAGCTCCGTCCTTGAAATGCCTCATGAACAGCTGGCAGGTTGTAACGTGGTCATCGGGACCATGTGCGCGTCCGTCAATGTAGAGAGAACATGCACCGCAAATACCCTCACGGCAGTCATGGTCGAAAGATACAGGACCGCTGCTCTGGCATCCGCGCTCAACGGCAACGGGGTCGCAACCTTCGCGGATGAGCTGCTCGTTGAGTATATCGAGCATTTCGAGGAAAGAGGCATCCTCCTCAATTCCCGAAATATGATAGGTTTCGAAATGGCCTTTGGCCTTGGCGTTCTTCTGACGCCATATTTTCAGATTGAATTCCATTACCCTTAGTCTTTGTAGTTTCTGGTAGCAAGTTTAATGAACTCATACTTGAGAGGCTCCTTGTGGAGTTCGGGCTCCTTGCCTTCTCCCATGTACTCCCAAGCTGCTACATACATGAAGTTCTTGTCGTCACGCTTGGCCTCTCCTTCCTCGGTCTGGCTCTCAACACGGAAATGTCCTCCGCATGACTCCTCGCGGTGCAGGGCATCGCGGGCCATCAACTCGCCTATCTCGAAGAAATCTTCAAGGCGCAGAGCCTTTTCAAGTTCCTGATTGAACTCGTACTGGGAACCGGTAACCTTTACATTCTTGTAGAAGTCTGCCTTCAGCTCCTGAATCTCCTTGATGGCAGTCTTAAGCCCCTTCTCATCGCGGGCCATTCCTACATACTCCCACATGATGTTGCCGAGCTTCTTGTGCATGGAATCAACGGTCTTGGTTCCATTGATTGCAAAGAGACGGTCGATGCGGGCCTGAACTGCCTTCTCAGCCTCAACGAATTCCGGGCGGCTTACGTCGGTCTTGGGCTCTGCGAACTTCTTGGAAAGGTAGTCTCCGATGGTCACAGGCAGGATGAAATAACCGTCGGCAAGACCCTGCATGAGGGCAGATGCACCGAGACGGTTTCCGCCGTGGTCAGAGAAGTTGGCCTCGCCTATTGCGAAAAGTCCGGGGATAGTGGTCTGAAGGTCGTAATCTACCCATATTCCACCCATGGTATAATGGATAGCAGGATAAATCATCATGGGTTCCTTCCAGGGAGATGAAGCGGTAATCTTCTCGTACATATCGAAAAGGTTGCCGTAACGCTCCTCTACCCTCTTGTGTCCGAGACGGTTGATAGCGTCTGAGAAGTCGAGGAACACAGCCTTTCCGGTCTCGTTCACACCATAGCCGGCATCGCAACGCTCCTTGGCGGCACGGGAAGCCACGTCACGGGGAACAAGGTTTCCGAATGCAGGATAACGGCGCTCCAGATAGTAATCCCTGTCTTCCTCAGGTATCTGTGAAGGCTTGATTTCATGCTTGCGCAGTTTCATTACATCCTCCATTTTCTTGGGCACCCAGATACGTCCGTCGTTACGCAGGGACTCACTCATAAGGGTGAGCTTGCACTGCTGGTCTCCGTGTACGGGGATACAGGTAGGGTGAATCTGGGCGAAGCAGGGATTTGCGAAATATGCACCCTTCTTGTAGCACTGCATGGCGGCAGAACCGTTGCTGTTCATTGCGTTGGTTGAGAGGAAGTAGGTATTTCCATAACCTCCCGTTGCAATTACCACTGCATGTGCTCCGAAACGCTCCAGCTGTCCTGTAACCAGGTTGCGGGCGATAATACCCTTGGCCTGACCGTCAATAAGCACCAGGTCGAGCATTTCGTGACGGGGATATGACTTCACGGTACCGGCGGCAATCTCCTTGTTCAGTGAAGCGTATGCTCCCAAAAGGAGCTGCTGTCCGGTTTGTCCGCGGGCATAGAAAGTACGGCTTACCTGCACGCCACCGAATGAACGGTTGGCAAGGTATCCGCCATATTCACGTGCGAAAGGTATTCCCTGAGCGACGCACTGGTCGATGATGGCTGCGCTGACCTCGGCAAGACGGTAAACATTTGCCTCACGGGCACGATAGTCACCACCCTTGATCGTGTCATAGAACAGACGATACACCGAATCGTTATCGTTCTGGTAGTTCTTTGCGGCATTGATACCTCCCTGTGCGGCAATAGAGTGCGCACGACGGGGTGAATCGCTGATGCAGAAGATCTTTACATTGTAGCCGAGTTCACCGAGGGATGCAGCTGCGGATGCTCCGCCAAGACCTGTACCCACTACAATAATCTCAAGCTTTCTCTTGTTGTTAGGACTCACAAGATGGATTTCAGCTTTGCGCTTGGTCCATTTGCTTTCGAGTGGTCCTTCCGGAATTTTTGAAATTAACTTGTCAGACATTGCGATTATGTATAGTTACAATTTAAAATAAACTTGGTTCATGGGCTCCACGGGATGCCGGCTCCTCCAATCCGAGATGCTTGTACGACATATCCGTGGCTACTCTGCCGCGCTGGGTCCGCACTATAAAGCCTTCTTTAATAAGGTAGGGCTCGTACACTTCCTCATATGTACCCTGGTCCTCCCCTATCGCGGTGGCTATGGTGCTGGCCCCGACCGGCCCACCCTTAAAAGTAGTAATAATTGTCCGAAGTATCTTATTATCTATCGAATCCAGACCGAAAGTATCTATTTTCAGCTTGTCGAGCGCGAATTTGGAGATGCCAAGGTTGATGTTGCCGTCGCCTTTCACCTGGGCGAAATCCCTTACCCTGCGCAGCAGAGAATTGGCTATACGGGGGGTTCCACGGCTGCGCATGGCTATTTCATGGGCTGCCTGGTCGTCTATAGGTACATTTAATATGGCCGCGCTGCGCTTGATTATGCGTTCGAGGTCCTCAACGTCGTAATATTCCAGAGCGCAGGTAATGCCGAAACGTGCCCTCAAAGGTGCGGTAAGCAGTCCTGAACGGGTCGTGGCTCCAACGAGGGTAAAAGGGTTCAGCGAGATGCGCACGGAACGCGCCCCGGGACCCTTGTCTATCATTATGTCTATGGCATAATCCTCCATTGCGGAGTAAAGATATTCCTCCACTTCGGGCGAAAGCCTGTGAATCTCGTCTATGAACAGGACATCACCGGTTTCGAGCGAGGTAAGCAGGCCCGCGAGGTCACCGGGTCTGTCGAGCACCGGACCGGAGGTAATCTTGATGTTCACGCCCATCTCGTTGGCTATGATATGCGCCAAAGTGGTCTTGCCCAGGCCAGGAGGCCCGTGAAAGAGGGTGTGGTCCAATGCTTCTCCCCGCATTTTTGCGGCCTGTACATAGATGTGCAGATTGGACACGATTTCCCTCTGACCCGTGAAATCTTCGAGTTCCCGCGGCCGGATAATTCCGTCCAAATCTTTATCTTTGCCCTCGTTAGTATTATGCGGATTGAAATCAGACATAAGCCACCTTTCACAAACGAAACACAAATATAGTTGTTTTATTTTTATAATTTGATGTTTCTATTACTCTTGTTGAAATGTTGAAAACTATATAAAGTAATTAAAATTCAGTTTGTTAGGGATGTGCATATTTGTTGAAAACCTTGTTGAATATTTGTTTGGAGCCTTGTTGAAAACTCTTCGCGGCCCTGAATGTTCAAAAACAGAATCCTTATCAACAGGGTTATGAACAGGTTTTCAACAGGAAATCAGGTAGAAATGTTGATAAGTTCCAAAAGTTCCGAAATTCTCAAAGAGAGGCTCCTTGAAGCCTCTTCGGGAAGCATATATTGCCGGGGTCTGCACCTTTCGGCCAGGTGGTTCGTGTTAAGCCAGGCAGCGGTGGAAGGTACCCACCTTATAGTGATGCCGGATATAGACAGTGCGAAATATTGTTGTTCCGACCTGTATAACCTTATAGAAGGAGACAAGGTGTTCTTCCTGCCGGAATCGGGAAAAAATGTCGAGCGAAGCAATTACAAATCCTCTCTTGCGGTGCAGAGGACCTCGTCCGTGTCCAGACTCACTTCGTCGCAAGCCGGCCTGAAGGTGTTCGTGAGCTATCCGGAAGCGTTAAGGGAAACTGTTCCCGATGCGGGAATCATGTCCGAGGCGGCAATGCATCTGAAAGTGGGCGATGAAGTCAGCCACGAAAGTCTGATAGAATTGCTTTCCTCACGCGGTTTCGAAAGAGTGGACTTTGTGTCGGATCCGGGACAATATGCAATCAGGGGCTCAATAGTGGACATATTTTCATACTCTTTCAATTTTCCATACCGCATATCGTTTTGGGGTAACGAGATAGAGAAGATAAACGTTTTCAACTGCAATACCCAGCTATCGGTATCGGAAGAAAAGGAAGTTGACATAGTTTCGGACATCATTTCCGAATCCGTAGCGTCAGGAAGGAATTTCCTCGAACTTTTGCCGGCGGACAGCGTGCTGTGGCTTGACAGCCCTGACATCTACTCATCGGAGGATTTCATGGGCTTTGCGGACAGGTTTCGCAAAGTGTATCTTGACACTCCCCTCTCGTCCAAGCCGAGTTCCGAAATCAGGTTCAACATCTCCCCCCAACCAACTTTCAACAAGAATTTCGAGATACTTACCGAAGATATAAGGAACAAGATTGAGCATGGTTATAAGGTGTTCATCTACGGTGAGCGGGAATCCCAGATAGAGCGCATACATTCCATACTTTCCCAGAACGGCGGGCTGATTCCGGAATTTGTAAAGGGCAAGGCCATACACAACGGCTTCGTGGACGGAGACGACAAGGTCTGCTGCTATTCAGACCACGAGATTTTTGACCGTTTCCAGCGGGTCAGCATACGCCGCAGCGTCGAAAAGAGCGAACAACTCACAATCAACGATCTCAATTCCTTCAGTATAGGCGATTACGTGGTCCACATTGACCACGGAGTCGGAATATTCGGCGGTCTTGTGCGGATGAAAGATGACAAGGGACGCTACCATGAGGTTGTGAAAATAACCTATAAGGACGGCGATGTGGTTTTCGTTTCCGTACATTCGCTCAACAAGATTTCGCGTTTCCGCTCCAAGGACGGTGAAGCTCCCAAAATCAACAAACTCGGTTCAAAGTCCTGGTCGAACCTCAAGTCCAACGCGAAATCCAAGGTAAAGGACATAGCAAAGGAACTTATACAGCTGTATGCCAAGCGCAAGGCCTCCAAGGGTTTCGCCTTTTCGGCGGACACCTACCTGCAGGAAGAACTTGAATCTTCTTTCATGTACGAGGACACTCCCGACCAGGAGAGTGCGACCATTGCGGTGAAGCACGACATGGAGGACGATTGCCCGATGGACCGTCTGATTTGTGGTGATGTGGGCTTCGGAAAGACGGAAATAGCCGTCAGGGCGGCTTTCAAGGCAGTTGCAGACAGCAAGCAGGTGGCGGTACTCGTACCTACTACCATACTTGCGCTCCAGCATTACAATACTTTCTGTGCCCGACTGAAGAATTTGCCGTGCAATATTGAATATGTCAGCCGTCTGCGCACTGCAAAGGAACTGACGGATATCAAGCGCAGGCTCTCAAACGGAGAGATAGACGTGCTGATAGGTACACATAAGATACTCGGCAAAGACTTTGTTTTCAAGGATTTGGGTCTGTTGATAATAGATGAGGAACAGAAGTTCGGAGTGTCTGCTAAAGAAAAGTTGCGCGAGATGAAAGCCTCCGTGGACACCCTGACCCTGACTGCGACCCCGATACCGAGAACCCTGCAATTTTCCCTGCTCGGCGCAAGGGATCTCAGCATAATCAACACTCCCCCGCCGAACCGAATACCTGTGCAGACGGAAATAATGCTCTTCGACGAGAAGGAGATAAGGAGCATTATCAATTATGAGCTGAACCGGGGCGGACAGGTATTCTTCCTGCATAACAGGGTCGAGGAACTGGATGCGATAAGTGAAATACTGCACAGGCTCGTGCCGGATGCAAGGATTTGCACGGCGCACGGACAGATGGAAGCCAAGGTTCTGGAGAACATCATGCTCGACTTCATGCGTGGAGATTATGACATCATGCTGTGTACTACCTTGATAGAGAATGGATTGGATATACCTAACGCCAATACAATAATCATCAATCAGGCCCAGAACTTCGGACTTGGCGACCTGCATCAGTTGAGGGGCAGGGTGGGAAGATCCAACCGCAAGGCATTCTGCTACCTGATAGTTCCTCCGCTGGTAAGCATTACCGATGATGCCCGAAGGAGACTCAGGGCCATTGAGGAATTTTCCGACCTCGGCAGCGGCTTCAATATCGCGATGCAGGACCTGGACATACGCGGTGCCGGAAATCTTCTGGGTGCTGAACAGAGCGGCTTCATAACGGAAATGGGATTCGAGACATACCAGAAGATACTCGCGGAGGCGATGGAAGAGCTCGGAGTTGAGACAGGTACAAGCACGAGAATCGACAGGGGCAAGTTCGTGAGCGAATGTACGATAGAGACGGATTTGCCTGCGCATATTCCGGACGAGTACATAGACATAAATTCCGAAAAGATACGCATATACAGGGCTGTGGATTCCATGGCTTCGGACAAGGAAATAGACAATTATGCCAAGCGTATGCAGGACAGATTCGGTCCTATGCCTGAAGAAGTGGACAACCTGTTCCATGTGGTGAAAATCAGAAACTTGGGTGCGGCGCTCGGTTTTGAGAAAATCATAGTCAAAAACGGAATAATGATACTGTTCTTTGTCGCAAATCCCATGTCGCCCTACTACAAGTCGGACACTTTCGCCAGGGTGCTTTCCAAAGTGTCGGAAATGCCGGGACTGCTGCAGATAAAGCAAACGGAAAACAAGCTGAAATTACTTGGATATAATGTCAATTCGCTGAAAGAAGCCTTGTCGAGGTTGGCCAGATTGAAATAATTTATATATTTGCTCGTTTGCAACTATTGTTACTGATGGCAAATCTTTTGGTCTTGAACAGCAATACGGCTCTGAAAGCGGCATGGTCGGACGGACTGACTCTTGGAAAGACTTACCGCTACCAGGGTGAGAAGATGCTGGATTACATTCTCGGCATCACTTCAAAGGACAGGCCTGAGGTACTCACAATAGCATCGGTTTATGAACTGCAGGAAGATGTCGTCGAAGTACTCCGCGCCGAGTGCAATCATCTGATAATACTCGACAGCGCACATACTTCAGTCCTTCTGAAATACGACTTTCCCGAATATCTGTCATACGACAGGGCCGCCGGACTGATAGCGGCGAGGTTCCTGTTTCACGACAAGCCCTGCACGATTTTCGATTTCGGTACTACTTTCACGATAGATTTCCTCGGTGCCGACGGGCGTTATCTCGGGGGTAACATATCTCCCGGATGCAGGACAAGGTTCAAGGCACTCAACAGGTATTCCAAGGCCCTTCCTCTCGTGGATACTCCGGACAAGATACTCCTTGAAGGAAATTCCGAACAGTCCTCGATAGAAAGCGGTGTTGTTTTGGGCATGATGTTTGAGACCGAGGGCTACATTCGTCGAAATCCTGACAACATAGTCATTTTTACGGGTGGAGATGCCATTTATTTTGCTAAAAAGATGAAAAACTCCATCTTTGTGGTTTGTAATCTCGAATTAATGGGCTTGGCCCTGATTACTGAAGAATATGTCAAGAAGAATATCAATTAGACTGTTGGTATTGGCATTTGCCGTGCTTGTTTCCGCAGTGTCATCCTTCGCTCAGACCGCATACGGCGGTTATTCTCCCTATACGATTTTCGGAGTCGGAGACATGAGCCGACAAGGGACTGCATACAACAAGTCCATGGGAGGAGTAGGAATTGCCAACAGGAACACGCGTTACCTGAACATCATGAACCCGGCATCGCTTACGGCCCGTGATTCGTTGGCTGTCATGGCGGATTTCTCCATGAACGTCAACAATACCATATACAGGCAGGGCGACCTGACGGCTGCGAAAAATGTAACCAACATGAACGACTTCGTTATATCTTTCCCCGTACACCGCAAGGCTGCGATAATGGTGGGTATAACTCCATACAGCGACACAGGTTTCGGTTACAGCAGTATATACACGGATCAGGATCTGATAGCGACATCAGGGGGAGACGTTACTTTCACGGCAAGCGGCAGCGGAAGCATATACAAGGGCATTATCGGTGGCGGTGTCATGTTCTTCAACAGGTTGTCCCTGGGAGCTGAATTCGATTATTATTTCGGCAATATAACGAAAAACTACTATACCATTTTTTCCAACGATTCGTACAATAGCCTGTACAACGGAACAGACTTGCAGGTAAATGCGATAGGAGGAAAGTTCGGACTGCAGTATGAGCAGCCCATAGCCAAGAATTACAGGATGACTCTCGGTGCGACTTACTCCACCAACGCGAAAATCAAGGGATATTACGAGGATTACAGATTCTCCGAGAGTTCAGCGGCTACAGACACCCTTTCCTACAAGATGGATACGATTTCCGCATCACGTAACATTCGTCTTGCAAGTGAGATAGGAGTGGGAATCTCTTTCAGGAAAGTCAACAAGTGGATGATTGAGTTCGACTACGTATATTCCGACTGGAGAAATTCAGGAGTGGGATATTTCAGCGGCTATACCGAGACTTCCAACCCTTTCAGCGCTACCGTTTCCCATACTTTCCGTGCAGGTTTCGAGTATATACCCAACATCAACGATATCCGCTACTATCTGAACAGGGTAGCATACAGAGGAGGAGCATATTACCGCAAGGAACACTATACTCTGTACGGCAGCGAAATCTATTCGGCCGGACTGACATTCGGAGCGACTTTGCCGATCAACAGGATGTACAACGGAGTGACTTTCTCGGTTGAACTTGGCCAGCGCGGTGCACTGAAAAATAATTTAATTCGAGAGAGATATATCAATATTTCAATTGGAATTAATATCTTTGACATTTGGTTCCAGAGACCTCAATACGAATAAAAAATATCATCTTAAAGTATATGAAGAAAACCGTTTTAGTAATTGCCGCAGTTGCCGCCTTCATGATCGGCAGCTCAGATCTTTTTGCCCAGGGCAAATGGGGTGCAGACAGCGCAGAGTGTGTGAAGTACATGTCTTACTACAAGGAGTACTATAAGCAGAAAGCTTACGATGAGGCTACCCCCAACTGGAGAAAGGCCTATGAAATATGCCCTGCTACCGCCAGCCAGAACATGCTTATCGACGGCACCACGCTTGTACGTCGTCTGATCAACGCCAACAACTCAAATCCCGAGTACAGGGCAGCTCTTATAGACACCCTGCTTACCCTGCACGACACCCGTGCCGAGTACTATCCCAACTATGCAGTGGCTGCATACAACAACAAGGGTATCGACCTTTCCAACTATGTCAAGACGGACTATGCACGTCTGTATAACGAATACGAGAAAATCATAGCCAATAACGGTGATCGCACGAGGCCTACCATCCTGCTCTTCGACCTCCATGCCGCTATCGACTACTATCAGCAGGGAGGCGTCGGAGCCGAGGCAGTAATCAATGCTTACCAGAGAAATATGGCCCTCATTGATGAATTGCCTACAAGAAACGATGCCGAGGCTGAGCAGAACGAGCAGATAAAGAACGATATGGGAAATCTCTTCGCTGCAAGCAAGGTTGCAAGCTGCGAAAATCTCGTTGAAATCTTCACTCCCCGCTATGAGGCCAATCCCGATGATGTTGCGGTTCTTTCCAGCATTATCCAGACCATGGTTCTTACCGAGGGATGCACCTCAAGCGATCTCTTCCTCAATGCAGTTACGAAGATGAACGAACTTGAGCCTTCAGCAAGTGCATCATACTTCCTCTTCAAGTTGCACAGCGACAGGGGCAACATCAACGAGGCTATCGACTACATGGATGCAGCCATCGCTTCAAACGAGTCTGACTCCATTTCCGATGCGTCATGGGGCTACGAACTTGCTGTTTACTGCTTCAAGAACGGAAGGACGGCAAAGGCCATGGAAGTTGCCGGCAAGGTTGCCGAGGCTTCAGAAGAGTACAAGGGAAGGGCATACTTCCTTATGGGAACAATTTGGGCTACAACTACTTGCGGTGGCGATGAAATCGCAAAGCGTGCGCCTTACTGGGTTGCAGTTGACTACATGAACAAGGCTAAGGCAGCAGATCCTTCACTCACGAATGAGGTGAATATGAACATCGCTTCTTACACTGTTTACTATCCCGCTGCAGCTGACGCATTCATGTACGACCTTACCAACGGACAGTCATACACCGTTTCCTGCAACGGCATGAGGGCTACCACAACCGTCCGCACACAGTAGAACTTGAAATTCACTCATAATACTTTAGGAATACTGGCAGTCACATTTGTGATTGCCAGTAATTTGATTTCTTGTAAGAGCGGCTTGAGGGAGGCTGAAAAACTCGACCTCTCGAAGACTCCTTTGCAGACTATCGACGACATGTTTGCCGTACAGACCAAGAACGGTTCCGTCGAAATGCGCATGGAGGCCAGGAGGATGGAACATTACGACACCCCCGACGCATCTTACGAGCTGTTTCCCTTGGGTATATCGGTGTATGCTTATACGGAAGAGGGGCTGCTGGAGTCTGTGATTGTGGCTGATGAGGCCAAACATACTTCACCTAAAGGCAAGTCTGCAGATGAGGACGAAATCTGGGAGGCCTATGGAAACGTAATCCTGCACAACGTTATAAAGCAGGAGACCATGGAGACCGATACGATTTACTGGGACCAGACCAAAAAGGAAATATACACGGACTGTTACGTGAAAATGTATTCTCCGGACGGCTTCACCCAGGGTTATGGAATGCGCTCTGACGACCGTATGCGTAATTCACGGTTGAACAGGCCTTTCAACAGTTATGTGGTCACTGTACAGGACACTACGGCGGTTATCATTGATTCAGTGAATTTTATTGGACCTTTCCCGAAAAAATAACTAAATTTGCAGCCAATTTTGTGAAATTATAAAATTTTAAGAATACAATGGCGTTACTAGAGAAAATACGCGTTAAGTTCGGCATCGTGATTTCCGTGATAATCGCGTTGGCCTTGCTCTCATTCATTATCGATCCTGGAACTTTGGAAGTGGCTTTGAATTCAATGTCGTCAAAGAACGACGTCGGCAAGATAGCCGGAAAGAAGATCAGTTACGTCGATTTCCAGGAAACAGTGGACAAATATACGACCATTAACGAGTTGCTGACCGGAACTTCCGCTCAGAGCGAGGAGATGCAGTCCCAGATACGTAATTCCGCATGGCAGGAACTTGTTGACAAGTACATGTTCCTGAAGAATGCCAAGGCTGCAGGAATCGTGGTTGGGGACGCTGAGCTTGTGGACCTGCTGTCAGGAGACAACCTTTCTCCCGTTATGGCCCAGAATCCTGTGTTCATGGATGAGAACGGTTATTTCTCCAATGACAGGCTCAATTCGTATATCGCAAGCATGAATTCCGACGAGTCCGGCAATCTCAGGCTCTACTGGAACTTTCTGCAGAATACCGCAAACGTACAGCAGTATTACAACAAGTATTATTCGCTGTTCGCTGCCTCGAATTACGAGAATGCGCTCCAGCTGGCCGATGACATGGCTCTCAACAACACTACGGCCGACTTCGACTATTGCACTGTAGTACTTCCCGTGGCCCACGACAGCAGCATCGTTGTAAGTTCCAAAGAAATCCGCGACTATTACAAGGCCCACAAGAATTTCTTCAAGCAGAGCGCATCACGCGAAATAGAGTACGTGGTATTTGAGGTAGTGCCTTCACAGTCTGATGTTCTGGCCACCAGCAACGAATTTGATGCAGCATACGAGGAGTTTGCCACCACTGACAATGTACGTAATTTCCTGCTCAGGAATTCTGACCGTTCATATTCCGAGTATTGGTATAAGGAGGGAGAACTCAGTACCATCAGCAGTGAACTCAACGATTACATTTTCAATCAGAAAACGCCTGTTACTCCGATTGTAACCAGAGGCAACAGCTTCTATGCAGCCCGCGAGATGGACAGCAAGATGTTACCTGATTCAGTATTCGTGAAGCATATCCTTCTCCAGGGTACCGGTGCCCGTCATCTGGCAGACAGCCTTGTCGGTGTGGTCGGCAGGAGCGGAGTAAACTTCGCAAATGTGGCTGCAGAGTATTCGGCAGACCAGAGCAGCGCTGCTGACGGCGAGCTCGGAAGCATCGGCTGGATGACCCAGACCTACATGATTCCCGGATTGGAGTCAGTTATCACCGCCAAGATAGGTGAGCCTTACGTGGTCGATACTCAGTACGGAACCCATGTTGTCCTTGTTACCAACAGGACTAGCCCTGTGCTGAAGAAGCAGGTTGCCATACTTGAAAAGACCGCTATTGCAAGCCGCGAGACCTTCAACGATTACTATGCCCAGGCCAACAGGTTCGCTTCCATAGCAAATAAGAGCTATGAGGGATACAGGAAGGCTGTGGATTCCACCAAGGTTTATTCACATCCTCTGACTATCACCGAGGCAACTTCGAGCTACGGTGCTATCGACCAGGCCAAGGCAGTTACACGCTGGGCTTTCGACAGCAAGGCAGGTAAGGCTTCTGAAATCATCACTGTAAACAACAACTACTTCTTCATCGCAACGGTGAAGAAAGTGAATAAGGAGGGCTATACTCCCGTAGAGGATGTCGCAAGCGTTATCAGCCAGCGTCTGTATGCACAGAAACTCCAGGCCAAGATGCTTGAGGAAACTTCTGCTAAGCTTGCCGGAGTAAGTTCAATCGAGAAGGCTGCCGAGGTCTTGAATGTTGATGTGGAGAGCAGGGAGTCCCAGTCACTCGCAGCTGTCAATGTGGATCCTGCACTTCTCGGAGCCGCTTCAAAGGCTGAAAACGGAGTGCTCTACGGTCCCGTTCCCGGCAGGATAGGAGTTTATGTGATTGAGGTTAAGGACAAGGATACCGGCTCGTTCTACACGGAGGACGACGCAAAGAACTTCAACCTCCAGAAGACCCAGTACAATTCGCAGCTCATACCCGCCGTTATGGCTGAATATGACGAAGTGAAGGATAACAGGGCAAGGTTCTATTAATAGAGAATCTTAAGCGATAAAAAAGGCTGTGCCAAAATCTGGCACAGCCTTTTTTCTATACCCCTCGGTCTGCTGTAGCAGCCAGCTCCCCGGGGAGCATGACGGCGTGTCGGGGTTACGCTTACGCTTCGCTTCGCCGCCCGCCCGACGGCGAGCCCTGCAAGCAGGGTTCTTTACAGTTTCCTTGCTCCGTCGGAGATTACCACTTCGTAAACCTTGGGTTCGTGGCCGAAACGTGCTGTGAACTGCTCCTTTGCGGCCGCGATGAAAGGCTCGTAGAGTTCTTCCTTCACGAGGTTGATGGTGCAGCCTCCGAAGCCGCCACCCATTACACGTGAACCGGTAACGTCCATCTTGCGGGCAAGTTTGTTCAGGAAATCGAGTTCTTCGCAGCTTACCTCATACAGGCGGCTGAGTCCGAAATGGGTCTGGTACATCATTTCGCCCACGGTCTCGTAATCGCCTCTTTCAAGGGCGTCGCAGACATCGAGTACCCTCTGTACTTCTCCAATTACGTATTCTGCACGCAGGAAATCCTCTTCGGAAATCTCTCCGCGGACCTCTTCCAGCCAAATACGCTTGCAGTCGCTGAGGAAGTCGATTTCCGGGTGGTTCTTCTTGATTGCTGCAGCGGCGTTCTCGCAGGATTTGCGCCTGTCGTTGTAGGCGGAAGATGCGAGTTCATGCTTTACGCAGGAGTCGATGAGCACAAGCTTGTATCCCTCGGGATTGAAAGGATAGTATTTGTGTTCGAGAGTCTTGCAGTTGAGGAGCATGAGGCTGCCTTTCTTGCCGAAGCATGAGGCGAACTGATCCATGATGCCGCAGTTCACTCCGCAGTAGTTGTGCTCGGTGGACTGGCCTATGCGGGCAAGTTCGAAACGGTCGATGCCGTTGTCCATGAGGTCGTTGATTGCGTATGCAAAGCAACTTTCGAGGGCGGCAGATGACGAGAGACCTGCGCCGAGGGGAACATCACCTGCAAATACTGCATCGAAAGGCTCCACCTTGCCGCCTCGCTTGATGGTCTCGCGGCAAACTCCGAATATGTAACGTGCCCAAGCCTCCTCCGGCTTGTCCTCCTCGTTCAGACCGAAAGTTGTGCTCTGATCATAGTCCAAGGAATAGAGACGGACCTTGTCGAGTCCGTTGAGCTTGACTTCGGCTACTATGCCTTTGTCAATAGCTCCGGGGAAGACATAGCCACCGTTGTAGTCGGTGTGCTCGCCTATGAGGTTGATACGACCTGAAGCGGCGTATTGAGTGCCGCCTTCACCGTAGAGTTCGGTGAACTTTGAATGAATTTTGTTTCTCATTTCCATAATATGTGGCTATCATATATAAGTCAATCTCTCAAAATTACTAATTATCGGAGTTTTATCCAAACTACAACAGGCAGGTGGTCGCTGATGCCTCCGTTGTAGCGCGGTCCGGTGAAAGTGCGTCGCGGTTTCATTCCTCCGAAAGTCTTGTCTTCGGTGAGAAGCAGCGGGTGGCAGAAAATTTCCTCATTGGCGATAATGTCGCCGAAGCAGAAATGCCCGTCGATTTTTTCCCATTTGCCGTTGTATTTCAGGGTGCCGGGAACTTTGACGGGGGAGTGCCGCGTCGTCCTGTCGGTATTCCGGGGCCAGAGTTCGTCGTTGAAGTCCCCGATGGCAAGAACTCCCCTACAATCGTCGTGAAGCAGCGAGTCGGCTATGAACATCATCCTGGACATTGCAGCTTCGCGTCTGTCGGTTTTTCCGCCTATTTTGGACGGATGATGATTCACGAGTACCGCAAATTCTCCGAAGTCGGCAAGCAGGATGTCGCGGGTGGCCATGATTACACCCGTGCTGTCGTATATGTGCTTGGGTTCGGAATTGCGGAGCTGAAGGCTGCCTTTGCGGTAAATCATTCCGCAGTCTATACCCCGGTGGTCAGGGGAGTCGTAGTGGACGGCGGAATAGTGGAGTTTGCGAAGGACGGTGCTTTGTATCAGGCTGCGCAGGACGTAGCCGTTTTCGAGTTCGGCGAAGCATACGATGTCGGGAATCCGGCCGTAACAGTCGGCGATGAGCATCAGGGTTTTCGCGACCGCGTCGCATTTGGTGTAGAAGCGTCCTCGCGTCCAGTATCGTGGCTTGGCGGGGGAGCGGTAATCGAAGAAGTTTTCGAGATTCCAGAAAACGACGAGCATGGAGTCCCGGGGCGCAGGTTTTTCAGATTCGGTGTCCGGCTGGATGCAGAGCGCAAGCAGGAGCGGAAGAAGCATTTTCATAATCATGTTATCGGTTTTTATGGTAGGGCAATATAGCGATTTTTCCTAACTTTGCACCCCAAATTATTCGATGACATGTCTCTGAAGTGCGGAATAGTGGGACTTCCCAATGTAGGAAAATCCACGCTTTTCAACTGTATAAGCTCTGGCAAGGCGCAGAGCGCAAATTTTCCTTTCTGTACCATAGAACCCAATCTCGGCTCTACCAATGTGCCCGACAAGAGGCTTGAAGTCCTGTCGGAAATCTGCAAGCCGCAGAGGACGATTCCTGCGACTGTGGATATAGTGGATATAGCTGGACTCGTGAAGGGCGCGAGCCATGGTGAGGGTCTTGGAAACCAGTTCCTCGCCAATATACGCGAGTGCGATGCCATACTTCATGTGCTGCGCTGTTTCGATGACGAGAATGTGGTACATGTGGACGGCTCGGTGGACCCGGTAAGGGACAAGGAAGTGGTGGATTTGGAATTGCAGATAAAGGACCTGGAAACGGTGACTGCAAGGCTCGCGAAGACGGAGAAAGCCGGCAAGGCCGGCGATAAGGAAGCCAAGAAACTCGCCGACCTCCTGCAGCGCTACAAGTCAGCTCTGGAGCAGGGCAAGTCCTGCCGTACGGTAGTTCCCGCAAATGAGGAGGAAATGGCCATGGCAAAGGATCTGTTCCTGCTTACAAACAAGCCGGTGATGTATGTCTGCAACGTGGACGAGAGTTCGGCTGCTGGCGGAAATGCCTATGTGGATGCAGTAAGGGAGGCGGTCAAGGACGAGAATGCCGAAATCCTGCTGATTTCCGCAAGGACAGAGGCTGAAATCGCCGAATTGGAGGATTATGATGACCGTCAGGTTTTCCTCTCGGAAATGGGTCTTGAGGAGTCCGGTGCCGTCAGGCTGATTCAGGGAGCATATCGCTTGCTTGGTCTGAGGACTTATTTCACGGCAGGATCTGACGAGTGCAGGGCGTGGACTATCCATGCCGGTGACAAGGCTCCCAAGGCTGCCGGAGTGATACATTCCGATTTTGAGAAAGGCTTTATCCGCGCAGAGGTAATGAAATATGATGATTTCGTTGCACTGAAAAGCGAGAGCGCAGTCCGTGCTGCCGGCAAGATGGGTGTTGAAGGAAAGGAATATGTGGTGCAGGACGGTGATATCATGCACTTCCTCTTTAATGTGTAAGCGGAGGCCGTCAGGCGAAGAATTGGGACAGCCAGGTGGAATCCACCACGGCGAAGCCTGTGAGTGAGGCCCTGATTGAAGGGTTGCGCTTGATTATGCCGGTACATTCGCTGTAGACCTTGAAACCGAGTTCTACCATCTCCATGCGCCCGTTTTCGGGATAGGTGAAAGTCATGGAGGAATCCGCGCCGCCGAGCCGGTAGAACTTGAGTTCCATGTCCTTGTTCAGTTCGTGGCGGGCGATGTACTTACACATCTCGATTACGACATCGTCGAGTCCGGCATCAAAAATATTCACTTTTTCTATCAGCTCGCCGACGGAAGACACCCTGCGACAAGTATAGCCGGGGAGTTCTTCAGCGACGTTCAGAGGGCGGGAACTGAGCATTATCAGCAGTTTTTCAGCCGGGTCGTGGTACAGGAAATAGTCTCCGTGCAGATTCTTGGCACCGCAATGCGGACATTCCCACACGAAGAACTCTCCGCTTCTGATTTTATCTTTCAGTTCCGGATTTGCGCTGACATCCACGCTGTGCTGCGTTTCCACGGCATGAGCATTGCCGCAGGAACTGCATATCAGTCTTTCTTTTCGCTCTTGTTGTCCACCCATTTCCATATCTTATAGACTATAACACCCCAGATCAGAAAAATTGCGAGATAGACCAGATAGGGGATATTGGTCTTGAAAGCATCCCAGGCGAGATATTTATCGAAGTCCGGGATATCCGCATAATAATAGGCCCCGGCCCCGAAGTCCAGGTCTTCCTGCAACCCGAGGCCGTTGACCATACAGTAGATCACGGCGATGAAACTAATCGCGCAGAAAACGATGCAGGCGATAGTCCAGCCGGAGATATGTTTCTTTTTCTTAATCAAGGACAGGAATCGGGAAAATTACACCTGAAAGGAGCAGCCATACCATGAACATCGTAAGCACGATATTGAACAGCTGACCTACCACATAGAGCCAAACAACCTTTCCGCCGTGAAGCTGCTTTACGATTTCGCGGAAGTTTGTGTCCAGACCGATGCTGACGAAAGCCAGGACAAATGCCCAGTTCTTGTACTGGTCCAGAACTTTGTTGATATCGTTTACTGCTGCCTCACCATAGATGGGCTGGATTACGAATGAGGCCAGGAGTGAAGCCACGAAGAAACCGATGATGAACTTGGGGAAGCGGTTCCAGATTTCGATTGCTCCTACCTTCTCGACTGCGGCGCCGTTTGCGGATTTCTCAACGCGGGTGGTGAAGAACAGTGACACGAAGAAAGCCACAAAACCGATGAGAATGTTCTGGATTGACTTCACGAGCACGGCTGAGGTCTGTCCGACATCTCCGAGTGCGGTTCCTGCCACCACCACTGCTCCGGTGCTGTCAATTGTACCTCCGATGAGTGCGCCTCCCATGAGGGGATCCATGCCTATTTTCTTAATGATGATGGGCATGAAAACCATCATGAGGACGGTAAAGAGTATGGAGATGGATACGGTGACGGTGAGGTCTTCCTTCTTGCACTTGGATGCCGCTCCGGTTGCGATGGCTGCGGAAGTACCACAGACGCTGGTGGCTGCCGCCAAGGTGATAACGAGGGGTTTGTTTTTGATTTTCAATATCTTGACCCCGAACCACCACATGAAGATGATGCACAGGGGACATGATATCCATGCGATACCGATTCCGTAAAGACCGAATTTGGCGATGTTCGAGAAAAGCACCGAGAAACCCATGATGACCAGACCGACCTTGATGTAAAATTCGGTCTGGATGGCCGGGCGAAGCCATTTGGGTACGCCTACAGTGTTGGAAATCAACAGACCGACTATCAGTGCCCAGAATGCCCATTCAAGATAGCGGTTGAGGGTAAATTCGGCGCTGATCAGGCGGACAATCACTCCGAGGATAAAGAGTCCTATGAACGCGACGAAGTACTTTTTGGCCTTTTGTCCGAGAAGCTTTGCTCCGGCGGTGAAAAGTATGGCAAGTACAGCGAAGGTCAGTAAAAGTTTTGTCCAGAATGAGGGACTGGTCAACTGAACACCCAGTGGGGTAATTGAATCCGAAGATCCTCCAAAAGACCAGATTTTGAAATTAAATGCGGAGAAGTTAAAAGTTCCCGTAATTACTGATACGCACGCGATGGCGATGACAATAAAGCCAATCCATACGGCGAGCCAATCCTCTGTTTTCCAGAGTTTTGACCATTGGAGTTTAGATTTTACCATTTTTTACTCTTTGGTTTAAGTAGTACAATCCCGGCAAAGATAGCGATTTTTCTCAAATCAGAAATCTACGCTGAAAATCAGGCCGATATAGTGTCTGGAGCTTTCCCGTTCCGCCGCTACCAACCAGTCGAACAGGGATCCTCCCTTGTAGCTGTAGGAAATGCCGATACGGTAGTCGAATGCAATCCACAGCAGGCTTTCCAGGCGCATGCTGAGGTCGGCACCTGCGCTGAAAAGGTTGTACATGTAATTGCTCTGGGAAATCAGGCTGAGGTCGGCGTGCGGAGTGAACTCGAAGTTCCGTATGTAGGCGAAGTTGCCGAATATCGACCAGTCCACCGGGAAGAGAGGCATGGCATAGTCCGCGGTGAATTTCATACGGTTGCTGAAAGAGGAAATGGCCGAAGCCGAGAGACTGCTGAACCCTCGGGGAACGATGTCCAGATATGCTTCCGCGAGGATTCCGCTGTCGTATCTGTGCTCGTACATTCCGGTCAGTTTCAGACCATGGGTCTGCCAGAAGCCGGGGAGATAGCCGTAGAGATACATGTAGCTGGTGGGGCAGAAGGACTTGGTGAGCCCGGGGCGGAAACTATGGCCCGCTTCGAAGCCTATGCCGTAACGGGGATATATCCTGGAATCCGGTATTTCTTCCATGATGTAGCCGTTTAAACTGAGTGTTGCGCGGGACAACAGGCTCTTATTGTCGTCGAGGTCGTAGTAGTAATCGTTCCCTACGGAGTAGTTTATCCTGGGAATCAGCCCGGCGCTGATGCTTCCTATGTTGAAACGGAAGGGTATGTATACTTCGGAGCTGAATCTGAGATAAGGGGTGTCCCTGTAGAAGAGAGACAGTGTGTAGTTGCTCTCAGACTCGCTGAAATCGTAGGTGCAGGCGTTGCGCTCGTTTATGTGGAAGCCGAGTTCTATGACCGGATACCAGCCGGTGTAGGTGAACTTGAAATGTCCCCGGTGGCTCCATTTGTCGGTACTTGAGTAGTTTGCATGATATGCGGCATAGCCGTATGCGGTGCCGAGGTCGTTCTGGAAGAAAGCGGTCGCTCCCAGGCCTGCCACGGATGAAAGGCTGGAGAAACTCATGTCGGCGATTGAATCGTAGTCCACGAAAAACGGCAGCCATGAGTGGAAACGGAAGAGGTGCCCGAATTTGGAATAGCGTTCCGGACTTCCGATTTCATATTCGCTGCCATCAGATTCGGAAGGTGTTTGGCTGGCTGTTATGCTCGTGGCGAGAGCCCTTTCCTGCTTGCTCAGTTCATCGGCGAAGGGATAGGAATGTCGCTGCGAGAAATCTGCCGGAGTTTCGCCCAGTTCGCTTGCGGCAGTAGCGGCAATGACCCTGCCGCCCGTTGTAAGGCTGCTGTAATACAGGGTGTCGCGTACGAAAGTGAAGTCCGCCGCTCCGAATTCAGTGTTCGTGAGCCTGTAGAGCTCTTCTCCGCAGGGTTCGAAGGAGTACAGCTCGTTTACTCCGTTGTGGTCGGCAGTGAACATGATTTTCCCGTCATGCTCCCAGAGTTGCTTGATTTTCAGCCTGCGTTGGGGCAGAACGGCCTGCATGTCCCGGCAACGGTAAATACCGAAGCCGTATTCGCCGAGCGCAGAAAAGTACAGTTCTCCGTCCACCCAGACGCTTTCTATGGCCTGGAGACCTGCAGGAAGCTTGAAGGATTCCAGAACCTCTCCGTTGGAACTGTCAAGTATGGTGATGCTCGTGCGGGTGTTCAGGGCGTATTCACAGACGGCGATGCGCTTGCCGTCGGGGGAGGGTGCAGGGTGGAAATATTTGTGTCCCTTGGTAAGCCTGTGCCTGCGTCCCAAACTGTCGAGATAGTATATGTTGGATGTGGCTTTCAGGCTCCAACGCAGGTCGGAGCTGTATTCGCTCCAGTATAGACGTTCGTCGGCGGAGGAATATTGCAGTTTGCTGTGGTAGCTGTGTATGCTTGAAAGGGCGGTCTGTTTGCCGTCCGGGGTAATCCTGACTATCTGGTGGGGCAGGGTGAGCCCGGAGCGCACTGAGTAGATATTCCCGTCATTGTCTGCATCGAGAGAGGCGTATTCCGTGTACCACCGTCGGTTCTGCGTAAACAACTTGGAGTCCATGAACGGACCTCTGGAGAGAGCGTCCCGTGTCCATTCGGCGTTCAGGGTGTCGCAGGCTTCCGTGAATACTTCCGTATAATGTTTTTTGCCGCTGATTTCCCTGACAGTCTTTCTCAGGTTGCCGAAGACTATGGGCCCGTGTTCGGCTATGCGTCCGTAGTATCGTGCAGTGAAGTCCGGTGTATCGTAGAGTGTGCGCACTCCGGCGTGAAGGATGTAACCGGAGCGGTAATAGTCGGGGGTATAGTATTTCTGGGAACCATAACGCCAGCGATAGTAGTTGCGGAAGTCTCCGCTCGCAAAACTGACGCGGTAATATTCAAGGAAATCGGCAGTGCGACCGCGTCCGCCGTCAGTAAGGGCCGTTTCGGTGGCAACGGCATCGCCTTCAAGGAATTCGGAACCTCCGTAAATTGCGGACAGTACTCCGGCGAGCAACTCTCCGGTCAGGTACTTGCCCCAGCGGAAGGGATAGGCGGAACCTGACTGCATCTGCGATACGTGCCGCGATTCGTGGACTGCCAGCTGCTTCATCCAAGGTGTGGGTTCCGGTGCGTAGGGGTCGGGCATGGTCATGAGTTCCAGCCTGCGGGGTGCCCATGTGACCACGCCGTTGGAATATCCTGCGTAGGCGTGGAGGATGACGGGCATCGGTTTCCTGTAATTCTGGTTGGGCCTGAGACCTGAACTGTTGCCCACCGGACTGAGGATATTGTTCCTGTATCCGGCGTAGTATTCGAGCATTGCCGCGTATTGGCGGGCAAGGGAATCCAGTCCTTCGGGATATATTACCTTGTATGTGAGTGTCTGTTGGGAGTACCATTTGGCTGATGCCGGGTCGTTGCCTATGGTATAGAACTGCGCGCGTGAGGGACAGGCGAGCAGCAGGGCAGCAAGAATAAGCCACGGTGTAAGTTTGGTGCGCATATCAGGACAAAACTAATAATTTTTATCTAACTTTACCGCTTACGCAGAAAAGAGTATGAAAAAAGTATTTGTATTTCTGTCCTTGATTGTCGTGCTGAGTGCGTGCGGATCTTCCGGATCCAAGCCTGCCGCTCCGGCTTCGAGGACTTTTCCATACGTGGCGGTGCCGGACATGATTTCCGACCCTGAAGAGCGTTATGCTTATGCCGTGGAACACTATTGGGACAAGTTTTTCGAAGGTGAATGGCCCACGGATTCCAGCCATGTGCTTGGAGTGTCTGACAATGAGATGACCAAGGGACTGGCGACTTTTGTCGGCTTGCTGGACTATTTTGCAGTTGAGGACGCGCAGAAATTAGTCGGCTCGCTTTTCAACAGGATTGAGACCCGGCAGGCGGCGGACACCACCTCGCTTTTCTATTTGAGAATGACGGATTTCGTGAGCGACTGCCTCTATAACCCCAATTCCATGCTCCGCAGTGAAGACCTGTATCTGCCTTTCGTCGAAGGGCTTGCATCTTCACGCTTTACGGACGAGGCCCGTCGCAAGGGCTACGAATTCGAGCTGAAGACCTGCCGCATGAATCCCTACGGTACGCAGGTGCCGGATTTCGAGTATATGGATGCAAAGGGGCGCAAGGGAACCCTTTACGGGGTCAAGGCCCAATATACCATGCTGTTTTTCAGTAATCCCGGGTGCGGTTCGTGCCGTGAGATAATAGACGAGATAACATCTCGCCCTTATGTGGACGAACTGATTGAGCAGAAGGCCCTTGCTGTAGTGAATATCTATGTCGACGAGGATCTGGAGTCCTGGAGGGCCTACGAACCGGAATATCCCGACAACTGGATAAACGCTTACGACCCGTATCAGCGCATCAATGAAGGGGATTTGTATTTCGTGCGGGCTATCCCGTCGCTGTATCTCCTCGACGAGCAGAAGCGCGTTATACTTAAGGATGCACCTACGGAAAGGGTGCTTGCCGTATTTGACCAAATGACAAACTACATATAAGATGAACACAAAGAGACAGCTTTGGGGAAGAACCGAGGACGGAACCCCAATCTACAAGTACAAAATGACCAATAGTTCAGGAGCAAGCGTCACTCTCACCAACGTGGGCGCGGCAATCGTGGCTATCGAAGTGCCCGACCGTAATGGAAAGCTCACGGACGTGGTTTTAGGCTACGGTAATCCCATGAGTTATTTTGCGGACGGCCCCTGCGCAGGAAAATGCCCGGGACGTTATGCCAACCGCATCGCACGCGGACGCTTCACCCTTGACGGCAAGGAATACGAACTGCCCATAAACAACGGTCCCAACCATCTGCACGGCGGACCCGAGGGCTTCCAGAACAAGGTATGGCAATCCCGCAAGCATAAGGGCGGAGTGGAGTTCAAGTATGTGTCAGCGGACGGAGAGATGGGCTATCCCGGCAATCTTGTGGTAGTGGCACGCTATGACTGGAACGATAACAACGAGCTTTGCCTGAGTTTCAGCGCGAAGACCGACGCTCCCACGCACGTGAACATCACCAACCATTGCTATTTCAACCTCAACGGACATGGAAGCGTGCTTAACCATTATCTGAAACTCAACGCCTCTGAATATCTGCCCACCGACGATACCCTCATTCCGACAGGGGAGAGCGAAGCGGTTGCCGGCACACCTATGGACTTCACGACGGCAAAACGCATTGGTCGCGACATCAAGAAAGATTTTCCTGCCCTTAAATACGGCAAGGGCTATGATGCCTGCTGGCTGATAGACGGTTATGTACCCGGACAGCTGCAGCAGGCCGCCGAACTGACTTCTCGCCAGAGCGGACGCAAACTTACGGTATGGACGACCCAGCCCGGAGTGCAGGTGTACACCGGAAACTGGCTGGAAGGCTGCCCGAAAGGCAAGCGCGGCCGGGTATATCACGACTATTGCGCCGTGGCCCTGGAATGCCAGCATTACCCTGATAGCCCCAACAATCCCGATTATCCGAGCACGGTACTCCGTCCCGGAAAGACCTTCCACGAGGCGATAATTTTCGCTTTCTCTACAGAATAAAGTTTGCGCGGTCCGGACCGGCAGTCCGGCGGCCATATTGAACTGAAATAAATGCGACAGTATTTGGACTTGCTTCAGCGCATCATGGAAACGGGCACGGTAAAGACCGACCGCACCGGGGTGGGCACAAAGAGTATTTTCGGATATCAGATGCGTTTCGATCTGAGCGAGGGTTTCCCTCTGCTTACCACGAAGAAGGTGCATCTGAAATCCATAATATACGAGCTGCTGTGGTTTATCAGCGGCAATACGAATGTGCGCTACCTGCAGGAGCATGGGGTTTCGATATGGGACGAGTGGGCCGATGAGAACGGCGACCTCGGTCCGGTTTACGGACACCAGTGGAGGAGCTGGCCCGCGCCGGACGGACGGAGCATAGACCAACTTTCGCAGGTGGTGGACTTGATATGCAATCATCCGGATTCGCGCAGAATGCTCGTGTGCGCATGGAATCCCGGAGAGGTGGACAAGATGGCCTTGCCGCCCTGCCACTGCCTTTTCCAGTTCTATGTCGCCGACGGCCGTCTCTCCTGCCAGCTTTATCAGCGCAGCGCGGACACCTTCCTCGGTGTGCCGTTCAATATTGCATCCTACGCTCTGCTGACCATGATGATAGCTCAGGTGGCCGGACTGAAGCCGGGTGAATTTATCCATACCACGGGGGATACGCACATTTATCTGAACCATTTTGAGCAGGTTCGCGAGCAGCTTTCACGCACGCCGAGGGACCTGCCCCGAATGGTACTGAATCCGGAGGTAAAGAGCATCTTCGACTTCAAGTACGAGGATTTCCGGCTTGAGGGTTATGACCCCTGGCCTGCGATAAAGGCACCGGTGGCGGTTTAGGCAGTGCTTCCAGGTAAATCCTTTTAATGCGTATAATAAGCCGCAAATTCTGCGGTTTATTATACGCAAAACTGTATATTTGCAGAAAGCGGTGATGCCTATGTATATACATGAACATAAAGAATGGCCTTCCTTTTCGTGGGACAAGGAACTTGTCGGTAAAAAACTGAACGAGGTAAGCAGGGCTGTAGGCTATTTGATGGGGCGTCTTAGCGTAATCGGCTTTGACTACAAGATGTCTGCTGCAGTTGAATCCATCTCGCATGACATCATTGCATCATCAGAAATTGAAGGTGTGGAGTTGAACAGTGAGCAGGTACGTTCATCAGTGGCCCGCAAGCTCGGGGTGCAACTGTTGAATCCTACCGAATCTTCACGCTATATAGACGGAGTTGTGGAAATGGCACTTGACGCAAGCGTCAATTTCAACAGCCCGCTCACACATGAAAGACTCTTCGGTTGGCACAACTGCCTGTTTCCTACCGGATGGAGCGGTCCAATGAAAATAGATGTGGCCCGATACCGCAGTGGCGAGATGAAAGTCATATCAGGAATGTTCGGTCGGGAAAAGGTACATTATGTAGCGCCGGCTCCTGAAAAAATAGATGAAGAAATGAATCGCTTTCTGAGTTGGTTCAATTCAGATACCCGTGACGGCTATGTAAAATCGGCGATTGCACATTTGTGGTTTGTCTGCATCCATCCTTTCGATGACGGAAACGGACGAATCGGACGGGCCATTGCAGATATGGCACTTTCACAAGCCGAAAATTCGCAGATGCGTTTCTTCAGCATCTCCCATCAGATTAACAAAGATAAAAAACAGTATTACAACATATTGGAGAAAACGCAAAAGGGAGATTGCGAGGTTACTGAATGGATTATCTGGTACCTTGACTGCCTGCTCCGCGCTGTCGGGCAATCCGATGAAATCTTGTCGAAGGTTCTTAACAAGGCCATATTCTGGCAAAACCATGCTGAGACTGTCCTGTCAGAACGGCAACGCGAAGTCCTGAATCTGTATTTGGACGGTTATCCAGGCAAGTTGACGGTCAAGAACTGGGCAAAACGTGTAAAGGTATCTCCCGATACCGCAGCTCGGGATATAAAGGACTTGGTAGAGAAAGGTATTCTGATACCCCAGCAGGGGCGTGTTCGTGACGTATTTTACGGAATCCGCTGCAGTGAGTCTATCCTTGTCATTCCCATTCATGAAGATTAATAATCGGCACGCTTTACACCAGAAACTTTTCTTTATCTTTGCCCCGATGACCAAATGTATCATAGCCGCAATTGCGGACAACGGAGCTATCGGTGCCGGCGGTGCATTGCCTTGGCACATCAGCGAGGACCTCAAATACTTCAAACGGACGACCATGTCATGTCCGGTAATCATGGGCCGAAAGACTTTCGAGTCGCTCGGCCGGCCTTTGCCGGGACGCACGAACATCGTGCTTAGCAGAAAAGCTGTGGAACTGCCCGAAGGAGTGCTCCTCGCCCGCGACTTGCAGCAGGCATACAGCCTTGCGGAGCAGGTGCTTTCAGACAAGCGGCAGGAAGCCAGATGTTTCGTAATCGGGGGAGCGGAGATTTACCGTCAGGCCCTTGCGGACGCGGATGAACTGTACATAACGAGAGTGCATCTCAGTGTACCGGAGGCCGATGCATTCTTCCCCGAAATCGATTGCCGGATGTGGCAGACAACTGCAACTCCAACGCGCATGACGGATGAAAAAACAGGTGTGATTCTGGATTTCGAACACTATTCACGCCGGAAACCGTGACAGGACGGTGCCCGCAACTTCTCAAGACAAGCCCAGTTCTGCCTTCATTTTGCGCAGCAGGTCGAAAGCCTGCATGGGCGTAATGTTGTTGAGGTCGGTGTCCTCCAACTCCCGGCGCAGAGATGACAGCGTGGGATCATCCAACTGGAACAGCGAGAGTTGTACGCTGCCGTCGTCATGCAGGTCGATGCTCTCGGAATGCTTTTCCTTCAACTCCAGTTCGCGCAGAGTCCTCTCAGCAGAATCGATTACTTCCGGCGGCATCCCGGCCATTCGGGCCACATGTATGCCGAAACTGCGCGCAACCCCTCCCGGCTGCAGTTTCCTGAGGAATATGACATCCCGGCCCTCTTCCTTGACGGCTACATGATAGTTCTTCACGCGGGCCAGACGCTCTTCGAGGTCGTTCAGTTCATGATAGTGGGTGGCGAACAGGGTTTTCGCTCCCTTGCCGGAGTTATGGATATATTCCACTATTGCCCGCGCTATGGCCATTCCGTCGTAGGTTGAGGTGCCACGGCCGATTTCATCTATCAGCACCAGTGAGCGGGCGGAAAGGTTATGCATAATCATGGAAGTCTCCAGCATCTCCACCATGAATGTCGATTCCCCTCGTGAGATGTTGTCGCTTGCGCCCACGCGGGTGAAAATCTTGTCCACATAGCCGAAATGCGCTTCTTTTGCCGGCACGAAGGAACCTATCTGCGCCATGAGCACTATAAGCGCGGTCTGCCTGAGAAGCGCGGACTTTCCTGACATGTTCGGGCCGCTGAGTATGATTATCTGGTCGGTACGGCTGTCCATGTTGAGGTCGTTGGGCACATATTCCTCGCCCGGGGGCATCAGCGTCTCGATTACCGGATGCCGTCCGTCCTTGATTTCGAGTACGGAAGACTTGTCAGGAACCGGCCGGCAATAGTTTCTTTCGGCAGCCTGCCTTGCGAAGCCTCTCAGTACATCCAGCGTGGCTATGATGCGGCAGTTCTCCTGCATCTTGCGTATTTCCGCCTGCACGGAGCTTATCAGCCCGGCATACAGCTCGCTTTCAATGCGGTAGATGTCAGATTCGGCGGTAAGTATACGTTCCTCGTACTCTTTCAGTTCGGGCGTGATATAGCGCTCGGCGTTTACGAGGGTCTGCTTGCGTATCCATTCGTCCGGCACCAAATCCCTGGCGCTGTTGCGCACCTCAATATAGTAGCCGAATACGTTGTTATAGTTGATTTTCAACGATTGTATGCCCGTGCGCTCGATTTCACGCTGCTGCATCTCCTGCAAGACCCGCTTGCCGCCGCTTGAAAGTTCGCGCAGCTTGTCGAGTTCTTCGTTTACACCGGCGGCGATTACGTTGCCCTTGCCTATCTGCGAGGCCGGGGCTTCGTCCAGCACGCCGAGTATCTTGTCGCGTATTTCAGAACAGTCACGTATCGAGGCCTCCAGTTTTTCAAGCGCCCCGACTCCGGATTCCGCGCAAAGTTGCTTCAACGGTTCCGTCCTTCCGAGCGACTTCCCGAGTTGCAGCATTTCACGCGGCAATATCTTGCCTGTGGCAACCCTTGAAATCGTTCTCTCCATGTCGCCGCAGCCGCTGAGCAGTTCGTCTGCCGACTGCAGGGCATCGGGCTTGGTCAGAAAATATTCAACAATGTCGTAACGCGCATTCAAGACTTTCAGGTCGAGCAGCGGAAAAGCCAGCCATTCGCGCAGAAGCCGCGAACCCATGGGCGTGAGACAGCGGTCGATGGTATCCACGAGCGAAACTCCTTCCTTGCCCGCACTGCTTTGGAAGATTTCGAGGTTGCGTATGGTGAACTTGTCCATCCACACGAATTTTTCCTCGTCTATACGGGAGAGCGAGCAGATGTTCTTAAGCCCGCTGTGCTGGGTCTGTTCAAGGTAGGCCACAAGGGCACCGGCCGCGCATACAGCAAGGGGGAAACGGTCTACGGCGAAACCTTTCAGACTGTTCACCTGCAGTTGGTTGCAGAGTTTCTGTACGGCTGAGTCATACACGAATGCCCATTCATCGAGGGTGCTGACATAGTAGTCGGGAAAACGCTCGCGCACGGCACGGACCACGTCCCTCTGCACCACGAGTTCCCTGGCTTTCATGCTGGAAAGCAATGTGCTGATATAGTCCAGGCTACCCTGTGCCAGCCGGAAAGTGCCTGTGGATACGTCCAAAAAGGCCGCACCGCAATCTTGACCCTGAAAATGCAGGCCGACGAGATAATTGTGCTCCTTCTGTTCCAGCATACCCTCACCGAAGGCTATTCCGGGAGTGAGGATTTCGGTTACTCCACGCTTGACGAGCTTGGTCTTGACCAATGCGGGGTCTTCCAACTGGTCGCAGATTGCCACTTTGTAGCCGGCCCTGATGAGCTTGTGCAGGTAGCCCTCAATCGCATGGTGGGGAAATCCGGCCATTTCCACGCGTCCCTTGTCGCCGTTCGTGCGGCTGGTCAGCACCAGACCCAATACCTTGCTTGCAAGCACGGCATCGTCCGAGTAGGTCTCGTAGAAATCTCCTACCCGGTAAAGGAGCATTGCTTCGGGATGCTGGGCCTTGATATTGAAATACTGCTTCAGCAGCGGTGTATCCTCGCCTTTCTTGCTCATCGGTGCAAAATTACACAATTATCCTTAACTTTGGCGATTCCATGAAACGCTTGCTGATAGTCACATACTACTGGCCGCCGACCGGAGGTTCCGGGGTACAGCGTTGGGTCAAATTCAGCAAATACCTCCCGCTTCACGGGTGGCAGCCCGTGGTATATACGCCCGAAAATCCCGAACGGCTTGCAACTGACGAGAGCCTTTTGAGCGAGATTCCGGAATGCACGGAGGTTCTAAAGACCCGCATACTGGAGCCATACTCTGCCTATCGCAAGTTCTTCGGCGTAAAGCCGGGAGGCGGCGAAGTCAATCCAGTCAGCAGCAACGACGCCAGCCTGAAAAAGCGCATTTCGCTGTGGATACGCGGCAACATGTTCATCCCCGATCCCCGTGTTTTCTGGGTGCATCCGTCAGTGAAATTCCTTAAACGCTATCTTGCGGAACATCCGGTTGATGCAGTCGTGACGACCGGTCCTCCGCAGTCCATGCACCTGATAGGATTGGAACTCAAAAAGACCCTTGGTCTGCCGTGGATAGCCGATTTCCGTGACCCGTGGACGCAGATGTTCTACTACAAGCATCTCGGTTTGAATGCCCGTTCTGACAGGAAACACCATGAATTGGAACGCGCGGTGCTCGACGCAGCCGACAGGGTCATCGCCGTAACCCCTTCCGTAAGGGACGATTTCCGCGCGCTTACGTCCACTCCTGTGGAACTGATAACCAACGGTTATGACGAGGAGGATTTTTCCGGCCCTCTGCCCGAGCGTAAGGACGGGAGTTTCCGTGTGGTGCATACCGGACTCTTTGCGGCTGACGGCAATCCCCTCGCTCTGTGGGAAGCGCTTGCGGAAATGTGCAAACGGGATTCGGATTTTCGCAAACGTTTGCAGATTCGCCTGTCCGGAAAGACGGATGCGGCCATACTCCAGGCGGTGCGCGATGCCGGTTTGGGTGACAATCTGCTCGATTTGGGCTATCTTCCGCACAGCGGAATCACCGGTGAACAACGTTCTGCCGACATTCTTCTGCTGCCCTTGCGACGCGAACCCGAATACGCAAAGGTGCTGCCGGGAAAGATATTCGAATACATCGCTTCGGGTCGGCCGGTGCTCGGAACAGGACAGCCTGACGGAGAGGCGGCCAGGCTGTTGAGAGAAAGCGGTGCAGGTGACATGTTCGATTGGGACGATGTGGCCGGACCGACGGATTTTCTGTCGTCATCCCGCACCGGAGCTGCCGATTGCTCCCGCTTTTCCCGCAGGGTGCTTACGGAGAAGCTGGTCGAAGTTTTGGATGATATAACAAGCAAAAATAGAATATGAAAAAGAAGCTGACATACATTGTTTGCGTACTGGTCGGGCTGCTTGTGGTAGCCTATGCCTATGTACCACAGGTGCTTCAAGGCAAGATAGTCAACCAGAGCGATATTTCCGGCTGGCAGGGCATGTCCAAGGAGATGATGGACTGGAACGCTGCCCATCCCGATGACCCCACTGCATGGACAGAATCCATGTTCGGCGGAATGCCTACTGTAACCATACATGCGTCCACCGAGGGGGACTGGACTCAAAGTATATATGACTTTTTGCTGACCGGAAAGCGTCCTGCCACCTATCTTTTCATATGTATGGTGGGTGCTTGGCTGCTGATGCTTGCCATGGGGGTCAATCCGCTGCTGGCAGTCGGAGGGGCCATTGCCGTAACTTTCTGTGCGTACAATCTCCAGATTATACAGGTGGGCCACAACACGAAGATGCAGGCCATAGCTTTCCTGCCCTGGGTGCTGGCCGCGTTGATATACACCTACAACAGTGCCTTGTCCCGCAAGAAACGCTGGCTGCCGTATGTCGGTTTGGGTGCGGCCCTGTTCGCGCTTTTCGTCAGTTTCCAGGTCAAGGCGAACCATCCGCAAATCAGCTATTACCTTGCGCTGATTATACTCATTTACGTGATTGCGCTGTTCATCCATCTCGTATGCAACAAGGAGCGCAGGGCACTGATAGGCCGCTTCTTTGCCGCATCAGGATTGCTGTTGGTGCTGGGTTGCGTGGGCATAGGCACCAATGCTATAAAGCTCATCCCCACATTCGAATACACTCCTTATTCAATGCGCGGCGGCACTACTGCCTCATCCGACGGCAGCAAGGAGACGAAAGGACTTGACATAGACTACGCGACCGCCTGGTCCTACGGCTGGGAGGAATTGCCAAACATGATGATACCCAACTTCAATGGCGGTTCATCGTCCGGGGCCATCAATCCCGACAAGTCCGAGACCTGCGAACTGCTGCGAATGGCAGGACAGAGAAACATAAAGGAAATATCCAAGAACCTGCCGTTCTACTGGGGCCCCCAGCCTTTTACCGCCGGACCCATGTACATGGGCGCAGTGACCATTTTCCTGTTCATCCTCGGCCTGTACCTGTACCGGGGCAGGGAAAAATGGTGGATAATCGTGGCTACGGTGCTCGCTGTGCTGCTTGGACTTGGCAGCCATTTCATGGCGTTCACGAAATTCTTTTACGACTACGTTCCTTTCTATAACAAGTTCCGTACGGTATCTATGGCATTGGTGGTGCTGCAGACGACCCTGCCTCTGCTGGCGTTCCTCGTGCTTGACCGCATACTGAAAGATGACACCACGGCCGTTGCATACAAGAAGAAAGGCTGGATTGCACTTTTGCTGACTGGCGGATTCTGTCTGCTGTGCGCTGTGGTTCCGTCGATTGCCGGCAGCTTTGCCGGAGCTGCTGATGCCGGACAGCCGGACGTATTGGTGGATGCGCTTAGGGCTGACCGCCGCCATCTGCTCGTCAGCGATGCCTGGCGCTCGTGCATACTGATAGTTGCCGCTTATTTGGTGATACTCTGGGGCGTAATGCGGAAAAACAGGCGTGCAGCGTTGCTGGTAGTGTGCCTGCTGATAGTGGGAGACCTGTTCGTCGTTGGCAAGCGTTACCTGAATGCCGATGACTTCGTGACACCACGCAATTTCCAGAGCCAGTTCAGCAAACGCCCCGTGGACGATGCCATCCTGCAGGATCCCGACCTGTCGTACAGGGTGCTGGATCTGACCGTGAGTGTATTCAACGACTCGCACCCGTCCTACTGGCACAAGAACATCGGAGGCTATTCTCCCGCAAAACTGCAGCGTTATCAGGAATTCATAGAAAGCCGGCTCACCGGTGAAATCAACACCTTGTACCGGGTCATCAACGATGCCCATACGGTGAACGAAGCTCTGGAGAACATGCCGTATCTGCCGGGTCTGGCAATGATGAACTGCCGTTACATCATTATAGGCGATGATTTCCCTCCGCTCGTGTACCCTTATGCGCAGGGCAATGCCTGGTTTGCGGAAGATTCCGATGCCGACAGGGTGGAACTCACTTCCTATGCGCCCAACGAGCTGCAATATTATTACAGTTCCGAAAACGGCGGCAAGTTGGTGTTCAGCGAGGTATATTATCCCGTCGGCTGGACCTTGATCGTGGAAGATACCGGTGAGGAACTGGAAATTACCGAGGAGGAAGGCATACTTCGCAGTGCGATAGTGCCTGCCGGAGAGCATAGTCTCGTTATGCGCTTCGATCCGCCGTCCTACCGCAGCGGTGAAACGATTTCACGCATCTGCTCCATTGCGATAATCCTGATAGTCCTCTGCGCAGCGGCCTATATGGTTTATACAGGAGTCAGAAAACGCGAGGAGGTATAGGAGCATGACGGCGCGTCTAAAGCCACGCCTACGGCTTCGCTTGCGCCATCGCACAGGGCTGCCGTGGGCGTTTTTCCGCTTGGATTATTCCCGCTTTCTGCGTACCTTGCCCGGAATGTCCGGCGCGGTGCCGGATGCAGTTATCTTTTAAATCCAACAGTTATGAAGTACGTATGCAATGTATGCGGTTACGTCTATGATCCCGAAGTCGGTGATCCTGACAATGGCGTTGCTCCCGGAACCTCTTTTGAAGATATTCCCGCAGATTGGGTGTGCCCTCTGTGTCAAGTAGGAAAAGAAGATTTTGAGCCCGAGGCGTGAGAAAGTTCCGTTTTTATTTACGGTTGCTAACTGAGTACGGTATTTGGATAACAGCGAAAAAATCAAGAGGCGGTTCGCCGGAGGAGACCAGAAAGCGTTCAGAAAAATTTTCGACACTTTCTGGCCCAAAGTGTATGAATTTGCAAGACG
>CAZOQW010000013.1:0-43519 GCA_964582235.1 uncultured Muribaculaceae bacterium | reverse complement strand
AATGTTGATAGTCAGACCTATGATATAGAAAATCAGGATGGAAAATATCAGGGCCACGGGTATGGTGAAGGCTACGAGGGAAGGAGACCTGAAGTCCTGCATGAAGAGAAAAATCACGATGCAGGCTAAAAGTATTCCGACTATAATATTGATTACAAGATTGTTAATCGAATATTCCAATAATTCGGTCTGGTCTCTTATCAGCTCAAACTCCACTTCCGGATAATCCTGCTCAAACTGATTCATCAAGGTGGAAATACTCCTTTTCAACGCAGCCATTTTGGCATCACTCTGCTTTATGACAGCCATAGTGACCGCATCCTTGCCCGAAGATCTCACGAGACCGGAGCGTTTGGAGGGATGCTCGATAACCCGGGCTATATCCTTTATCTGATACAGCCGCCCGTTCGTGTTGAAATATATATTTTCTATGTCCTCCTTGTTGGAAACAAATGACTGAAACTTTACATTGAACCTGTATTCCCCGTCTCTGATGACAAGGCTGCCCAATTGGATGTCAGCGTCCTTTATTTGATCTTCAAACTCCGTTTCCGTTATCCCGGCCTGCCTCAGGGCCTCGTCATCCAGGATTATCAAGATTTCCGAATTTACGCAGCCGCTTATATCCACCATAGCCACCTCGCTCAACTGCTCTATCCTTTTGGAAACCACTTCGGAGGCAAAATCGCTCATATCCGAGAACTGCCTGGAAACGGGAAAAAGTTCCTTGTCCGTTTCCTCGTTCAGACTTGATTCTTCCCTGAGAGTCATGTTTATGTAAAAGGCCGGGATGTCAGTTGCGCTGGATTTCAATACCTTGGGGCGATCTATACCTTGCAGTGAACCCATGGAGCGATCTATCTTTTCATTCACTTCTATGAAGAGATAGTCTACGTTCTCCCCCTGACGAAAGCTGAGTTGTATGCTTCCGCTACCGTCCTTGGATTCGGTCTGAATATCTTCCAAAGATTGAATCTGGATGAGTTGCTGTTTGAGGACTTTTACTACGCTTTCATCGATTTGCCTGGCAGAAAGATTTGGAGCGGAAATCTGCACCGTGATGTATGGGATATTTATCTCAGGCATCAGCGAAACCGGCAGGAACTTAATGCTGACTATGCCTAATACCACTATGACGAGCAAGGCCATAGTGACAGTTATGGGTCTGTCCAATATCCGTTTAAGCATAATTTGCCTGTAAGTATTAATTTTTGACGACTACGTTTGAGCCGTCGGCGAGATTGAGATTTCCGGAAATAATTACCTCGTCACCTTCACTGAGCACTGCTCCTCTATCCGTATTGGGAATCACAACATAGTTTTCCTCATTTGCCATAATACTATGCACATAGGTCCAAATAGCCTTGCCATCTTTATAACGGAAAATTACTTCGAGATTGTCCCTTATCACAACAGCAGTTTTTGGCACGACCAAGCAGTCAGGAACTTCTCTTTCCACTACAACCTTCACATTCATTCCGTCTATGAGGGTACCGTCATTTTTTATGGTGGCAGTCACCGTAACTTGTCCATGCTCGTCCACCGTGGGATTAATGGAAGAAATGACCCCGTAAAGGTATTTATTGCTTTGGGCAAAGGGGCTTACCTTGACTCTCAAGCCCTTTTCTATGAATGCATATTCGGACTCGAGCACGCTGAAGTTCACATTGAAAATACTGTCGTCGATTAAAGTGCAGAAGGGCTCCGAGCCACTCTGATCGTATACTTTCAGCTTAATATCTGCAACTTTTCCCGTGAATGGGGCCACAAGCACCGAGCCTTCGTAGTCATACTCGGCTTTTTTCAGATTATTCTCTGAAGTCCTGTAATCGGAACGCATTTTTGCCATACTTAGTACGGAAGCCGGGACAGAGCTGGTATCCATAGTCATATATCCCTGGCCTGCAAGCACATCATACAGGTCAAGTTCGGCTTTGTCCATGGATATTCTGGCAGCTTCGAGGGCAATCAATTGCTCCGTTCTTTCAAGGGACGCAATTACAGCCCCCTCTCTTACTGTCTCTCCATTCTTGGCATTCACTTCCGCTATAGTTCCTGAGCCTCTGAACGACAAGGAACTACGGGATGCCGCAGAGAGTTTCCCGTTGGATATGAGTTGCCGCTTAAAGACAGTCTTTTTCAGAGTCATTATTTCGACTTCATTCCTTTCGGCTTCATATTGAAGTCGGGCATCGGGAGAATCTTCAGACTTATTTCCCCCTCCGCAGCCCGATACTGTAAGAACTGCCAAGACAATCGGGCGAAATAGATATTTCAAGTATTTTTCCATCACCCCCCCCAATATAATAAAATTTAGAGCGAATCAATAGGAAGAAGCATAAAGATTTCAGAACCTGCCTGATAATCACTTTTGACCTCTAAGGGAAGGTAATCCACATTTGAGGCCCCCGGAAGAACATAAAAAATTGCATAAGAATTCGAAATTCCAAGTCTGCACATGCTCATAAAATCCTCATTCTGAAGATAAAGCGAATTATCCGATTTAGAAATCATGAAATCTTTAATTTGGTGTCCCTCCAAAACACTGCCTACTATGAGATTATCCCCCACAAAAACAGTTTTCACTAAAACTGAGTAATATTCAAAGTCGCTTCTATAACTGTCAATATTCTTTCTTACGTAATCAGGACAGGTTCTTTTACCAAAATTAAAGCTATAGATGCTGATTGAAGCACTGCTAAGGTCTAAGCTATAAACCTTGTCATCTATGGGTCTATGATAGAAAATACTTTGTCCGGAAGTAGTAAAACCCGATGCCGGTAAAACATAATTCGGATCTACATTCTCATCATATTCAAGATATGCTTCTTTAACTGTCATTTCCTCATCTGTCAAGACCAATTGATTGCCGGACGCATCCCACGGAGCAAGTCCGAAGAGAAATCCTTCATCCACACACTTTATAAATTCTGCCTGAAAAGATATGTCAGCGGTACTTAGATGTTCCCCGTTTGGAGCATATTGTATGATACAATCCTTCGTAGCGTCTAACACCCACACATTTCCTTCGTTATCTACATCGAAATCGGTAATTTGAGTGTATTCGCCCGGGCCGCGTCCTTTTTTGGCTATAAGCATGTCTGAAGTTCCGTCAGAATTGTAGGCTATAATCTTTCCGTAAATTTCGTCTAAAACATATAGTTTTCCTGATTTAAAGAGAACTTTGTCCGCACTCGAAAACATTTCCTCCTTGTTCTCCAACTTGAGAGTAATATATTCGAAATTCTGCCACAAAACTTCGGGAAGTTCAGAATAGGTTCTGACTGTCAAATCGTTATACTTGATCTCCTCATTTACCTCACTGACATTCGACTGACAGGAAACTGCTATCAGGACAGACAAAATACAGAATACAACTACAGATGCTTTCATCGCGCTTTACAGTTTTAGGATTATACGTGCAGTTTCAAAAATAATTAAATTATTTGTTTTCGCAAGTAATAATCAATTAATCATCCTAAGAAGCAGGCAAATTCTCATCAACCAGGAATCATTGGCCCACCTCGTCTTTAAGCAAATAATTGGTACTTCGCCCTCCGGCAGATGACGCTACAAGTACACCCTTGTCGATAAGGTCAGTTATATCCCTAAGAGCCGTGGCCTGCGAAGTCTTGGTTATTTTCGCCCATTTGGAGGATGTGAGTTTGCCTTGGAATCCGTCCCAAAGCATGTTTACGACCTTGACCTGCCGCTCGTTCATCGGTACCTCCCGATGCCGTTGCCAGAAAGAGGATTTGCGCACTTCAGAGAGCAAGGCAATGAACTTAGAGTCATTATTGCTCTCATGCTCACAGAGTTTATGCACAAAAATAGAATAATGACGCGAATAGACAAATTATTCTCGTCATATTTTGCTTTGCTTCTCAACTTCTTCGCAATTTAGCCTGCGGCTACATATACGGCTGCGTTTCGGCAAAGCAAATCAAAAACATTGTTTGCTTTGCTCTCAACTTCTTCGCAATTTAGCCTGTGGCTACATATACGGTGCGTTTCGGCAAAACAAAACAAAAGGGTTTGTTTTGCTCTCAACTTCTTCGTATATTTGCCCTCTGAAAAGCGTCGCTCCGATGACTGAGGAACTGAAATCGCAAATCTCGAGGCTTGTGGCCCTGTACGAGGCGGAACGGCAGAGAGCAAATGAGCTCGCGGGCCGTTTGAATGAACTCGAGACGAGCATTGCGGACAAGGAGGAGGAGTTGCGCCACTGCAGACAGCAGATTACTGAAATGAACCTACAGATAGACAATCTTCGGCTAATGGGTGCCTTTACGGCCGGGGGAGACATGAGTGAAGCGCGTGCCGGCCTCGACAAACTCATCCGCGAGATTGACAAATGCATCAAACTGTTGGACAGCTGATGAAGGACGCACAACACATAAGGTTGAAGGTTTCCGGAAAAGAGTACGAGATGTACATGCCGACTCCAGAAGCGGAGCATCTCGCGAGATTGGGTGCGGAGAGAGTGAATCGGGAACTGGACCGGTTGCACGAGGACTATCCTCTTGCATCTTCGGAGGAAATAATGGCGATAGTGGCCTTGCGTGAAGCGGCTTCAGCGGTTGAACTTCAGGATAAGGTGAAAAGGCTTGAACGCGAAGTGAATTCGCTTTCCGCTGACCTTGAAGCATATCTGAATGGAATGAAATAGCCGTCAGGCCCATCTTCTGAAAACAACACGTTCTTCGGAACAGGGTCTACTCGCACTGAGGAAGGCAGGCCCGCACAGACGGGAAGCCCGATACAGCACGGAGCCCAAATCTTATCTCAGAGGCTTTCTGAAAGTTCGGCTGACGGCTTTGTATAACAGCAGTATCTGCACACTTTAACGGCGTGTAGATACTGTTTTTGTGTGAACCATAGTTATTTGAAATTATATGTTACTTTATTTTGTTTGTGGATTTGGCGGCGCCCTCCTCGGCATCGCTGTTTACATAATGGTACTCAAGCTGGTATTCAAGGGCCATCGCAGAGATTTAATCGAGAGGGCAAATGCTGAAGGTGAGAACATCAAGCAGCAGAAGATACTCCAGGCCAAGGAGAAATTTGTCCAACTCAAGAGCGAACACGAGAGCTACGTGAACAAGCGCAATGCGGAGCTTCGTGAGCGTGAAAATAACATCAGGACCAAGGAAACGCAGCTCAACCAGCAGGCAGGAGACCTGAAGGCGAAGTTGCGTGCCGTCGAGAACCAGAAGAACCAGCTTGCAGCCCAGCGCCAGAAGCTTGACGCCAAATTCGCTGACTACGAAAGGCTTACAGCCCAGGTCAATAAGGAACTGGAAACCGTGGCCGGAATGACTGCCGAAGAGGCAAAGAAGGCTTTGGTCGAGAATATGAAGGCTGAGGCCCGTTCTGAAGCCCAGGCGTACATCAACGACACGATGGACGAGGCGCGTATCAACGCTTCGCGCGAAGCCAAGCGTATAGTAATCAACACTATACAGCGCACTGCAACGGAGACCGCGATTGAGAATGCCGTGACGACCTTCCCCATCGAGAATGACGAAATCAAGGGTCGCATCATCGGAAGGGAAGGACGCAACATCCGCGCTTTGGAGGCCGCTACCGGTGTGGAAATCGTGGTGGACGACACTCCCGATGCCATACTCCTTTCGGCTTTCGACCCCGTGCGCAGGGAGATTGCCCGTCTTTCGCTGCATCAGCTCGTGATTGACGGCCGCATACACCCCGCCCGTATCGAGGAAGTGGTTGCAAAAGTCACCAAGCAACTTGATGACGAGATTCTGGAAACCGGAAAGCGCACCTGCATAGACATGGGCGTACATGGTCTGAACCTCGAACTTGTGAAGTTGATTGGACGCATGAAATACCGTTCATCTTACGGACAGAACCTGTTGCAGCACTCACGCGAGGTGGCCAATATCAGCGCAACCATGGCTTCCGAACTCGGTCTGAACCCCAAGATTGCACGCAGGGCCGGTCTGTTGCACGACATCGGCAAGGTAGGGGAGAGCGATCCCGAATACCCTCACGCAATACTTGGAGCCAAATTGGCCGAGCAGTACAAAGAGCGTCCTGAAATCGTGAACGCAATCGGCTCGCACCACGAGGAAATGGAGATGAATTCCATATACTCGCCTTTGGTGCTCGTTGCCGATGCAATTTCCGGAGCGCGTCCCGGCGCACGCCGTGAGGTGATAGAATCTTACATCAAGCGTCTGCAGGGCATGGAGAACCTTGCCGCCTCATATCCCGGAGTTACCAGGGCCTATGCAATTCAGGCCGGTCGAGAACTCAGGGTGATAGTCGGTGCCGACCAGGTGAGCGACGAGCAGGTTTCGCTCCTTTCTACGGACATTGCACAGCGCATACAGGACGAGATGACCTATCCCGGACAGGTGAAGATTACGGTCATCCGTGAAACCCGCTCTGTAGCCATAGCAAAATAATATATCATGTTCAAGTTACTTTTCCTATTCGCCCTTTTGCAGAACGGAGCCACTGTCCAGTGGTCATCCGAGGTCAGGCAGACCGAAGACGGTACGAACCAGATCGTCATAACGGGCGAAACAGCACCGGGAGTCGACCATGTTCAAGGCCTGTTGGATTTTTCCAGCTGCATAGGCAATGACTGCTTCCCTCCGGAAGATTGGGAGTTTGACATTTATCTGCCCTCCAATGCCGAGGATCATTCCGGCAGCGTGGCAACAAAATTCCCCGGCTTCGGCGGCACACAGTCGGCTCAGACAACTCAGACCGCTTCGACGCAGAGCCGTACACATGACACAGGCACCTTGTCCCAGGCTTCTGACACGGATTCCTCCGGCAGCGGCAAATCGTCCATTTGGGGACTGGTTCTCGAAGCCATACTTTGGGGATTCGCCATGCTCCTGACTCCTTGCGTGTTCCCTATGGTCCCGATGACCGTGTCATTCTTCATGAAAGGAAGCGAGAATCCCGCGCAGGGCCGTTTCAAGGCTTCAATGTACGGGCTTTTCATAGTACTTCTGTACACAGTTCCGATTTGCCTTATAATAGGAATAACCTGGATTGTGGGAGGAAGTGGAGTTACTGCCGACATATTCAACTGGCTTGCAACCCACTGGCTGCCCAACATAGTGTTCTTCCTTGTGTTCATGATATTCGCGGCAAGTTTCTTCGGGGCTTTCGAGATTACCCTGCCTTCGAAATGGACCAACAGCGCCGACAAGAACAGCGACCGCAAGGGTCTTGCCGGAGTGTTCTTCCTTGCCCTCACATTGGTGTTGGTAAGTTTCAGCTGCACGGGTCCCATAGTCGGTACGGTGCTCATCAAGAGTACTCAGGGCGAGTTCTGGGCTCCCATGATTACCATGCTGGCATTCAGTTTGGCGTTTGCACTGCCGTTCACGCTGCTGGCGCTGTTCCCGTCACTGCTGAAGAAGCTCCCCAAGAGCGGCGGCTGGCTGAATACGGTAAAGGTTTGCCTTGGCTTCATAGAAGTGGCCCTCGGTCTGAAGTTCCTCAGTACCGCTGACCAGACTTACCATTGGGGTCTGCTTGACAGGGAAGTCTACCTTGCAATTTGGATAGTGGTATTCGCTATGCTCGGTTTCTACCTTCTCGGAAAGTTGCGCTTCAAGTATGACGATCCGGTAGAGCACGTTTCGCTGCCCCGTCTCGTGCTGTCAGTTGCAGTATTCTCCTTTGTGGTTTATCTCATCCCCGGAATGTGGGGTGCGCCTTTGAAGGCACTTTCCGGATATCTCCCTCCTATGGAGACTCAGGATTTTGTCATGGGCAGCAATTCCGGAACGGCACAGATACAGATGACGGAGGCCTCGGCTCCGACACCGGGAACCATTACGATAGCTCATGGCCTTGAGGCTTACGACAATCTTGAGGACGGTATTGCTGCAGCCCAGCGCAGCGGAAAACGCATTTTCGTGGACATCACAGGACATGGTTGCGTGAATTGCCGTGAAATGGAAGCCCGCGTATGGTCTGATCCGGAGGTGATGCGGATGTTGAAGGAGGATTTCGTGATTGTGGCTCTGTATGTGGACGACAAGACGAAGATTCCGGAGTCCGAGCAAATTGTGAATGATGCAGGCAAGAAACTGCGTGACGTGGGCAGGCAGAACGCCTATATTGCGCTGAAGCGTTTCGGTGTCAATTCGCAGCCGAACTATTTTGTGCTCGATTCCGACGGCAATACGCTGAAAGGGCCCCGGGCATACGACCTGGATGTCCAGGCGTACAGGGATTTCCTGTCTGAATAAGGTTTAGGGTTTATAACGGAACGGGATGCGGACTCGCGTCCCGTTTTTCGTTTTACCCCTCAGTCTGCTGTCGCAGCCAGCTCCCGAGGGAGCATGACGGCGCGTCTGAAGCCACGCCTACGGCTACGCTTGCGCTATCGCACAGGCCAGCCACGAGCGTTTTCCTGTAAGCAGCCTTTCTCCCCGGCCCCTGCGCTTCGCTGCGCCGCCCGCCCGACGGCGAGCCTGCGGAGCAGGGAATTACCCCTCAGTCTGCTGTCGCAGCCAGCTCCCGAGGGAGCATGACGGCGCGTCTGAAGCCACGCCTACGGCTACGCTTGCGCTATCGCACAGGCCAGCCACGAGCGTTTTCCTGTAAGCAGCCTTTCTCCCCGGCCCCTGCGCTTCGCTGCGCCGCCCGCCCGACGGCGAGCCTGCGGAGCAGGGAATTACCCCTCAGTCTGCTGTCGCAGCCAGCTCCCGAGGGAGCATGACGGCGTGTCTGATGCCGCTATCACTGCCACAAATTAATAAAGGCTTCGATATCACATCGAAGCCTTTACCCTGATTCTAACCAAAATTTAACCTATGAAAAATCTATTTCGCTCCATGTTATTGCAAGCACCGTGCCAATTCAAAAACTCCTTTCGGAAATCATTGATTTAGACGACGAAACGCACATTTTTGGGGGACGAAAACCCGAATAGAGCCTACAAAACGTCCGAAATCGCGGATGAATGGAGATACTATCCGTTCTTGTCTATGGCGTGCGAATGGAGATAATCTGCAAATGCCTGCTTGTAATTGTCGCCAACCGGAATCACGGTGTCCGGCTCAACGATTATGCGCATGCGCTCCACTTCCTTTATATGGTTCATGTTCACGATGAATGAACGATGTACCTGCATGAAATTCCCCGGAAGCCTTTCCTTGATCATCTTCAGCGAAGTCGAAGCTATTATGGGATCCTGCCTGTTGGTCATGAAAACCTGGACATACTCGCTCAGCCCTTTCAGGTAGAGTATGTTGTCCACGTTCACGTTCACGAACTTGTAGCCCTCCTTTACGAGCATGTGCCTGCTGTCTTCCTTTGCGCCCGAGACGGATGCTCCTTCGCTGTCGTAGCGTTGCAGCAGCTTGTTGGCCGCGCGGCTGAAGTCGGTGAAGTCGTAGGGCTTAAGCAGATAGTCAACGGCGTTCAGCTTGTAGCTGTGTACGGCATATTCGGAATAGGCCGTGGTGAATACGACCATCGGCGGGTTCGTGAATTGTTCCAGAAAGTCTATGCCGTTGATGTCGGGCATGTTCACATCCACGAATATGGCATCCACCTGTTCCTCGCTCAGGATTCCCGATGCCTCGAGCGGGCTTTCGCAGCGGGCCACGAGTTCGAGGAAGGGCATCTTGCGTATGTAGCTTTCAAGTTTGTCCAGTGCAATGGGCTCGTCATCAATTGCGAGGCAGCGTATGGTCTTCATGTTCGTATGGGATTGAAAGTTTTACATGGTATATTGAACCGTCGTTCTCCACTATATATTCATATTTGTCGCCGTACAGGAGTTGCAGCCGCTGCTTGAGGTTGCTAAGTCCCAGACCGCCCACAGTGGCGGACTTGTCCCGGGGGTGCATGCTGTTGCTGCATTCGAGTACAACATGTTCTCCTGAGACGAAAAGCGTGATTTCCACAAAAGACGGCCTGCGGTAGCTTATGCCGTGCTTGAAGGCGTTCTCTATGATGTTGGTGAACAACAGCGAGGGTATGCATATATCCGAAAGGTCTTCCTGCGGCAGATTCAGATCTATCTTGATTTTTCCGGTCGGGTAACGCTGGCGCATCAGTTCCACGTAGTTGCTGATGAATTCCTTTTCGTTCTGGAGGGTGGTGTAGCTCTTTGAACCCTCGTAGAGCACGTGGCGCATCATCTTGGACAGTTCCATTATCATTTCCTGGGCTTTCTGCGGATTGATTTCCACCATGCCGTGAATGTTGTTCAGCATATTCATCAGGAAATGCGGATTGATTTGCGCCTTCAGGTGGTCGAGCTCATACCGGGTCTGCTGGGCTTCTATCTGCCTTTCCCTTTCCTGTTCGCGCTGGTAGTTGAAGAGGAGCACTATGCCGAGGTCGAAACCTATCAGGAGCACTGCGATGAGCAGTTCCATGCTCAACTCTCTGGGGAAGCCGAAAGGTTCGGGCCCGCGCTCGGGTCCGAACATGGGTGGTCCGGGAGGGCGGCGGTATGCTTCAGGTATCTCAGGTTCGGGCATCCTGCGGTGCTGTACACCGAAGTAGCTGACAGAGAAGAACAGGCAGAGCATGACGATCACCGATACGATATAGGGGCCGATTTTCCTGCGCAGGAGGAAAAACTTAAGGGGAATGCGGTGCAGCAGGAAAAGGATGAAAAAGGGGAATATGTTTTCCCACGCCCTTATGACGTTGAACCAGGAGAAGTCCAGATTGTGGTTCGAGGCAGAGTTTAGCTCGCTGAGCATGGGGGAGACCAAAATCAAGCCCCACAGAATGACATAGATAAGCCATTCCGTGAGATGGACATTCCGGTATCTGGTTTTAGTGGATTTCATGCTGCAGTTATAAATCAAGAAGCTGTTTAAACAAACTTTAAACAGCCTCCGACAGAGCAATATGAGAAAAATTGCGCGATTAACGAAATTAAATCAGCGAATCTATGCCTTAAATCGACAAAATGCTCAGGACGTTGATGAGTTCCTTGTCGATGGGCTTGTCCATCTTGATTGCGCGTCCTATGGGCACGTAAACGATTTCATCGTTCTTGACACCCACCATGATGTTGCGCTGACCCTCCTGCAGGGCCTCGATGGATGCCACTCCGAGGCGGCTTGCGAGTATGCGGTCGCTGGCTGAGGGCGAACCTCCGCGCTGCAGGTGTCCGAGTATGGATACGCGCACGTCATATTCTGGATATTCCTTGCGCACGCGCTCGGCGTAATGCATTGCGCCGCCGTCCTTTTCGGACACGAGCACGATACTGCTGTTCTTGCTCTTGCGTATTCCTCGTCCGATAAAGGTGGCAAGCTGGTCGATGTCGGTGTTGTCCTCGGGGATGATGGCGGCCTCGGCTCCGGCGGCTATCGCGCTGTTCTGGGCGAGGAAGCCTGCGTCGCGGCCCATCACTTCCACGAAGAAGATGCGGTTGTGGCTTGTGGCGGTGTCGCGTATCTTGTCCACACAGTCCATGATGGTGTTGAGCGCGGTGTCGTAGCCTATGGTGCTGTCGGTGCCGTAGAGGTCGTTGTCTATGGTGCCCGGCAGTCCGATTACCGTAACGTCATGCGCAATCGCCAACTGCTGTGCTCCGGCGAGCGAGCCGTTGCCGCCGATTATCACAAGGGCATCGATGCCGAACTTCTTGATGTTCTCGTAGGCCTTGGCCTTGCCCTCCGGCGTACGGAACTCATCGCTGCGCGCAGTTTTGAGTATGGTTCCTCCGCGTTGAACGGTGTTGCTGACGCTTTCTGTGCTCAATTCCTTGATATCTCCCTGTATAAGGCCGTCGTAGCCCCTGTAGATTCCGTAAACCTTCCAGCCTGCGAAAATGGCCGCCCTCGTGACGGCTCTGATGCAGGCGTTCATTCCGGGAGCGTCACCGCCTGAGGTGAGGACTCCTATGGTTGATATAGCCATTTATGTCTTGTATTTTTGTAAAAAACGGAGCGAATTTAAGAATTTTTCCGAAGAATTATCCCGAAACGTTGTAAAAAAGATCAAACCGAGTTGAGCGTTTTTTTGTACTCCATCAACGAATATCCGGTGTTGCGTTTGACGAATTTGGTCAGCGCGCTTTGGTCCGAGAAATGGAAGCGCTCGGCGAGTTCCTGGGCCGTGTCATCGAAGTATGCGAGGCGCTTGCTGATTTCCCCCATGAGCTGGTAGCTTATCCACTGGTGTACCGTCTTGTTGGAATAGGCGCGTACTATGCGGTTGAGGTACTGCGCGGTTATGCAGAGTGCGGATGCATAGAAACTTACGCTGTGTTCCTTGGCGCTGTGGACCGGCAGCAGTTTCAGGAAAGCCATGAATATGTCCCGTTTGCGGTCCGGTAAGCCAAGTTCGTTTGTTTCCACCGATTCATTCGAGCGGATGAAACTGTCGGATATGCTGAAAAGCAGCATTTTTATGTTGCAGCCTATCATCTCGCGCCGGAAGGTGTGCTCAGTGTCGCAGCAGGTCTCGTAGATTTCCTCCATACGCAGGGACAGCGTGCGGTAGTTCTTGGCGGTGAGGTCCTTGACCGGAGAGTTGCGGACGTACATCACGAAACCGTACGGTATGGGAGGGTTGTTGTGTACCAGGGCGATGGAGTAACTTTCGCTCAACGCGGTGATGTAGGCCCTGGTTCCCGGTCCTATGGCACGTATGCCGAAAGTGACCGAATCGATGAAACTGCCGAAACTGTGCCTGGCCATATTGTAGCATTTGCCTCCGAATTCGACTTCCAGCCGGCCTTCGCATACGAGGACATGAACTATCAGGTTTTTGCCTCCGGACTCCAAAATGCCGGGTTCGCTGTCTGAATTGTCGGTGATTTTCCACATAAGGAAGCCATCCTCGGTGGCGAAACAGTCCTTCCTGTTTTTTGAGAACTCAATGAAACACATATAGTAGGGAAAGTTTAATTTTCGCAGTGAACTTCGTTATTGAAAAAAATTAATCAATGCCATTTCGGAGCGATGCGGCAAATGGCAAATTAATTAAAAAGTTTCTAAAACGACAAGGCCGGTTTCGCTTTATCCAAATCGGGTGCCGGAATAATCGATTTGTTTCCAAAATGGCAAGTCTTGTACTTTTTTGTCAAGAATCTTGGCATGTTTCGCGCAGGGGCTTGCGCTCGGTAAATTTTTAAAAGTATATCAACATGAAGAAAGGATTCATCGTAGGTTCTTTATTGCTCTGCGGTCTTGCGGTCGTGAGCACAGGATGCAAGCAACAGACTGTTGCAACTGCAGCCGGCTCCTACAGGACTTTGACAGTATCCACGACTGATCGTACTGTCTATTCGAGTTATTCTGCCAGCATTTCCGGAAAACAGGACGTGGATATTTATCCACAGGTTTCAGGACTCATTACAGAAATTTGCATTGAGGAGGGTTCTGATGTCAAGAAGGGGCAGAAACTCTTTGTGATAGACCAGATTCCCTACATTGCGGCACTCGAAACAGCCAAGGCCAATGTCGAGAGCGCTCGCGCCAATGTCGCCACTGCCAAGATGACAGTGGACAGCAAGGTGGAACTGCATCGCGAGAACGTGGTGTCTGACTTCGACCTCCAGCAGGCCCGCAATACCCTTGCCCAGCAGGAAGCAGCCCTCGCACAGGCCGAGGCCGAACTGGTCAATGCGCAGAACAATCTTTCATATACGGAGGTGAAGAGTCCTGTCAGCGGCACCGCCGGTATGATACCTTATAAGATAGGTGCTCTGGTAAGTTCCGGCATCAGCAGCCCTTTGGTATCGGTTTCCGACAATGAGCAGATGCACGTTTACTTCTCGATGACCGAGACGCAGATTCTCAGCCTGTCGAGGCAGAACGGCACGCTGAAGAATGCCCTCGACGCACTGCCGGAAGTCACACTGCAGCTCAGCGACGGCAGCGACTATGAGCAAAGCGGACGCATAGACGCGATAAGCGGCATCATAGACCAGAATACCGGTTCCGCCAGGGTGCGTGCGGTGTTCCCCAATCCCGACAAGATTTTGCGCAGCGGAGGAAGCGGCATCGTGCGTGTTCCCTCGCAGATGAAGGATTGCATAGCGATTCCCCAGGAAGCAACATACGAAATCCAGGACAAGATATTCGTGTACAAAGTAGTGGACGGACTTACCAAATCCACCGAAATCAAGGTGTTCCCCATAGACGATGGCAAGGAATATATCGTGGTGTCCGGTCTTGAGGTAGGCGACGTGATTATCGCCGACGGTGCAGGTCTGCTTCGTGAAGACACGATGGTTACGACAGTAAGTGAATAACAGGAGGCCAAAATGACATTAAAGACTTTTATCGATAGACCGATCCTTTCCTGCGTAATCGCGGTATTGATCGTCTTCATCGGCATCATCTGTCTGGTGGGTCTCCCTATGGAGCAGTATCCGGACATGGCGCCGCCCACGGTCAGGGTGAACACCACCTATGCGGGCGCAAATGCCGAGACCGTGCAGAACAGTGTGATAGTTCCGCTCGAAGAATCCATCAATGGTGTGGACAACATGATATACATGACTTCCACGGCATCCAATACGGGTTCTGCGAGCATTCAGGTATACTTCGAGCAGGGAACAGATCCCGACATGGCCACGGTGAACGTGAAGAACCGTGTATCCGAGGCTGAAGGTATGCTGCCCGCCGAGGTTACCCAGGTGGGCGTTACCGTGCAGAAGATGCAGAACAGTATGCTGAAAATCATCTCTCTGTACTGCCCAGACGGCCGTTACGACCAGAACTTCATTACGAACTACTTCTACATAAACATCTCTCCCCGTCTGTCCCGTATCGAAGGTGTGGGTAACGTGAACCTCATGGGCGATGCCTATGCAATGCGTATCTGGCTTGACCCGCTCAAGATGGCGCAGTACGGGCTGATTCCGAGCGACATCGACACCGTGCTCTCCGAGCAGAACATCGAGTCGGCTACAGGTACCATAGGACAGAATTCGGACAGGCCTTTCCAGTACACCATCAAGTACAGGGGCCGTTACGAGACTCCCGAGGAATTCGGTGAACTGGTAATCCGTTCTACGGCTGACGGTGAGGTATTGAGGCTCAAGGACGTTGCAGAAATCGAGCTTGGCGCCCAGGACTACAACTACAAGAGTAACATTGCCGGAGTGCCGGGAACGACGTGTATGATTTCCCAGACTTCCGGTTCGAACGCAATCGAAATCATCACCGAAATCGACAAGGTTATAGATGAAATCCGTGCAGACCTGCCGGCCGGACTGGTGATTGAGGACCTGATGAGTACGAGCGATTTCCTCAACGCTTCAATGAACGAGGTTATCAAGACCTTGTTGGAGGCTTTCCTGCTCGTGATTATCGTGGTGTTCGTATTCCTGCAGAGCTGGAGGTCCACCATCATCCCGAGTATTTCCATCATCGTTTCGCTCATCGGTACCTTCGCTTTCGTGAGTCTCTTCGGCTTCAGCTTGAACCTCATTACGCTCTTCGCTCTCGTGCTGGTAATCGGTACGGTGGTGGATGACGCGATAGTCGTGGTGGAAGCGGTACAGGCGCAGTTCGACTATGGTGAGCGGGTGCCTTATCAGGCGACCGTGCGCGCTATGGACGGAATTTCCTCCGCCATTATCACCACTTCGCTCGTGTTCATGGCCGTGTTCATCCCGACCTCGTTCATGGGAGGTACCAGCGGTATCTACTATCGTCAGTTCGGTCTGACAATGGCAGTTGCCGTGGGTATATCGGCAATTTCGGCACTTACCGTCTGCCCCGCATTGTGCGCCCTCATAATGACACCTCATGGAGACCCGTCCAAGGGCGAGGATCTCAGTTTCTCATCCAGGTTCCATATAGCTTTCGAGGCCTCTTTCGGCAGGCTCATCAACAAGTATAAGAACGGCGTCAGCTACATGTTCAATCATAAGTGGCTTGTGGGTGCCGGCGTCATCGTGGCATTAGCTGCACTCTTCTACTTCATGCAGACCACAAAGACCGGACTTGTGCCCGATGAGGACACCGGAACCATCTTCGTGAACGTGAACACTGCTCCCGGCTCCAGCCTCCAGCAGACCCAGAAGACCATGGACGAGATTGCGGCCAGACTCAACGAGATACCCCAGATCGAACTGTATTCCAGCGTTACCGGTTTCAGTATGCTCGGCGGTGGCAGCAGTTCCGAGGGTATGGTCATCGTAAAACTGAAGAACTGGGATGAGCGTAAGGGTAAGGAGAATGAAATCAATTCCGTACTTGCTGATATACTTGCCCGCACTTCCGACATACAGTCGGCAAAGATTTTCGCCTTCGCGCAGCCTACCATCGTGGGTTACGGTTCCGGCAGCGGTTTCGACTTCTACATACAGGACCGTGCAGGCGGAAGCATAGAAGACCTCAAATCATACGCAGATGAGTTCCTTGCCGCCCTGAATGCAAGGCCTGAAATTTCAATGGCTTACACTTCCTTCGACACCAAGTACCCGCAGTATGAACTGGAAGTGGATGCGGCTCGCTGCATGAAATACGGCGTTTCGGTATCCGATGTGCTCGGTGTAATATCCGGCTACACGGGAGGCAGTTACTCATCCAACTTCAACCGCTTCTCGAAGATATTCAGGGTTATGGTGCAGGCTTCTCCCGAATACCGCTACGACCTGGATTCATTCAACAACATGTACGTCCGCACATCGAGCGGGGAGATGACCCCTGTAAGCCAGTTCATCACACTGAGCAAGGTTTACGGCTCCGAGACGCTGAACCGCTTCAACCTCTACAACGCCATTTCCGTGAACGGTATAGAGGCCGACGGCTACAGTTCTGGAGATGCACTGAACGCTATACGCGAGGTTGCAGAACAGGTTCTGCCCACCGGCTACGGATTCGAGTTCTCGGGTATGTCGAGGGAAGAGTCGGAGACGAACAACACCACGATTATCTTCGTGATTTGTATAATATTCATCTACTTGATACTCTGTGCCTTGTATGAGAGTATATTCATACCTATGGCCGTAATGCTCTCAGTGCCGTTCGGACTTATGGGTAGCTTCCTGTTCGTGCGCATCTTCGGTCTGGAGAACAATATCTACACGCAGGTGGGTCTGATTATGCTTATCGGATTGCTGGCCAAGACCGCCATCCTGCTTACGGAGTTCGCTTCGGCCCGCCGCAAGCACGGTCTGGGCATACGCGAGGCAGCATTGGAGGCAGCCGGAGTCCGACTCAGGCCTATTTTGATGACGGCTCTGACCCTCGTAGTAGGTATGTTGCCCTTGTGCTTCGCTACCGGAGCAGGTGCCAACGGCAATGTTTCCCTGGGTGTCGGTGTGGTAGGAGGAATGATTGTAGGTACGATAGCCCTGCTGTTCGTGGTTCCCGCACTGTTCATAGTATTCCAGACCATAGAGGAAAAAGTGATGAAGAGAAACAGACAATAGTATGAAATCCAGAATATTACTATGCATCCTTGCGCTTGCTCCCATGCTCGGGGGATGCGGAATATACAGCAATTACTCCCGTCCGGAGAGCATTCAGGCCGACAGCCTGTACCGCGCCGAGGTCCTGCCTCCGACGCAGCAGGACAGCAGTTCTCTTGCACAGTTGTCTTGGCGGGAACTGTTCACTGACCCTTATCTGGTCAAGCTGATTGAGAAAGGACTGGAACAGAACACCGACCTGCTCACCGCCCAGTTGCGCGTCGAGGAGGCAAAGGCGAGCCTGACGGCATCCAAACTGGCATTCTTCCCTTCGCTGAACTTCAATCCGCAGGGAACTGTCAGCAGCTTCGACGGCGCTGCAGCCACCAAGACCTATTCGCTCGACTTCGCCGCTTCCTGGGAGATAGACGCATTCGGCTCCCTGCGCAACAGCATGAAGGGAACTGCGGCGACATATCAGGCCCAGCTGGCCTATGAGCAGGCAGTCAGGACCCAACTCATAGCCACGATTGCTGACAATTACTATTCTCTCGTCGCTGCCGACAAGAGCGTGGAATTGACGAGGGCAACGGTAGAGAGTTGGGAGGATTGCGTGAAGACCATGGAGGCACTGAAGCGTTCCGGAGACCAGAATGAGGCCGCAGTGGCACAGACCCGTGCCAGTCTGCTCGAGGCCCAGGCCCAACTGCTTTCTTATGAGCAACAGGTGTTCGAGCTGGAAAATACGCTTTCGACCCTTTTGGGCGAGGCTCCCGGCAAGATTGAGCGCAGCAGCCTTTTCGAACTGGAATTCCCCGGAGAACTCTCCGTCGGAGTGTCCGCCGAACTGTTGAGCAAACGTCCCGACGTGCGTCAGGCAGAATGGACTCTTGCCAATGCCTTCTATGCCACGAACAGCGCCCGCTCTGCTTTCTATCCGAAGATTACGCTCAGCGGCACTGCAGGTTGGACCAACAGTTCAGGTTCCGCCATAGTGGATCCCGGCAAATGGCTGCTCAGCGCAGTCGGCTCAATCGTACAGCCGCTGTTCAACAATGGATCCAACATTGCCAACCTAAAGATTGCAAAGGCCCAGCAGGAAGAAGCCGTGCTCGCGTTCTCGCAGACACTGCTCGATGCGGGCAGTGAAGTGAACAATGCACTGAAGCAGTGGCAGACTTCACGTGCGACCATGGAATACGATGCCCAGCGCGTCGAACTCCTGGAGCAGGTGGTGAAAAGCACGACGCTGCTGATGCAGTACGGTACCACCAACTATCTTGAGGTAATTACCGCACGTCAGACACTCCTGGCCGCCCAGCTTGCCGAGGTGAACGACAAGTACAGTGAAATCCAGAGTGTGATTACCTTGTATCACGCCCTTGGCGGAGGCGAGGATTAAGAGGAAAATACCTGCAGACAGGGGTAATAATATTCCTTTCTATTCATATACTTTGTACCCGCTGCAGGAACCTGGACGGCTATGAAAAACTTTGTGTCTCGATGGACATAATACGTTTGTGGTGTCCAACTTGAAGGGTGATCTTGTGGTCTTTCGGCCCGGGGTCGCCCTTCTTTTTTACCCCTCAGTCTGCTGTCGCAGACAGCTCCCCGGGGAGCACAACGGCTTCGCTTGCGCTATCGCACGAGCCGGCCACGAACGTTTTCTTGTAAGCAGCCTTTGTTCCCGGCCGCTGCGCTTCGCTACGCCGCCCGCCTGAAGGCGAGCCTGCTATGCAGGGAATCCCCTCAGTCTGCTGTCGCAGCCAGCTCCCTTGGGAGCACAACGGCGTGTCTGAAGCCCCGCCTACGGCTTCGCTTGCGCTGTCGCACAGGCCGGCCACGAACGTTTTCTTGTAAGCAGCCTTTGTTCCCGGCCGCTGCGCTTCGCTACGCCGCCCGCTTGAAGGCGAGCCTGCAAGCAGGAAATCCCCTCAGTCTGCTGTCGCAGCCAGCTCCCCGGGGAGCATGACGGCGTGTCTAGGCCACGCCTACGGCTTCGCTTGCGCTGTCGCACAGGCCGGCTGTGGACGTTTTCCAGTAAGCAGTCTTTGTCCCAAGCCGCCAGCGTTTTCCGGCAAGTAGCATTGTCCCCGGCCCTGCGCTTCGCTACGCCGCCCGCCCGACGGCGAGCCTGCAAGCAGGGAAATTTGCTGCAAAAACGCCCCGGAGCCAATCGGCCCCGGGGCGAGTTGTATCACACCAATCTGTGTTTATTTGATTTCTATCATCCTGTGCGGATCTTCCTGTTTCTTGACGATTTTGGGGATGGAGACGGTCAGTACACCGTTCTCAACCTTTGCATCGATTTTCTCGCGGTCAGCGTCATCGGGCAGACTCATAATCTGCTGGTATTTCGAGTAGGCGAATTCCCTGCGCAGATAGCGTGCGTTCTTCCTGTCCTCATTCTCGTTGTGTTTCTTCTCCATTACGATGGAGAGGTTTCCGTCGGAGTCAAGACTTACCTTGAAGTCCTCCTTGGTGAGTCCGGGAGCGGCAAGCTCGATTTCGTAACTGTTCTCGTTGTCAAGTACGTTTACTGCGGGAGCGGTGGCATTGGTCCTGCCCATCCATGCGGTATCGAAAAGGTCGTTGAAAATCTCGGGAAGCCAAGTCTCAGTGTTGCGTCTAACAGGTAACATAATTCAAATCTCCTATTTTTAATTGTTTTACTTCTTTTAACCTTGTTCCTTTGTCGGAACGACTCATGATAAATCAAGTCCCGTTCCAGCCCCCGAAATGGGCCAAAAAGGCCGGTTTTCTTGCACAAAATGTCAAAAAATATGACTATCTGTCAGTTATAACTGTCAGATAGTCAGTAATTTACGTTGGAAATAAGCCTTGCCTGCACCTGTGCTCAGCGGATGCGGAGCGTGGTTACGTCCCACGGTTCCACGGAAATGTGCACTCCCGCTCCTGACTGCTGGGGCAGGGGAATGTAGGGAGCGAGTTCATGGGGGAAGCATATCTGCATGTCAGCAGTGTAGTCCGAGAAGTTGCAGACCACAAGGTAGCTTTCGGTCTCGTTGTAGCGGAGGAACGCGAAATGCCTGTCAGCATCGAAACCTATCGAGCCTTCGTTGCAGTAGCAGAGATCCCAGGTGGCTCCGGAGACGAACACCGGAAGTTTTGCGGTGGCAAGAAGTTCGGTGTAGCGCTTCAGGACGGCGCTTTCCTCGTCGCTGAGTTGCTTCTCGCCGTGGAGGCAGGCGTTGAGGTCGCCTATATGGACGGGATTGCTCCAGTTGAATATGGATGTCCTGCCGTTTTCGCTTTCTGCAGCGTCCTCGCCGACTTCCTGTCCGAAGTAAAGCATGAACCACGCATTGTTGAACAGCAGCGACAGACCGAGGGCGGCGTAGGCCCGTGTGGGGCTGGTGAGGAAGATGTTGGATGCCAGCCGGAGTTCGTCATGGTTCTCGAGGAAGTTCAGCATCCGGGGCTGCATGTCGCCTATGGACTGCCAGCACCAGGTTATGTGCCTTGCCGGAATCATTCGGCGGCATATCGCTGCCACGGTGTCGTACATACCGGATTTGTCGTAGAGCAGGTCGAAGCCTGCATCGAGGTACGTGTGATAGTTGGACTTGTTGTAGACTTCGGCTACGAACACGAGTTCCGGATATTCGGCACGTATCATCGAGATGAGTCGGGCGAGGTGGTCGGCGCGGACCAGTTCCACCATGTCGCAGCGGAAGCCGTCAACGCCCATTGAAGCCCAGAAACGCAGGACTCCGGCCATGATGTCGAAGGTCTCGGGGGCATCCCAGTCGACTTTCAGCGTGTCTGTCCAGTCTCCGTCCCAATATTTGTGGTGGGGGATAGGCCCGATGTAGTCCTTGGCCACGTGGTTGGGCACGAAGTCGGTAATGAGCTTCAGGCCTGCATCGTGAATCCTGCCGACCAGTGCCTTGAATTCCTCCATGCGCTTGGCGGGATCGTCGGCCAGATATGCGTTTACATCTTGCCAGTCGCTGATGGAGTAGGGCGAGCCGGGGTCGCCTTTAACGAAATCCTTTCCTGTCGCATGGCGCGGAATGCCGGTGAGCCAAAGGTAGTCTGCTCCCAGGGAGCGTATGTAGTCCAAGCTGGTCTTGTCCCATGACGAGAATCGTCCTTGTCCCCAGAGTCTGGTCAATGCCTGGTAAATTATTTTTTTCATCAGAGAATCAGTTTTTATGGATTGTTGTTTTTGTCGATTTCAGAAGGGGTATCCTACTCCGAAGTGTATGGCCGCACCGTCGGACTTGAACCATTCGCCCGGACTCAGCCAGCGCCGGCCCTCGGCCCGCGAGGGATCCCTGACCTTGAAGCCGGCATCAATACGTAGCAGAATGAAATTCAGGTTTACCCTTATGCCCAGTCCCCAGTCGGCGGCTATACTGGCCGGCAGCTGGTCGAGCATGTATTCCATCATCCATACGTTTCCGGCCTCTGCGAAGAGTGCGCCTTCGAGTTTCCAGAACATCTTGAAGCGGTATTCCAGGTCGGCCTCCAACTTCACGTTTCCGGTCTGGCTCGGAATCACGAAGCTGTCGTTCTGTTCATCGAAGCCCGGCCCGAGCGTGCGCACCTGCCAACCCCTCATGCTGCTGGCACCGCCGACGTAGAACTGCTTTTCGAAGGGCAGTGCCGTAGAGTTGCCGTAGGCCCTGCCTATGCCGCCGTCCAGCCGGAACGCGAGGGCATGACCGTCATTGCGTCCGAAGCGGAACACCTTGCCGAAGGTGAGTCCGAGCCTTACATATTGGTTATAGGGCACTCCGAGCAGGAGCTTGCTGCCTCTGTCCTCGTCCATAGGCAACCAACTGTCGAACAGCGACAGGAGATTACCCGCCGTGTCGAAGGACAGGCGGATGAAGCCGTAGGGACCCTTGGGCACAATGGAGGCATCCGTGGTATAGTACAGGGTCATTCCCGTACCAAAGTCTATCTGGTCCTGGTAGGTATCGGCCAGGTACGGGTTTTCCGTTATGGTTTCGGAGAATGAACTGCTGATGTTGTAAAGCTTGATGTAGTTCATCTGGATGGGGTATATCTGGTAGAATACCCTCGTGCGTATCTGTCCGCTGTAGCCGTAGGAAAAACCGGCGACGCTGCGGGTGTATTCGGGTCGGTTCTGGTAGTTGTAGCTGGCCACGAATTCCGTCCTCGGTATGTTGCGGCCCCGGATCTTTTCGACAGAGTAGCCCAAGGACCTCGGAATGCTCAGATTGGCTGAGATTCCCACCTCGGTGGCCCTGACATTGGTGCTGGGATTGAACTGCCAGTTGCCGGTGAATCCGATGTTCAGCCGCTCGCCTCCGTGGAAGAGGTTCTTGTGGAAGAAACTGAACTGCGGGGACAAGCCGAGCAGTCCGGAAGAGTTGGTCGAGACTTCGGCGTTGAGCTTGAAGCCCGTCATATCCGTGCCCATGAGACGTATGTCGCAGTTTACCTTGGAACTGTCGGTCGGGGTCATCTCTATGTTCACGTTGTTGAAGAGGTTCAGCGCAGAGTAGCGGTAGTAGGTGGTGTTCACGTTACGCTCGTTGTACCACGATCCGGGACGAATGATGTTGAACTTCTTCACCATGCTCTCGTTCAGCCTTATGTTCGAAGGGTACCAGATGCTTACGCTGTCTATCCTGTATTTGGTGATGGGGACGTCTTCAGAGGGGGTTTCGTTGCGCGTGTAGCCCTTGATCCTGTAGTGCAGTATGGTCTTGTCTCCGAGGGTGTCGGCCTCGAAGAAGTAGTTGTTCTTGTTGAAGTCGTAGTAGCCGAGGTTCCTGAAATGCGTGGCTCCGCGCTCGGTTTCCGCCTCAAGCAAGTCCTCTGAGAGGAAGTCGCCCGGCTTGATGCTTACCCTTGCGGTGTCGGCGTAGAAATCCTGCTCGAAAGTGCCTCCTTCCGGGATGTCGTACACTATCTCGTCTATGGTGTACCTGCTGCCTGCATACACGTTGTAGGTGACTTTTGCCTTGCGGCGCTTGTACTTGATTTCCGGCTCTATGGAAGCGTTGTAGTAGCCGAGCGTGGTCATGTAGTTGAGCATGTTCTCGACCGAACTGTCCACTTCGCTTTCGTCGAACACTACCGGGGGAGTGCCGAGTTTCTCCCAGAAACGGTTGATGCCTTTGCCGCTGCCGTTGGACCAGTTGTATATGCTTACTCCAAGGCTCATCCCGAGGAAAGAGCTGTTGGCCTGCTGGCGGATGTAGGGGGTGAGTTCACTGGAATTCAGCTTGGAATCGTCTTCAACGCTGACCTTGTTGGAGACAAGGCGGTATGTGCCCTCGGGAAGCAGTTTGGTGGTGCTGCACGCGCTTATAGCAGCGATTGCGGCAAGTCCTGCGACCATGCGCACCGCCTTTTCGGTCCGTTTTCCTACTTTGCTGACGACCGGCGCTTCTTTATGCGTATGAGTTTCCGCGTTGCGGAATATTTGTTTCAACCAATTCAAGTTCTTCTGCGAAATTCAGCCAGCACCACCGCGGTGGCGACGGCAACGTTAAGCGATTCCGCCCGGCTGCCGGCATATTTGGGTATGCACAGGCTGTGCGTGATGCCGGCGGCAACTTCCCGGCTGATGCCGTTGGATTCGTTGCCCATGATGATGAGCCCTTCGGAGCATAGTTCGGAAGCGTAGATGTCCTGTCCGTCCAGTAGGGTACCATAGACCTGCATGCCGGCGTTGCGCCAGCGTGCGCAGAGCTCCGGCAGGGCCGCCGTGACAAGTTGCATCCGGAAAACCGAGCCCATTGATGCCTGCACGACTTTGGGGTTGAATGCTTCTACACAGTCGTCCGAAACGTAGATTCTCCGTATTCCGAACCAGTCTGCGGTGCGCATTATCGTGCCCATGTTGCCGGGGTCGCGTATGCCGTCCAGAGCGAGACTCAACCCTTCCGGGGTGCAGTCCTCAGCCGTTGCCATTTCGGGCTTGCGCACCACGGCGAGAACCGGCGGCGGCGATGTGCTGGAGGATATGCGGCTCATTTTTTCTTCGCCTATGTCCTCGATACGGAAAACCTTCTCCACCTTGAATCCGTCCGCAGCTTCGGCTTCACGGAGCAACTTCTCTCCCTCAACCACAAAAAGACCGCTCGCATCCCGGAATTTCTTCTCGCGAAGCGAACGAATCTCCTTGATTTCCGCATTTGTCAGCATAGGGGCAAAGATAAAGAAACTCGCCCACATACGGATAGATTTTGGAGGAATAATGCAAGCTGTTGGAAATTAATGGCGGTATGCTGTTTTATTCCATATCCGTAGTTAGGGCATATCTGCCATTTTTTGAGGGGTCGGGAAAACAAATCGCTACCTATCCGTTGCCTTTTTCAGGGTGGGAAAACAACGCGAGACAGACTACCGATTCCTCTGCCATATTCGTCACGCCTTCCATTTGACCTTTATCCGGTAATTTTGCAACGAAAGGAAAATGTTATGAGTCAGACGAATGTAAAGGTTTCGTTCTACCTGAAAAAGAGCGAGGCGGATGCCGACGGGAAATGCCCCGTGATGGCGAAATTGTGCACCGGGAAATACTCGGAGGCGGCTTTCAGCATGAAGCTTCGGGTACCGCAGAAGATGTGGGCGGCAGGCCGGGCTACGGGCAAGAGCACTGGGCATATATGCGGAACTGTCCGCTGTGCGTGACGGGGTAAGTGCGGAGGAGGTGAAGCACAGGCTTCTCGGTATGGCTTCCGAATAGCGGCAGCCGCTCCCGTCATTCCGGGCTGTCATCGCGGCGACCGGTACCGTTTTGGAGTCGCCTATGTTGGAGTGCCGCAGCAGGACACGCCGTTCCTTTCCAGCATTTCCCCGACGATGCGCAGCTGTATCGGGTCGTCATCGACCACAAGGACACTTTGCGGACGGCTGGATACGGAAATATCCCCTTTGAACAGGCTGACAAGCCCACGGGTTACCGCAAGACCGAGCCCGAATCCCTCGGCGTCCACTTCGGGCGCGGCACGTTCAAAAGGCTGGAATATCCGTTCCACGGTCTTCTCGTCCATGCCTATGCCCGTATCCTGTATGCGGACTGTCAGTACCTCCTTTTCGTACAAGGCGGAAAAAGTTACAGAACCGGACTTCGTGAACTTGATTGCGTTTGACAACAGGTTGTCCAATACCTGTTCCATGCGGTCGGCGTCACCGGAGACTGTGATGTCCGGAACATTGATGTCCCTGGAAAAGAGCAGCCCCTTGTCATTGGCCGGCCGTGTATATTCGTCCGCTATCCTGTCAAGGAAGGGTACGAGCCTGAACGGGACAGGATTCAGGGTTTCCTTGGCATCGTTCAGGCGGGACAGGTCGAGCAGGCTGTTTGCCAGCTGCGTGATATGCCGTGCCGAACCGATGATGTCCGTCAGATAGGCATTGCGCCGTTTCCGGACTCTCCGAAAGTCGCAAGCTCGGTGATGCGGCGGTGTACGGTATTGATGTCCAGGCGGACAGCCCGTATCTCCGCGCTCTCTTTCTCTATCTCCCTTACCCTCGCGCGGTCGAAGAGCAATATGGCAGTCATGCTGCCGATGACTGCCATAAGAATGACATAGCCGAAAAGTATCTTGTGCTGGATAATCATACATTATATGCTGTTCAAATTGTCATGTCCCGTTTCCCTCCCTATGTATGGAGTCATATAACAATACCGGATTTAACATTTGTTTTTGTGCTTTTATCAATGTCACTGCACACCTTCTTACTACATTCGCGATGGAACCGCCGGAAAGTTCGGTCCGGGCGGCGGTGGCGATGAGTTCTTCCGCATCATCGCCGAGCCATTCTTTAGGGAGCATACTGCGCCAAAGGGCGGCACGGAGTTCCTCGTCGGGCATCGGGAAGTAGATGACCGACTGGAAGCGGCGGGAGAAGGCCTCGTCGATGTTGGATTTCAGGTTGGTGGCAAGGATGACTGTGCCGGGGAAGTCCTCGATGCGCTGGAGCAGGTAAGCCACTTCCTGGTTGGCATGACGGTCGTTGGAGGTGTTGGTCGAGGTGCGTTTGCCGAAGAGGGCGTCCGCCTCGTCGAAGAACAGGATCCAGTTGCGGTTCTCCGCCATATCGAAGACCTTGGCCAGGTTCTTCTCCGTCTCGCCGATGTATTTGGACACTATCATTGAAAGATCCACCCGGTAGACATCCATGCCGTTCTTCTTGCCCAAAAGCGTGGCGGCAAGGGTCTTGCCCGTTCCCGGCGGACCGTAGAACAGGGCACGGTAGCCCGGCTTGAGAAAGCGTTTCAGGCCCCAGTCCTCCATGATGGTATGCTGGTGCCTGATCCATGTGTTGATTTCCTCAAGGGCTTCGAGCGTGGCGTAATCCAGTATCATGTCCTCCCATTCCAATGCCGTGGTGATGCGTTTGGCAGGAAAGCCGATGTTGTAGTCCGGCTTGTATTCCCGGTCGAGCAGGACATGGCTCAGAAACTCCTCGGAGGGACGGAGCTGGCCGCTCAGGAACGGCTCGCCTTCGCCGGCACCCTCCAGCCGCAGAATGTTCTTCGTATAGAACCAGTGATCCCGCTGGAACATTCTGATGACAGTTTTCTTCTTCTCCATATCCTCACCGGCGATGATGAACGAGGCTGTCTCTCCGGTAGGCAGGAATCCGCCATGAGACAGCCCTTTCCAGCCGCCGAACTCGGTGTACTGGCGGTCGAAGTTCTTGTTCTGGACGAAGAAGATGTCAAGGGACTGCGGACATGTATGCGGCATCAGTGCCAGCATGACAACCACCCGCTCGCTGAAAGAGATGTCCTGCCGTCCCGTGACCTCCTCCAGCCAGCCGTCATCAGGGGGCGTGACTTCCTCTATCGAGGAATACTCGCACCCCTGTTGAAAATACAGCTGTATGGCAGTAGTCAGCATCCGGTTGAACCAGTCGATATGCGCTGTCATCATAGGTTCGTGTTGTCAAATATTAATAACTGTTCGCCTTTGCACCCATCACATCGGCCTCGTGTTCGAGGTCCACATTGTCATTCACGGGCAGTCCGCCCACTTCGGTGGTCGGTTCGACACGACCTGCCATCTGCTGGGCCACATGCCATGCCTCATGAGGAAGATGCTGTTCCTGTCCGGGAGCGACATGGATGTCTGTCCCCTGCGTGTAGGCAAGAGCCTGTACGGTGGCGGGCTTGTCGGAGTTGTAATGCACACGCACATCGTCCATCGAGAAGCCGGAGAGGTCTTCTATCCCGGCTTTCAGGTTGTCGGGCATCCCCGTCTCGTTCTTCTTCTGTACCGGCTGTCCGAACTTGCCCTGCAGGGCTTCATCATCGTCTTCCTCCCGTTGGACAGTCTGTGCAAATTTTCCCTGCAATGTCTCGTCCTCATCGTCAAGACGCTGCACAGGCTCTGCCACCGCCTGAAGGATCCCTCCCGGACGGTTGTCTGCAAACTCCAATGCGCCTTCGCCGCCACGCTTCTGCTGGATGGTGCGAGGTACCTTGTTCTGGTATGTCTTTTCCGCTTCCATATCGGTAGTTTAAACTATTGTTTATAATCACTCTCGCCTCGGCATAGTTGAAATAAATTTCATCTCTGCTCCCGGCTTAATCGTTTATTTTAATTGTCGTTATAATTCTCAAAGTCAAATTCTTCCTTGTCGCGCCAGACGACATCAATCCTCTTTTTCAGCCAAGGCAGCCGAATCCGTCGATACGACCACGGCAGGGAGTCCAGCAGGATGTCGTATGAGCGTTCCTCGACGTATAGCACCCATTTGTCCTCGCGCTGCTCCAGTTTGCCTGGACGTTCGATGAAACTATGCTGGAACCCCCTTACAGAGGTGTTCTTCAGCTTGTCCCAATTCGATTTCACTCCGGCAAGCATGGACTCCACAGTCTGAACTTCCGCATCCGTCAGTTCCAATGTCCTCGGCAGCGGCACACTGAACGGGCAGGCAGCCAGGATGCGGTTGAACGCCAGTTCCTGTTCCTTGTATTCCCTCCGTTCGTCCGTCACCAGCCGCTGCAGGACAAATATCGCCCGGATACGGGCATCAGTGTCCCTGAAATCTTTCTTTCCGTCCTCGCCTGTCTCCACCAGGCCGAGCATATCAAACAGGCGGGAGAACCACAAGGCCAACAGGCAAAGCCCGGCGTTGGGGATCTCGATGTACTCCGGCTGCGCTGCTTCTTTCAAAGCCATTTCCGTATCTTCCAAGTGCAGAACCGCTTCCAGTTCCTTGACAAGCCGCTCCACTAAAACCTGTTCCTCCGGCGTTTGGACATCCATCGTCGCGGAAAGACTGTTGTCCGCTTTTGTTGTCCGGGCCTGGACGGACTCCTGACCGGAGGAATCCGTTGCCGGGGCATCGCCGCCGATTTGCATGGCGGGCATTGCACCGATCCGGTTCAGGGTCTTTATGTATTCCCGGACAATCACAGAGGCATCGGCACAGTATGTCCGTTCCGCAGGATGTCCGGCCATGAATGCCGCCAATGTTTCCGTCAGCACCGCTTCCCCGATGCCATACCGGGCGGTCAATGCCTCCATCGTCTGCCGCAGGGTCTCTGCCAGTGAGAGGGAGCTTTCCGATACCGTTTCGAGCAGAGCCTCCCGTCCGAGCCAGGAAGCCCACTGACGGAACGGTATGGGCGCATCCGGACTGTCCGGCCCGGCTGTCACGGAAGCCTGCCGCATGAGCCTCCAGAGCAGTTCCGGCTGCCAACGGGCATAATGCCTGAGCCGCTGAGACTTGGCCGTGTCGCTGACAGACGGTGACATGAGCCATGCGAGCTGTCCGGCAAGCAGGGCATCGTCCATGTCCGTCCAGCGGGCAGAGTTCGCCTGTTTCCGAATATGGGACAGAAATGCCGGTACGGCATTGCCCTCCGCACCGGTACGGGAATGGGAACGGTGCAGGGTGACTGCGGCAAGCCTGTCGAGCCTGTCCGTCGTGATTTCCCTGCCGTCATTTAACGCATGGAGCAGAAGCGATGCGGCATCCATAGCTACGTTGTCCGATACGGCATTCCGGATAGCCTTTGAATCAGCCATCCACCGTAACAGGGAGATCCACAAGCCGGTCTCTGTCCGGGACAATATTTCAGCGATGCCCGCCATATTGTCTGTGAGCCAATCCAACAGCAGGACAGGCGTGCCGTCTTCCTCTGTCCCGTAAGTGCCTGTGCGGTCGGCGGCCAGCCGCATGACCGTCTGCCGGAGCATCGTGCCGCCCAATATGCGGACTACGCTTTCCAGCAGGTGCCCGGCATCCAATGCGGACAGGAAGCGGGCTTCGTCGTCCCGGTATGTGTCGAACCATTGGAGCAGGATTCTCCGTTTCGCAGCCTCCGGGACATGGTTCCCGGAAAGGAGTTCCCGCAAGGATGATATGCCGTATCCGTTTTCGGATGCCTTGTCCGGAATGTCCTGTATGTTGTATGTCTGTGCTCTGTCATCCGTCACCATTCCTGCGGAGGACAGCACACCGACAAATTCAAGCAACTGTCCGGAAACCGTCTTCCCGTCGGAATCCGGTGCCACCTCCATCCCCGTAACTTCCCTGTACAGCCCTTCCGCTATACGCAGCAACTGCCCGCTGACGGAATCTGAAACGGAGAATGCATTGTCGGCGATGACGGACAGGACAGAAAGGGAGAAAGCCGTCTCCATTGTTTCGCGTCCCGTGCCCTTTAGCCATGACACACCGGCCTGGAGCCTGTCGAGCCTGTCCACCAGTGACGATACTGTCTCCGCAAGCAGCAACGAGACACTGCCGGAGAGCCATGTCAATGCCGGAGTTCCGGCCAACAGGGAAGCCAGCAGCCTGAGATGCCTTTTGTCCGGACGGCCTTTTATCCAATGCAGCAGGGATTCCGGATTTTCCCTGGCCAGCCGTTCCAGAAGGTCCCTTTTCGCAGAAAGGGGAATGTCCGCATCTTCCAGCCATGTACTGAACGGGCCTGTCCGATCCGTGAGGACCGCAAGCGGTTCGGCGGAGACACAGGAAACAGCCCCGTCGTCTTTCCCCTTATGCTGTTCCGTCCCTTGCTGTGCCGGTCCTATCAGCGACAGCCGCAGGAGCATATAATACAGTTCCCACGCATAACTGTCCCCGCTTTCGGGCGTGCCGTCGGGGTTGAGCCGCTGACGGCGGTATATGATGTCGAGCACCGTCAGGCAATGGTCAGCACCGAAGACCTCCCGTAGGAACTGCACGGTCAGTTCGGCCTTTGAGATGTAAGAGGCATAGGTGCGCTTGTGAATGAACGAAAGCAGGCTGCGGTTCAGGTGCAGGCGGAAATGCCGCTTGTCTCCGAACATCGGCACGCCGTTGAAAGGATAATACTCCAACAGCCAGCCATAAAGCCTGTACCAGTATTCCGGAAGGCCGATTTCCGCATGGTGCTCCGTCTCGGCGGCCATAATGCGCCGGACTTGCGGATTCCCTATCAGCCCGGCCATGCCGTCAAGGATTCCCGATTCGCCTGTCTCATGTATGAACCTGATGACCATTTGCGGAGAATACTCCAATGTGGCGGCTATATGGCGCCGTTTCTCATATTCCCCGATGGCATCGGATGAAATTACGGCACGCAGGATATCCATACCGAAGTCCGAATCTCCGGTGTGCATCGACAGCCTGACGGCAGCGTGCGGTCTGGATACAATCAGAGCGGCAATCCGTCCGGCATAATCCCTGCCCTTGAAGAAGTCCGATTCCTTGACCGGATCAAAATCACAGCCGCTCCACTCCGGCAGGCAGAAGCCGTACTCCAGATAATGCAGGAAATTCTCAAACCGCTTTTCTGCCGCTGCGGCAGACGGTACGGCCTGATGACTGCTTGCCCCTTCCAGATATTGTCGGGCTGATGACTCTCCGGCGGTAATTCCCCGTACCAGTGGAATGAAATTCCTCTCCAACGCCTCACGCAGCCTTGCCGGAAACTCGTCCATGAAATCCTCCTGCGGTATGCCGCCGAGGTCAAGGTCGAGACTGTCTATCTCGATGTAGGAGTCCTTGGTGTCATACGGGGAGAAGAAATCCTCCATCACATCCGTGACACAGCGGCGGCAGAACCCGTACCAGTCCGCATAGAGGTCTCTGGCGAACTGCTCGTCCGCCATCCGGAAGCTGAACGATATCCTGTCTATCACTGTCATCGGCGTATGGCATCACATTGTCAAACTATAATCCATCAAGTCGCGGTACCACCGGAACTGCCGCCGGAGCCTGCTTCCGAGGCACGTGCGGCATCAATCACATCCGTCATGTCCTTCTGCAATCCGGCACGCATCTCCTCCGGCAGACGTCCTGCCAGGCAGTCGCGCCACTTGCGGTAGCATTCCTCGAACCTCTGCATCCGGGAGGAACCAAGCCAGCAGGTCTCCATCTTCAGATGCGCCGGAATCACCGACCTTGCCAGCTGGGTGCAGGCGTCACGGAAACGCGGCGAGTGTGTACGGGCCGTCCATCCGGAGAACACCAGCAGGACGGAGAGCCGCTCCGCAGGCTCGAAGAGGCTCTTCTCCACCACATACACCGCCTCGCACTGGCGGTTCAGCCCGCGCAAATAACGGCACAGGGTATTGGCCCAGCCGCGCAGACGCGCCTTGTCGTCCGACCTCCCGAGATTCATCCGCAGCCGCTCCTCGCGTCCCCGGAACGCCAGTATCCACTCGCTGCCGTCCGGAACGAGGTTGTAGTTGTCCAGCCGGATGCCCTCCCGGAAAAGCGAGCCGCTGATCCAGTTGGAGTTGAATATCGGCAGGCTGCGCCTCAGGTCCTCGTCCCGTCTCAGCCGTTCCTCCTCTGTCCCCGGCGGGTCATCCGGTTCGATGGCCTCCACCATGTCGTCGTCGAACAGGGAGTCGTCTATCATGGCGGAGTTCATCAGCTCGCGCATACGGTGCCCTTTCTCCCCGTCGCCCATCAGTATCAGGTTGTGTCCCGGAAGGATGTTGCCCACGGACACCTCCTCGTCGCAGTTGAAACCCAGAAGCAGAGAAAGGTGGCGTTTCACGGCAGGCACGTTCTCTCCTCCGTATGTCCCGGTGACGTCAACGCCACGGGAGCGGTAACGCACCAGTCTCGGAAGTTCCCTCAGAAAAGCCATCCTGCGTTTCAGGCGGTCATCCTCCGTCCGGCTGTAGTAGTCGAACTCCCGCAGCCACAGCGGATTGCTGTCCGTCCCGTACAGGCCGTCGAGGAAGTCCATGTATCTGTCCTTCAATGCCGACACGTTCCTCTGTCTGTCCCAGCGCTTGCGCATGTCCAAAATTCCTTCCGGCAGGGTCGGTATTCGGGAAGGCGAATCCTCTTCCCCGATCGACAGCAGGCTTTTCAGCCCGGCCAGCTCTCCCATGCCCCTTTCCATCAGCAGGTCGAACAGCTTCAGGTAGCTGCCGAAATTCACCGCTTCTGCTATCCGGGCGGACGGAGTGCCGCTGACAAAATCCTTGTCGGATGTACGGTAGCACTCCGGCAGTTCACCGGCTACGGGATAATGTCCGTAGACATCCCTGTAACGGGCCTTGCGGCGCATTTCCTGTACCGAGGTGTCCCCATGCACATCCGTCATGCCCCGGCCGCGCTCCTGCAACAGGTGGCGCATCCTCAGGGTGGACCGCAGGAAGTACTTGGCTTTCAGCCTTTCCTTAAGCTCGTCCACATCGGCATATACCCGCTCTCCTCTGACCGTCACCACTATATCCGACAGGCTGTCCGGTATCGGCAGCATGTAGCCGTCCCCGAAGTCCGTCACTGCCCGCCCGCCGGTGTCCCTGAACCAGCAGGTCTTGAAACCACGGATGCCCTCTATCTCATTCAGTTTCCAGTACAGCTCCCGCTCCGTATTTTTCTGGAGCGGTATCACCACACGCACGTCATCCACCGGGCCGTCATACCAGGCGTCCGGGCCCTCTCCCTGTCCGGGATTGCCGGAAATGCCGGTTTCCAACCGTACAGAGCCGGAGAGGTACTGCATGGCGGTCCAATAGACCTGTACCAGTATCTCCGTGGCGTTGCAGCCCGGCAGTATCTCCAGTTCGGCTTCCAGTGCCAGTTTCTCCGGATGCCCGACCGTTACCCCGCCTATGGTCTCGCACAGGTTGCGGTGCCGGTTCAGGAAACTGCGCACACGACCGGTGACTCCCGCCTCGTCGGCAAAGAACGGCGACAGCCTGAGGGTGAAGTTGTATGAGCAACTTTCCGGGTCTGCGGTCACGTCCACGTTCTGCACCATCGGGAAGCGGGCGAGGATGAGCCTGCGGTAGTCGTCCGGCGTCACCGGCGCGGACGGATAGACCTCTGAGGCGGGAAAGAACCCGTATCGGCCCACCGGCCAGGTGCCGTCGTCATCCGTCAGGTAATCCTCCATTCCGAATCCCAGCTTGTAGTCGGTCTCCGTGAGGGCATAGTCCACCGCATCGGCTACCGTCACACCGGGGTCGCCCGGGTTGTAGTCGGTCCATATCTCTCCGGCAAGACGCTGCAGACCGGCGAGTGTCCTGCGCTGGAGGACGGTATAGAGGTCGTCCCCTTCCGGTCGTGTTATGTATAAAGGTCTGTCTGCCATTGTCTTCGGTTTTCAGTACGACATTCACATATCCCACACGGTCTCTATCCGGCAGGAGAGGAACTCCGCCCCGTGCCTTGACCGTCGGCTGCGCATCTGGAGGTACAGATGCCCGTCATGCAGCTGCCAGCGCAGCTTTATCTTTCCGCTCCATCCCCACCAGTGCTTCCGTGCCGACCTGATCCTGCGGCGGCACCCGTCCGAATGGGAAGCCTCGGCCTCGCACACGGAATACTTTCCGCTGCGCGGATGGTGCCAGCAGGCGCAGATGCGGTACACCCGGCACCCGTCGCTGCCCCTGCCGTTGTCGGCATGCTCCACGGGCAGGTCGTGCCAGTGCCCGTCAGCATTGACCCTGAACACGCCGTCACCCTCCGGGAAGGTTTCCTCTTCCTTGTCGGACAGGTACCGGCCGGCCTTCATCTCTCCCGGAACGGTCACGCTGCCGTCCTGCCCGAGAATGAGGACGGCATCTCCCTTGCCGTTCAGTATCTCAAGTGCTCCGCCATCCCCTGTGGCAATGCGCCATAAGGGAGAGGCGTCGGGAGATTCAGGCTTTTCCGCATATACCGTCGCCACTGCCTTCCCTCCTTCGGACGGGCCGAGGATGAGACCGTCACTTCCGGTCACTTTCAGGCTGCCGTCTTCACGGATGTTGTGCTGGGAATCTATTAGGGCAGCGAACTGTTCCTCGGTGGGTATCCTGCCCTTCTTGAAATACGACTTCAGGGTCTGTCTGTCTATGTGGCTGTTGTCCATGTCGTTGTTCCTTTCTCTTGGTTATCAGTATTGTATCTCTATCCTATGACAAAATCGTTCCCTATCCGGGTCTCCTCTATGCCCGAACGGCCGTCCACCAGTTCTATACGGATGCCCTTCACATACAGCACTCCGGCTCTTGCCGCAGGGCTGTACCATGTATCTCCGCCGTGCCGTTCCGTAACCGTACCGGTGACTTCCAGCGTGATGACGTCCGTGATGCACTCGTCGTTGCCGACTCTCGAAAGAAGGGCTTCGTGGGAGTAGCGCTGGCCGAGGCCCGGCAGCGTACCGTCCGGCAGCCAGGCGCAGAAGTACCGCCGTATCAGCCATTTCAGCCTGCGCCTTACCTCGCCCGTATCCTGCACCTCCTTGCGGATGACCGCCTTGAAGCGGATCTCCACAGGCTCGTAAACGGGATTGATGACGCTGATGCGGGCGAACGGGGATGTCCTCTCCCTGAGCCGTTCTTCTATCACGGCAAGCTGCCACGGCGGCAGGAGCGGATAGCTGCGTTTCACCGGTTTTGGGAACACCACCACGCTGACCGCCCCGTCCTGGCCCTCGGAGGGTATGCAGCACGCTTTCTCTATGTCCGGGAAATCCTCCAGCACCAAGGACTCGTAGTCTCCCGGGCATACGGCCCTGCCTCGGGTAGAGATACGGATCCGGCTGCGTATTCCCGCTTCCTCCGCTTTCTCGGCCTGCCTGCCTCCGTAGCCGGGCAGAGGCTGCGAGACGGAGCGGATGCGGCTGTCCTCTGTGGCCGGTGCGGTTATCGTCCCGGCAGGCAGGGGCTGCCCGTCCCCGTCCCGTGCCGTGACGCGGAAGCAGTTCAGCCATATCCCCTCCACCGCCGTGTCCTCCGGCGCGTCGCCGTCCGGGAAGCTGAGCATGAGCCAGGCCCTCCCGTCCGCTCCGGGACCGGGACATCTGGCCTCGATGAATCCGCTGCGGGTCAGCCCTGCGGTCTCCTCGCACAGGATGTCCTCCTGCTCCATTTCCTCCCATCCGGCACCGGCCATGTGACGGGATATGGACATCCGTCCGTGCCTGCCGGGATTGCGCGGGGCTTTGCCGCCGGTCAGCATGTAGCGCAGGTTGAAGTACAGCCTGAGGCAGCCGGTGTCGCCCATGCCGCTGAATCCCAGTATCAGCGACGGCACGGCTATCCTGGGGACGAACAGCGGCATAGCACTTCCTCCTGTGCAGTCGCATTCCTCGCATCCCGTGGTTTCGGATACCGCCAGCAGGCGTGGGCCGTTCCCTTCTCCAGGACTGAAAGTCTCGTCGCTTTCGTATCCGAATACGGCATCCGCAAGCATGGGTACGGACGGCATGTCGGGCACAGGCACATGGTCCTTTGCCTTTTCTTTCGCGTTGTGCATCATGGCGGCTGCATAGAGCCGGTAGTAGTCGTTCACGCCGAAGCCGGTTTCCGGAGTATCTAATGTGATCCGGTACAGCCCCTTGCTGTTATGCGCGGCCTTGTAGTCGGGATCGCCGTTCAAATCTATTGTTATGGCGGCGCTTTCGCTGAGGTTGCCCCTGTCCGTTTCCCGGAAAAGGGGCTTGTCCGAGTCCCGGCATTCCCTCCAGTATCCGCCGTCCCGCCATTCGCAGCGTATCCTGAAGCTGCCGTTGCCGATTGCCTCCCTCGTGCCGTAATGCCGGTAGGTCTCCCTGAAGCCTTTCTTCGGCAATTTGTTCCAAAGACCTTTCAACGACACTCCCACGGTGTTTTTCATCGCCGCCTCCGGATGCCCGAACACAAGCCGGCTCCCGCGCTCTCCCGTCGGGCCGAAAGGATAGAACGGCTGGCCCGGATCCATGTTCCCGAGGTCGCCTTTCAGGGTGAAGCTGCGGATGCCGTCCACTTTGGTGCGGATGCGCACGCTGCTGATGCACAACCCTTCTGGCAGGGTGTCTATATGCTTCCTGTCCGCGAAAAGCAGTCTTGTCGCCGGATATTCCGTGTCCGCTCCATGCAGTTCAGCCCTGCACGGGACGGGTGCAGGACTTTCCTCTTTCAAGGTGAATGAGAAATCAAGGGAATGGCCCTCCTTATCGAATGTCAGGGTATATGGCATATCCGTCCAGCCGTCCTCTCCGCTTACCTGCAGGCGGAACGAAGTCGTGTCACCGTCTAATATGTCAGACAAGTCGGGAACGGCCGGGCCGTCTTTCATGGCCAGTGCCAAGCCTACGGTCACGCGGCGTTTCCCTTCCGACAGCACGAGGCTGCGCGAGGTGACCATCCACCCGTATTCCAGTTCGGAGGAGGTCATGCCGGTGTGGGTGAACAGGCTGGCGGAACGGTTCCCTTCAAGCAGCAGGGACGCCGTATGCAGCCTGTCGTCTCTTCTGGTTACGGACTGCACGGATGACAAGGTTGCCGGGACTATATACGCTTTTTCATCGAGGGCATAGAGCAGGTCGCTGCCGTCGGCGGTCTTGCCAGCCGTGAACGCGGTGCCTTCCGGCAATGAGAAGGTCTCTGTGACTTTTGTCCTGTCCGGCTCTATCGTGATGAAGGTGCTGTCCTGCACGGCCTTTTTCAGGGAGTCACGCAGTATCTCCCGGCGGTAGAACCCCGCCCAACCGGAGAACCTGGCGTTGAAGTCCGATACGATGCCGCAGTAGTTGCGCGCCATCGTCAGCAGCAGGGCAAGCGACGCATCCATGTCCCCGCCGGACTCGATGCGGCTGACATATTCCTCCGCCTTTGCCTGTATGTCCTGCAGTGCGCCGAGCATCCGGTAGTAGGGCTGGTTGCGGTTGTCCATGAATGCCGGCATACGCCTTGACCTGTTCCGGCCTTCATCTCCGGTCGGTATGGCTGCGGTGAGCCTGTCACGCATCTCCACCGCCACCTGCATGGCGGGGCTGTCCGGACCGTAGCCGTGCGACATGCGGATGAAGCGGTCCAGCCTCGATGACCACTGCGTGCAGCGGTTGATGAGGTTCCGGGTGTAGCGTTTCTGCAGCGAGGTGCCCTGGCCTCCAACGAACGAGGAGACATAGCCGCTGAGGTCCTTGCGGACTATCTCTACCAGCACCACCAGCACATGGTTCTCCCACAAGGAGGAAAGGCGTCCTTCCTCCTTGCCCTCCGCATTGATGAAAGGGATGTCCCCGCTTACGGACATCAGCCACCGGAAGAGCTCCTGCCAGTCGCTCTCCAGGGCGTGGAAATCCTCCAGCGTCGCGGTGTCCTTCATGCAGTCCTCCCGCAGCGTGCCTCTCAACTCGTATGTCGGCTTCTCGTTCATCGTGCCATTAAATAAGGCTCTTTAGTTTTCTATAATTTCGTTTGTTACAGTCCTGTCAGGTCGGTGCCTTCGTGAAAGTAGAAGGGATAGACCATGTTGGTGCGGCGGTTCGTCTGGCGTATGGTGTAGTCGAGGAGGATGCGCAGGATGCCTGCCGCCTCGTCCACCTCGAAGTCCACGCGGTTCAGGTCCACACGCGGCTCGAACATCACCACGGCACGTTCTATCTCGTCGCGCAGCAGGGTCTGCGTGGAGATATCCATTATCTCGAACACGTACCGCCGGACGGGGCAGCCGTAGTCGTAGCGGTGGACGCGCTCGCCGGGCGAGGTGCTCAGCAGCGTCCACAGGCTCTGGCGTATCTTCTCCTCGTAGGCGGCCATCCGGGTGGGCGTGCCGTCCCTGTCCAATGCCGGAGGAAAGCTCCAGCCGTTGCCGAGGAATGTCCTGTCTTCGTTCATATCTATGTTTATATATCGTTACTACTTTCGTTTATTCTCTGTTTTGTCCTTGACAGATTGGAAAAAGGAAGCCGCTTTCCTTTCGCTGCATCCATACAGCCAAGGGAAAGCGGAATAATGGGGAATGTCAAATACTTTTTTACTTTGTCCAAAGCTCTTCGTCTTGCCAGCCGACAGGGAAGCCCATAGCTGTAACATCTACCATCGGATAGCGTTTGAGAAGAGCCTTGAAGTCACCAACCAATGTGTTTCTGGCATCAATGGCATTAAGCCAATAGATGATGCAACAAAACACAGCATAGAGCCTGTTGGCCACTTGCACGCGGTTTTTTATCCACGGACGTTTCAATCTCACAGGCATTTGGGGCATGGTCGGCATGACGCGGTTCCACACTCGTCCGTGGTGGGCGCAAGTGTTCCGCAAGGCGTTGATAGCCTTCATCCAGCTTTCCAGTATTTCTTGTTGCGGAACGCCGTAGGAACGTGCCACTTTCTTTTTCAGTGCCCCGTCGGAGAAGTTGAAGTAGAGTTTCGTCAGACATCCGAATGAACTCAAGTCTATCAGCTTCCACGAGGGAGGGAGTGTATGGCTCCCGTACTTGGCGTAATGCTCCTTAATGAAGTCGTCTTTTGAGCGTTGCAACTCGCGTTCCAGCGAACTCAAATTCTCGACAAATTTATGTTTGTCCGTGGCAAGTTCGGGGTTCATGTACCAGAATGCGCCATGCGCCAACGAGAATTGGTTGATGACCTTCGAGCGGAGCGATATTTCAATCCGTTGTATCGCTGCAAACAGCAACATCCTCAACTCGGCATCAAATTCATACAAGGCCATTGCCTGCTCCATTGTCGCGCCCTCCTTGAAGTGCTTGTCGTCATTTCCATTTTCCAGAGGGCGCAGATATGCCGCGAAACGGAAATAGCTGACATCTTCAAGAAACCTTACGGCTTTGGCCTCATCTGCAATGTTCAAGCCCCGTTCTTTCAGGCTTGCGATGAGTTGGGAAGTATTCAAAGGGGGATTCGTGTATTCCATATACCTGTATAAAATAAAAGTTCCGCCCTGGTACGCTGGTCTCCGGGAAGCGTGGCGGATTCTAGTGCTGCAAAAATATAACAACTTTTTCATACTGCCAAACTTCCGTGGATGTTTCGGCTCCTATTCCCGATTTCCCATTATTCACTTTCGTGCATCTTTACTTCGCTCGGCAGATAGTGTGTGGGGCCCCCTCTGCACTCGCTTATCGTAAAGATTCCTTTTTCCAGTATGTCAAAGAACTGTTATATTTTTATTTCTTAAGTCCCTATAAAAGTAGTTAAAAACTAACACCCCCGCAGATGTTTCTAGTGGGGGTAAAATTGGAATAAAATACTTTTTGTAGGTGACTCATTCTCTACAGTTTTATGGTAAATTATATGATATCAGAAAGCGAAATCATCATTATGTCCCCATAAATCTTGCGCAATATCGTCATCGGTTATCATACCTTCGTTTAAATCTTTTTTATATTCTTCTTTAATGAACTTTAGAAAATACCCTTGAAGTCCTGGTCTCAATCGCGATGAATCAGGTTGTGATAAGTTTTCTCGTAATGTAATAACAGCACCTTGAATAAATTCGTTTAGCTTTACCATAGCATTTCGATCAGCAGCATCAAGGTTATTTTGTGCCAACATATTCATCGTAAAATGCCAAGCTGCATTCAATGCAAATGAAACACAATTATGCAAGTCATTCGAATCTATATCAGGGGAATGTGTATATATCATTTTTTGACTTGTATTTATTTTGTTCCATTCATCAAAAACATTTTTGGAAACATAAACATATACCGTTTCAATATCAGGATGTCTTAATAAAGCATCATCATTATTCAAAACACCTGTATCTTGTTTGTTCCATAAAAATTTTATGGAAGACATTACACTTTGCCAAAATGAACCTGAACGAGTCCAATATCCTTGTGCGCGTACATAATCTTTAGCATGAGGAAATCTACTTCCTAATTTACTGCTCAACATCGTATGTCCCGCCCATAAAACAGGAAAACCTTTCGCTTCGGTAGCTGACATATTACTTATTATATTATGTGAAGCCCTTGAGTGGGATGTAAATGTACTAAATCCTATCCTATATGGATGCTGTGGGTAATACTTATTTAAATAGATAGGTTCTCGTTGAATAGCCAACTTGGTATTGTGAAACTTTGTTTCAGCAATTATATTCGTTTTTTTCCCTTTATTTATTTTTATCGATTTCCTTCTCTGCCTCACCCCAGTGCTTCCACTACCTGCAATAGTCCTGCTCACTCTTTCTTTATTCTGTCTCGCTTCGTACATACCATCCAAATTTTAAGTTATTATTACTATGCTGAAATCTCTCGAAAGGCGAGCCGCCCATGCGGGCGGCTGCCTCGATTCTCGTTTTACCCAAGCGGATTGTCCTCTTGCGTGCCGCCGCCCTGCGCCGGGTCGTCGTCTTTCGTTTCGGGACTGAGTTCTATCGACTCCAGCTCGTCGCTGTCCACGAGGGCGCGGGTGTATGCCTTGCTGCCGGAAAGACGCTCGCGTTCGGGGGGGGTGAATTCCACACGCACCGCCTTGACCTGCTTCTCGAAGTCGAAGTCGTCGAGGTTCTCCACGCCCACGGTGTCGAGCGTGTAGCGGAAGTAGCCGAGGCCCTTGATGTGGACGCTCTTGCCCATCGCCATGCGGGTGTGCATCACGCCGGGCGAGGTGCTCAGCAGTGTCCACAGGCTCTGGCGTATCTTCTCCTCGTAGGCGGCCATCCGGGTGGGCGTGCCGTCCCTGTCCAATGCCGGAGGAAAGTTCCAGCCGTTGCTGAGGAATGTCCTGTCTTCGTTCATATCTATGTTTATATATCGTTACTACTCGTTATATTGTCCATTCATATCTTTTGGCAAACCGGAAAAAGAGAACTACTTTCATCAACCATATCTGATGATTGAATCGCTTTTGTGCCTCCTTACTTCGCTCGGCAGATAGTGTGCAAGTACCCTCTGCGCTCGCTTATCGTAAAGATTCCTTTTTCCAGTATGTCAAAGAACGCTGTGTTTTTATGGTTGTAGATAGTAAATCAATATTCATTGCCGTAGGGTGACATGTCCGATAAGACAAAGTAAATAGGTATGGCATTTATTAACTCCATAAAGTATTTCCAAAACCTGTAGTTAAATTATGTGTTATTAAATATTGAGCAAAGTCATTATATGGCTGGTCTACACAATTAAAAATAGCATTCAATAATCTTCTTAAAAACATTATAGTGAGGTTTGATTGAGGGCCATTTTCTCTTACCGATGTTGAATAATTTACAAATAACGTATTGAGACCATCTACCGATCTAATGTCACGCCAAGATCCATTTTTATCTATAATATTACCCCAAGTATTGGCATTTCCTGCATTTTGTAATGCAGTTTGAATTGCAATTGTATTGTTTCTTAATGACACAGTCCACATTGTTGGGGAAAGCAGAGGACCTGGCCCTATGCCAGGAATTAGATGACGATGTGCAGGATTATTCCCCATGAAACAATAGAAAGGAGTTACCCGTTGTCTATTAATATTCCTATTAATATTATCAATGATTGGATTTGCCCTTCTCATACGTCCGTTAACGATAAGCAAATGTCCCCCCTGTACATCATTAGGATTCACACCATGAGTTATCATTCTAACTCTATCATTTTGACCTACATCAATCCGTTGTGGAGGTTGTGCTCCAGGTATATAATCAGAAAGAGAATGTATATAATTCAGTGGATTTAGATTGCCTACATTCGGAGCATTTATTTGCAGATTCTTTTGAAAATGATATTCTGCCGCCATTGCCCACCATATTCCTAAATCTGTAATTTGCGAAAAATCCATTGTGGCAGGTACGTCGGTCACTAAAACTGCTTGGATGATACCTTTCGTCAGATTGTGCTTTATTGCAGTTTTTTCTTGAATTGGAGTTTCGTTAGGAAATAAACTTCTCCTTACGTTATCCGCTATCCTTACCCGTTGTCTTGCCATACTGCCACCACCAATCGTCCTACTCACATTTTCCTTATTCTGTCTTGCTTCGTACATACCAATCAAATTTTAAATTGTCATTAGTAAACCAGTTATATGTCCTATTTCCCGAAGGTGAACTTTGACCGTCTCAATGTTGAACTTCTACCATCCCGAAGCTGAACTTCGGGAAAACGAGGTCAATATATCGTGTCCGGTAGGGATATTTGATAATAAATTTCGGTCCCCGGGACAGTGTCATTATATAGGACCAAAGTATACAGCGAGTATGTAATTTCTAGAGGCTCTTCATTATAATATAAAGACACACTGGATCCCCAAGGTGCCGTGATTGTCTTCGTTTCGGGAGCCACCATCATACTTGTTTTCAACACCTCTGTTAGGATTCTCTGAATAGTATTGCCAGGGGCATAGTAATAGTAGGTGAAGAGAGTAGATATATCCTCATTGCCTAAGGGTTTCCAATTCTCATCGAACAACGCATCACGGAATATGTCCCTGTAGTATTCTCCGGTGCGACCGTCATGACGGTTATCGTGTTTATCTTTCCGACTTCGGGCGTGATGCCGTTATCATCCAGCGTGCCATTATTTCCATTCACTTGGAACTCCGTTATCGGATGATTGGGCACCACATTGGCTTCCCAGTATGTCTCATCGTCGTAGGTGGCTTTCTGCATCGTTATCCAGCCCTCCTCAAAGCCGGTGGGGTCGTCGCCTTGTGTGTGAACGCACGTGGTGTAGCTCTTTATCCTTACGCTGGTTACCTCCTCCTCCACGGGATAGTCTTCCAGGCTGCTGCTGGTTGTTTTAAGGCGCACTTTGGCAAGGGAGTGGGTGAAGGTGAGGCTGGCCGTGGTGTTGAAGTCTGCCGTGGTGTTGGCTTGCAGCACGTAGGCCAGCCCATTGCTTTGGTCGGCAAGGGAGACGGTGCCATCAGTTCCTTCGGGCGAGGCATACCATGCGATGATGGTCTGCCCCGAGTTTGTGCTCGTCCAATAGGCAGGTGTCACGGCTTCCACCGTGCCTGCACTGGCATCGGTTATCCTGTACGTGCCCACCTGCTCCCAGCCTTCGAACTTCACATAAAACTCATCGCCCGTTTCCCACACGCTGCTGCTGCC
>CAZOQW010000012.1:8352-46284 GCA_964582235.1 uncultured Muribaculaceae bacterium | reverse complement strand
TCTATTGTGCCATAATTACTTACTGCCTTGTGGCAATCGTCAAGCACGATATGAAACTTGAGAGAAGCATTTACACAATCCTGCAAATCCTCGGAATATCATTGACTGACAGGACACACCTTAGAGACTTGTTCGACAAATCGAATTTCAATAAGGTCAAAGATTCCAATAACTATAGTGAGCCGAATTTGTTTAACTTTGACCCCGTAAATTTTTAGTGGACACTACTGATAGGTACAACAAAACAAATAGCGACTGCAACTATCAGGTTCATATAGTGGCAGTCGTTATTTGGTGATCAATATGTACTTGTTCGAAGGCTTACGTACATTTCAAACTGATACAGGTGGTACATTTGATTCCGCTATACCCGGTACATTTAAAGTGATGCAATCATTCAAAGGGTTACCTCTGACAGGCCCCCTCAAGAATAATTACAGAATGAAGCAAACTACCGATGAGTAGCTTCTTCAGCCACGACAAATGAAACGCTGGCAGGAGCCGTCGGAGTGTTAATTTGTTTTTATTATGGAATCAATCGCTTACTTTATTTAGATATTTAAGACTTACATATCCTTTCTGTCCATTGTATTCAATAGTGGCAAACCCATTTTCAATATTAGTTACCTCTACTTCCTGACCTTTGCGAAGAGTGCCAAGTACCTGGCTGTTTTGGGTTGGCTGGCTCCTTACATTTAGTGAATTTGCAGTACAACGATACTTGTCATACTTGGGTGCATCATCTGTTTGTATAGTTGGTGTTAAGTTAAAAAATGTTGGGTCATGCGTAGTGTAAATATAACAACCGATGATTAAAGCCAAGCTTATCAGTAGAGTCCATATATTCCAAAAAACATAGCGGATAACTTTCATTATGAGGACAACACAGACCAAAATAATTGCTATGACTATCCTCAGGACATACAACAGCAAACATGCCCCAACGAATCTAAGAATAATATTTAGAATCTTTAAATCACTAAAAACCCATATCAACAGGCCTATTACACCTATAATCGCAACTATCAAAGATAACCAGCCACTTACATCTCCTATAATGCCATCAATCCAATTACCTATGGACTTTATAACATCATTAATTCTCTTTCCTAAACCATACCTTCTATGAGATGAATTTGATGACGAGAAAGTAGGATTATAATTTGATTGAATCCTAGGTTTAGGCACATTTTTAAAAGTACCCGTTATAGGATCGAAGCCTGCTGGTAATGCCATATTTTCGTTTTTTATATTTTGTTTATAAAATCATTTACGCTCAGAGTATGCAGTTCAGACTTAGTAAGTTTAACTCCAGCAATCATTGATTGATACAATCGATTGCTTTGTCTTTCCTTTACCTGTTGAAATAAATTATTTATTTCTCGTGCATTGCCAAAATTGGCATTACGATGACTATAAGCAATATTTACCATATTTCTCATAGCATTTTCCGCATTTGGCGCAAATTGAAAGCCCTCTGCTAATATCTTTCTTCTAAAAATTTCTATTAAGTCTTCCTCTGAATAGTCTTCAAAATATATTACTTTATTGAATCTACTTTGCAAGCCGGAGTTTGAAGTGATAAATTTTTGCATTTCACTAGAATAGCCGGCAGCAATACAAACAAATTTTCCACGATCGTCTTCCATACGTTTCAGCAGAGTATCAATAGCCTCTTGCCCAAAATTATCGTTATGACCTTGTGACAACGTATATGCTTCATCAATGAATAATATACCTCCTAAGGCACTATCGATAACACGATTTGTAAGAGGAGCAGTCTGACCGACATACCCCGCAACAAGACCAGAGCGATCAGTTTCTACAAACCTGGTATTTTTTGAGATACCTAATGAGAGAAATATGTCGCCTAAGATGCGAGCCACAGTGGTTTTTCCCGTACCTGGATTGCCGAGGAACAAATAATGGTCGCGTACACCGACAAATTTCTTTCCCATGGACTCGGCACGCAGTTTTTCAAGTTTGAGATATTGCGTTAAATTTCTGATTTCCCGTTTTACAGTTTGCAAACCAACTAAGGCATCCAGCTTTTCAAGGCATTCCCGTTCATCAATATCCTTATGTGTTTCTATGACAATGTCATCATCAATTATCTTCGTTAATTCTTCTTGGGATACGTCCTCCTCAAGGTAGTTTTGAATACGAACAGCTTGTCGTTCAATTGTTTTATCAAACAACTTACGAACATCCCGGGCATTACCAAAATCTTTAGACTTGACTGCCACCATATTATCAATGACACGTTTTACTTTTTGTATGGCTTCGGGAACGATGCTCATTCTTTGCTGCGCTACCATTCTAAGGAAAATTTCAGATAATTCTTCTGAAGAATAATCTTCAATATGAATACGATGTGAAATTCTGGAGTCAATTCCAGGATTCACGCGTACAAATTCCTCCATTAAATCGCGATAACCAGCCAAAATACAAACAAATTTACCACGGTCGTCTTCCATTCGCTTCATTAAGGTTTCGATAGCTTCTCTACCGAAACTATTTGAATTAGAATCTTGTGACAAAGTGTATGCTTCGTCGATGAACAAGACTCCACCCAATGCACGGTCAACGATTTCATTCACTTTTTGAGGTGTAGTGCCTACATATTGTCCTACCAATGCGCTTTTATCCACCTCAATCACCTTGTCAGTGGGAAGAAGTCGGATAGATTTAAATACTTTACCAAGGGTTCGTGCTACTGTAGTTTTTCCCGTACCTGGATTACCCGTCAACAAAACGTGTACTCCTATTTTGTTAATATCACCGGCACCAGCCTTCACTCTCCTCATATTGGCGGCGATGGTAACGCCGAGATTATGAACAGCTTGTTTTACATTGTCCATACCTACGAAATCGCGATCCATTTCTGCCAAAACATCATCGAGGGACATAGTCTGGGTAGATGCCTCTCCTTCAATATCTTCACGAGTAAGTACAAACACTGTTTCCGGTGAATATTCTCCCTGATTACGTAATTTTGCCAAACGGTGGCTCTGACGTTTCTTTGCTTCATCGAATATGTTGCGTACCTCACGGGCATTACCGAAATTACGTGTACGGCAAGCATATAAATTATTAAAAAAATTGCCTATGCTTTTATCAGCGTCTTCACTAAGAGTAAAACTATTTTTATTTACTATTCTGCGGAATATCTCAGTTAATTCTTCGCCGTTATAATCTTTAAACTCTATTACCTTATTGAATCTGGACTTCATTCCGGGATTTGACTCCAAGAAATCAAACATTTCTTTTGTATACCCGGCTACAATACATACAAATTTACCTCGGTCATCCTCTAATCGTTTTAAGAGTGTATCAACAGCTTCTTTACCAAAGGTGGAGTTAGAATTAATATCTGAAACGAGAGTATAAGCTTCGTCAATAAACAATATACCACCCATCGCTTCGTCTATCATTGCATTGGTTTTAATTGCCGTCTGTCCCACGTAGGCAGATACGAGCTTAGAGCGGTCGACTTCAACAAGATGGCCAACCGACAATACTTTCAATGCCTTCAATACATCGGCAAATATTCGGGCAATACTTGTCTTTCCGGTTCCCGGATTACCGGTAAATACAAAATGTGATCTGATAGATGGCGCACCACCAAAACGCTCCTTATCACATTCTATCTCTGCAACCAATTGAAGTATCTCCTCTCTGATGTTATCTATTCCGACAAAATCATCGAGTTTGGCAAGAATTTCATCAATAGTAAGATCGCGATCTTCTTCACCAATAATATCTTCTTTACAAATATGTTGATGGCCTCGCATACTGAAAGTAATGAATATATCATCAGCTTTTTTCACGGCAGAATGCGCACCAGCCCAATTTTCCGGCCTATTACGTAATAAATATTTGAAAATGTTAGAGAGCCGATGACGACATGTATCATCAAGAGATTTATTAAATTTTTGAAGAAGTGTTTTTTCGCAAATCTTAGTCAGTTCATTTGACGAATATTCTTTCAGGTTAAATTGATATTCAAAATATCGACTTACAGAAGGATTCTTTGTAAGAAACTCTGACATGCCGACAGGTAATGAAAGAAGTATAATGACGGGTCGTTTTTCTAAGTTAGACATTGCCGAGAAGAGACTGTCCAGTCTACCGATATTGGTAGAATTATCTTCGCTAACAAGCTTTTGAGTATTATCAATTATTAATACGCCATCTGCTATGCCCTCCAGGTTAGTTATTAAATTTTCTTCAAAAACATTCCAGTTAACAGCATCAATCAAAACCGGATCACGTCGATGGATTAATTTCGCTTCATATAACTTATGAACAAAACATTCTGCAAGATAATTTTTACCTGTTCCTGTGGAACCTATAATGATTGTATCACATTCCAGTTTCGTTGATACGTTAAGTTCACGTAGCTTTTTCGATGCAGAGATAAATTCATCTATTTGCCTGATTTCATCAGACAATCCGATTATAGTGTCTTCAATTCCTGTTAAATCATTTATTCTTTCATTTGAGTCATTTACATAGCTAACGAGACTTTCATTATTGTATGGAAGTCTCCGCGTTGAAGTGGCAACTATTTTCTGCATGTCTGCAGTAGAAATACCAAATTCATTCGCTAATTGTTTCAAAGGTCCAGGCGTCATAAGCAAAGCAGTGATGAGTGCACTGTTTGGATATGCCATTTCATCGAATTTTGACTCAATTTCCAATGTAATGTACAGTGCATTAATCGTACTGTCAGACATTGTTATATCCTGTTTATTATTGCTATGAGGATATTTTTGAATACAATCCACAAGCCGATTGTAAAACGCACCTGGTTCTACATTACATAGAATTAAATATTTTGCTAATTCTTCTGTATATCTTTGATTTAAAGAAACAAATATAGAGATTGGTTCTATATACATCAATCCTAAGTCGATGGATATAGAAGCGGCATCCTCTATGATATACGTTATGTCATTATTTCTAAATTGACTAAAGTCCATGATCCCAGTCTAAGCTTACTCTTTACTAAATTTATCAAGGTCAAAAGACAGGTCTGTTTTAATATTACCTGCTATTTCTCCATAATCCTCGATAAAAGATTCGCCTATATCAAGACGCTTGTGGGAGCCACACAATAAACACCCTTCATCAGGATCAACATCAACACCATACCAACGCATAATTGTAGGCATGTGGCCCGGGTCTGCAAAACAACCCCAGTTCCCATATTTACGCTCACGTCTGTTTACCCAAAGATAATAAGGTGCTACAAACTCTTTTTCAAGAGACTTAATACCTGATTCTGCACCTCGTGACAGTTCAACTAATGCGAGTTTAACCATCATATTACACATTGGTTCTATATCTGCGCTGAGTCCTACTTGTACCATTGCGTCTGCATCTTCCGCTGATACATAAGCAGCAATCCGTCCATCTCTGCGAGCAGAATCCTCATTGGTTATTTCTTCTTGAGCCGCTTCGTACCAGCCATTACCAATTAAACAGCAATAGCAAGGACCGCCAGGTCGGTATATAAACACATCTCCTCCCTCTGCTCTGGTTATGGCACGTCCAAAAATTCCCGTCCTACCTAATGAAACTAACTGTTCACTGAGTATAAAACGTGAACGATTATTGTCCGTTGCACATATAACAATATCAGCCTTAGAACATTGTTCCCTTAATATTTCCTGATTATCAATGATATTGATCGGATATTTCTCTACTTTAGCATAAGGATTCTTACCTTTTATTGCATCACTTATGACATCGGTTTTCAAGCGACCTAAATCATTAATTGTTGAAGTATGTCTTGCAAGATTATGAAGTTCGACACGATCGAAGTCCATAAGCGCAAAATGTCCTACACCTGCTTTTGCAAGTTCTATGGATATCTGAGAGCCAAAACTACCAAGACCGACGATAAGTACGCGTTTGTTTTCAAGTATATTTAATTCAAGAATACCCTTGTTACGAGAATAGAGACTATCTTTTGATGGTATTATCGCGGCTTTATATGGATAATTACCATTGTAGAAGACTTCCACGCTATCATTGTCATGTACCTTAGCTACTATTTCAGCTTTCGACAATTCTACGTTCTGCTCTCTCGTAAATAACACACTATGACATTTACCAAATGAGTGGTTCATAGGAGTAAAGCGTAAATGAATCACGCCTTCCCCTTCCCATTCATAGGCGAATCCTAATGTGTGGGATTTACTATTATTGATGTTGAAATTGGACAATTCTTCGCCATCAATGTAAAAAATGTAGTTATTCATTACGCAAAACCTTCATCAGTCATTTGATTAGAAACTACTGCAGATCTGGGAAGAGATTCTCCTCTTTTCCTCACTTTCATTTTTCCATCATTTGAATCATAATACAGATCTCCGGCAGATCTATCACCTTGACTACGCCTATGAGCGTTCTCAGCCACTTGGTCGAGATCAAAATTTTCAAATCCCATAGTTACTTATTAATTTTGATGATTAAGATAATAATCTATTGGTTTGCCTGTACGCAAATGAGCTTCATACATTTCAAGCCATAGGCGACATTTGAGGTAGACTTTCCACAGAGACACATCACTTTTCCAGCATGAATCATTATAATGACATAGCTGCGTCCATCCGTTCCAAGAAGTGAGAGTATGATTCGTAGGTGAAGCGGAATTCATGAATTCTCCCGATTTTGTACATAGCATTTCCTCTACATAAGCTTTTGGTTTAGCCTCCGGAAAGCCATTTAGTCTGATATTCAATACATAACAAGTACCATTATTAGTCACCACTCCTGCTTGTAGGTAAGGAGAAATAGTATTCATGTCACGGAATCGGAACATATTACGCGGTAAATAATGTTCCAATACGCCTTTTTCAGTATCAAATCGCTCTTGTGTCATATAATTAATGTTTACATATTACATGTCAATTCTCAAATTGCTTAGCCACACCTTATAACAGGATAAAATTTCAGTACTTTTTCCGGGCTCATGCCATTCAACATCCTGATTTACCTGTTCCCCACGTACATATATTTCTGGTCCTTTTTTCGGAAAATCCTTAGGGAAACGAATATCCATTTCCCGTTCTTCAAGATGAAATTGCACTATTCCGAGCTCATTAACTTGAGAATCAATCTTTTCTGTCTGTATTTTTGAGCGGGTATATTCCAACATACTTTTTAGCACAAAAATGTTCCCCTCTTGTGCAACCCAATAGGTCGCCGGTATTCTAACCTGAGATGGTTGTTCCAATTGTTCTTCTTGTACGACACGATTATTACCATGTCGAGGATTGGTTGTCTGCGGATGAATTAAAATTTCTTTCAATTCCGTATCAGCAATTTCCCTGAAAGGACTTTTACGCTTAATAATTTGCCATTGAGCATACGTATAGCCATTAAGATCATTTTCGTGGAAGTTATATGGATTTGCCGCGCTTCTCCCATTCTCATAATTGCAGATACATAACAAAAGTCGACGTTGTGGAATTTTCATCAATCCATGGTGCATAGTTCGGGCATCATGTCCACTCGGGCGTGCCAGGCCCAACTGATGATGTGAATGCCACTCTCCAATATGGTTAAGCCCATAACGGTTCAACAATTCATTACCAACAGACATAAGATAGTCTGTGTCTTGGTTAAAAAAAGTTCCTTGATGATTTGCATTTCTCCCAGGGCCAATAACATATAAAACAACGGGGACTCCTTGATTCGACCAGAAACCAAATAATTGACCTCCGGTTTCTATATCTGGATAATCCAACACACACCGAGATAAATAATCCAACTCACTTTGATATATAATAGCAATAGGAGATGGGGCTTTCTCATCAACGAGATTGTTATTTGTTTCATACTGCATATTGGTGCTTCCTTCTTCTTTTTTAGCACAGGATTGTTTTTGTCCAGATTGACAAAATATTTTCTTGACTTTCTTAATGTACTCAATAATTAGCATGTTACAACTCAACTATTTGTCTCTAAACAAAATTTTAATTTGTTTAGAGACTGGTTTTAAACAAACACGACAGCAAGGTATGAAGATTTTAAAAAAAACCAAGAACACCACAAAGATTGTTGAGTTGGATGGAAATATGGAGTCAGAGAATCCTTGCAATTTTCTGATAATATGTCTACTTTGAACAACTTGAGAAGATGGGTAAATATGAGAATAGCTATTGCAGTATTTAGCGGTAATGCTGCGGGGGCCAACTACAGAGCTGTCTATGATTATGAATTTACTAAAGACGGTATCAATGCAATCAAAGCAAAAGAGGGAAGTGACGCTACGTCTTTTCCTCATAGACGCAGCTCATTCATGGTCACCAAATCCTATACATCGGACACTATATGTATCAAGGATCGTATTAACAGCGACATTTATGAATATAATGTCTCAAAAAGTGAGTTCCATTGGCAGTTATGTGATTCTACAAAAATGATTTATGGCTATGAGGCTTACAAAGCGGTTTGCAGCTATCATGGCAGGAAATGGGTGTTCTGCGGGCTTCCGGGGCTTATTTTTGAAGCACACGACAATAACTATTTGTTTTCATTCCGCCTGGTAGGATTAATGTCTAATCAAGAACTCAAAGAAGACTGGTTGGACGAGGGAGAAAAAACAGACAGATTTTCTTTCCTGAAGAAAGAGTATAGATATAGGAAAAATTCCACAGCAATTTTTAATACAGCATTGGGAACAAACATTCCTGAAAATGACAATGATACCCGTTATTTAGATGGACTGGAACCTGATTTTAAACGACAATAGCATCGGAAGCATGGGAAAAACCGGACTGTCATGATATGAGGCTATTGCTGATATTACTGTTGACAATGACAATATGCCCGGACTGCTTTGCGGATAATCCGGTTAGCGGTATTGTCGTTCAAGCGTCCGACAAAACTCCAATAGCGGGATCCAATGTCCTTTTGAAAAACGCCTCCGGGAAGATATTGGCATACGGGGGTAAGTGATGCCGATGGAGGGTTCTCCATTATGCCGCCCTCGACAAGTGAAGATCTTACTATCCATGTCACCATAATGGGATACCGCAGCTATTCCGCCCCTTTGGAGTTTGACGGCAATCCAATAGTAATAAGGCTGGAAGAAGGGACTTTCCAACTGCGGGAAGTAACCGTCAAAGCCGACCCTATACGAGAAAGCGGCGACACAATAACTTATACTGTAGGCAGCTTTGCCCAAAAGCAGGACAGGACGATAGGTGATGTGCTGAAACGTATGCCCGGCATTGACGTGGCAAAGAACGGGGAAGTACCAGATGATAACCACGTTCCAAGAAACAATACCGGGCTGAATCTCTCAGATCAGCTTTTGGATTTCAGTTCCAATCGGTCGGATGAAGAATTGGAACGTAACAGAAACTACTTCAACCGCTCCTGGATGGTATCCTCAAGTCATCTTCTCAAAACAAAAAATGGAGGGGAATTCAAAGCCCAGATTGACTACAATCATGACCGTGTCTCTGCAGAAGAATCAAGTTCGACGACATATTTCCTGGAATCAGGCGACAAGATAATACTCGAGGATAAGAACTCGCTGTCACGTCGCAATGCCCTGACCGGGAAGTTTTCATATGAAGTCAATGAAAAGAGCTATTACCTTAATAATACCTTGTCGGCTGATTTTTCGTGGAATGATTTGACACTGAACACCACAGGTTCATTACTCACTACCCAGTCGGCCTGGATGCCGGAATATGCCGTGAGCAATCTTTTGAGTGTAATCAAGCGTTTCGGCAACAACAAATTAGTCACTTTCACGAGTCGCAATGAATGGAACTCGTTGCCCGAAAAGCTGACAGTAAACCATGAAGGGCAGGATTACGGACAAGAGAGCCTCAATGGGTTTTGTATTCAACAAGGTACTTCTGTCTCTTGAAGCCGGTGTGTCTGGATATTTCAGAAATCTGAATACGAACCTGTTTGGGGTGGATATAGCGGAATTGACAAGCACTGAAGCATTAACCACGGATTATTTGCGCGTTTTCGCAGCTCCGAAATTCGAGTGGAGTTATAAGAAACTTGAACTCACCTTGAATTTTCCGCTTCAGTCACCAACTTGCTCAACAATAAGGAATATAGCTACACCTCATACGGCACAGTATCGCAGCATGAGCGTTCAATCAAACTTCGCGGGCGTGAGGTTATGATTTCCCTGTACTTGAAGAAATAATGTATCAGCTTACGCCCTCTTGCTCCTCAGACCAGCCTCGAAACTGTCCGCTTTTCTCATGACCAACCAGGCGGCCAGACTGCAAACCACCATAATCATGCTTGTGGTATAGAGCATGTTCCCCATACCCGTCAGCGGTGACACTACACCTCCGAACAGGAACATGAGGAAACCTAACAAGGCGGAGGCTATGCCGGAATTGTGGCGTTCCATGTCGAGCGCGAGCGTCGTGGAACTTGGATTTATCATCCCGAGGAAGAACAGCAGTATGAACAAACTTATCTCCACTACCGGGAAACCGGAGCCTGTTGAAAGTGTTGCGGCAACCGCAATGCTTGTCAGCGCGAAACCGGTACACCCGCAGCGCAACGCCGATTGCGCCTCGTGGAACAGGGACACTATAAGACTTCCTCCCATGATGGCCAAGGCATTGAGCCCGAAGCAAATGCCGTACATCTGCGCGGACAGGCCGAAATGTTCCTGGAAGATGAACGGGGATGCTGCAATATAGGCGAACATCACGCCCATGGCAAGAGCCTGCACAAGGACATATTGGACGAAGCGGGAATTGTGCGTGACAGTCTTGTAAGCGGTAAGAATTGACCTTACGTTACCCTTCTGCCTTTTGCTTGCCTCCAATGATTCCACGAAGAAAGACAAGGTGAAAATGAGCAGCACGCCCAATGCGAACAATATCCAGAAGATGCCCTTCCAGTCCATCACGGCCATCAGCATACCGCCGAGCATGGGCGCCAATATCGGAGCGAGTCCATGCACCGAACTCAGGACGGAATAGAAGCGTGTCAATTCTTTTCCTTCATACAAATCGGTGGCTATGGACTTGGATATGACCACTCCTCCTGCGCCGGAGAGACCCTGGAACAGACGGAAGAAGATGAAGGCATGTATGCCAGGCGCATACAGGCAGCCCAAGGTGGATATGCAGAAGATGACGAGCGAAACCATCATCGGAAGTTTGCGCCCGTATTTGTCGCTCAACGGACCGATTATAAGTTGTCCCACGGCCAGACCTATCATGCTGAATGTCAGGCTTAACTGTACTTGGCTGGCTGTGGTGCTGAAATATTCTGTCAAGGCAGGCAAAGACGGCAGATAAAAGTCGGTCACAAAAGGACCGAACGCGGAAATGACGCCTACCATCAGGAGTATGTACAAACTTGAATTCTTTCTCTTTTCCATAAATAATTTATTTTCGGGCGGCAAAGGTACAGGCAAAAGCCGCTATTATATGGTTCTGTTTTATGGAAAAATCGTTCAAATAGTGATATTTTTCGCATTTTTGTCCTATGAATACGAAAGAACAGGACAAAAATCTTTTGGGCATAGGTGCATGTGCAGGAAAGCTTATGCCCGAATTCCCTTTGGGTGATGCTGTAAGAATACCCATAAACAGGATGAATTTCATAATGATTACAGCCGGCAGCGGCACAGTGGAGGTGGACGGAAAAAGCTATGGACTGCACAAGGGCTCATTCCTGTATCTGCTCCCGAACCACCTGCTTGCACTTCGTTCATGTTCGGAAAATTTCAGGACAAGATATGCCGGTTTTACCTTCGATCTGCTGTCCGATTTCCCGCTGCTGTTGAAAGCTGACACAACGGATTATGTGGGCGACTATCCGTGCCATGAATTGGATAATCGCGACTATCTGGTCATGCAGAAATATTACGGATTGCTCATTGACCGCTACCAGTCAGAGGAGGCCGGCATGGAAGTCATCAAAGGGATATTGTTTTCTTTTGTCCAGGAAGTGAACAGAATCTATTCGGGGAGGAACATTGAGGTGCATATGACCCACCGGGACAAGCTTGCTGACGGATTCTTCAAACTGCTGCATCGCCATTTCATCGAAGAACGCACGGCCGCATTTTATGCTGAAAAACTGTATATATCCGACAAGCATCTGATGCGCCTGATAAAGCAGGAGACCGGACATACCTTCCATTTCTGGCTGAGTGACCTCCTGTTGAGGCAAGCCAAACTCCTGCTGCTTTCGACGGATCAGAACGTGACCCAGATAGCTGACAGCATGTGTTTCCCGAATTCATCCGCCTTTGCCAGATTCTTTCGGAAAGGGGTCGGAATGTCGCCGTTGGAGTACCGCAGGCAGTACCTTAAATGAGTTTTTACCTGTTTCTCTTGAAAAAATCCCTGACCAATCCGGATGCCTCTTCCCCGAGAATCCCGCTGCGGACTACAGTCCGGGGATGAAGCAGGGGCGGAGTGAATATTGAGTAGCCGCGTTTCGGGTCAAGGGCACCGAATACCAGGCAGCCGAGTTGTGCCCAGGCCAATGCAGCCGCGCACATGGGACAAGGCTCTACGCTTACGTACAGTGTACAGTCGTTCAGATATTTGCCTCCGACGGCTTCCGTAGCGGCCGTGAGTGCAATCATTTCCGCATGTGCGCTCGGATCCTGAAGCCTTTCTGTCATATTGTGCCCCCTCGCTATGATACGCCCCTTGCAGACGACCACTGCACCTATGGGCACCTCTCCTTCGGAATCGGCTGCACGGGCCTCCTCCAACGCCGCACGCATGAAGCGTTCATCATCCGTCTGACTGTTCACAAAAGCTCCAGTATATCGTTCCATACGATTTCTTTTCCGATTTCATTCAGGATTTCGTGCCTCATTCCGGTATAGAGTTTCATATCCACCGATTCATAACCGGCCTTTTTCATTACATCCACGCAGTGCTGCATACTCTTTGCCGAACAGCCGCCGCAAGGGTCCTCGGCTCCGGACAGGAAGTGTACGGGCAGGGCCTTGTTCGCAAGTTTCCAGCCCTTCGGATTGTAGCAATCCTTCATCAGTCCGAGCAGGCCAGAAAATCCGTTGGCGGTGAAGCGGAAGGTGCAAAGCGGATCGGAATGGTATTCTTCGAGTATCTGTTTGTCGGAACATACCCAGCCGCAGGGCCAGCCCTCATCCTCGAAAGCCTTGTTGAAGCTGCCGAGCACGAGCGCATGCAGAAATTTCGGTCTGGAATGACCGCCACACACAAGCGCAACCGCGTCCGCCAGCAGTTTGCCGACACCTGTCATCGGATTGTTCGCAGGAGAACCGACGACTATCAGCGTATCAATCAGTTCATCGTGACGCTTTGCAAATGAACGTACCGCCAGCGAACCCATGCTGTGACCCAGGAGTTTCACCGGACTGCCGGGGAATTTTTCGCGTGCATATTCCATTACCGTTCCTATGTCCGACACCAACGCTTTCCAGCCTCCGGAATACATGTATCCGAGATCTTCCTCCGACTTAACCGAAGCACCGTGACCCCTGTGGTCATGGATTATGCAGTTGTACCCGTTGGCAGCCAGAAACTCCATGAATGCGCGATATCTTTCCTTATGCTCGCACATTCCATGTACCAACTGCACCGTTCCTTTCGCGGCACCCTCTGCCGCAACGTACATCAACTCTATTTCAAGTTCGTCGTATGACGATTTCAACTTTACAATTTCCATCTCAAAGCAATTTGGGCAAAATTACGCAGAAACCGAGGGCGATGCAAACAAGCTGTCTGCCTCGCATTGCCGGGGTGCAGCCTACGGACAATCTTACTCCCTTTATACTCTTCCGAAATGCGGCCCGAAACGTTCAAATGCGGCCCGCTCGAGCATTTCCCGGTCATCGGGGTGGGCAATGCTTATGAGCAGTCGTGCGCGTTCCTGCAGGCTGCGTCCGTACAGGTCCACTGCACCATATTCGGTCACTATCCAATGCGCGTCAGCGCGGGGCGTAACGACACCTGCACCCTCTTTCAGCGTGGGCACTATCTTGCTCTCTCCGCGCTTGGTACGCGATGCGAAAGCGGTGATGCTCTTGCCGCCCTCGGACATTGTAGCCCCCCGCACGAAGTCCAGCTGCCCGCCGGTGCCGCTGAATATGCGCGTGCCTATCGAATCGGCGGAAATCTGACCGGTCAGGTCCACCTCAGTCGCCGAATTTATGGCTTTCATGTGGGGATTTTGGCAGATTACGCGGGGATCGTTGGTGTACTTGATGTCCTTCATCAGAACATCGGGGTTATCATCGATGAACGAATATACGTCCTGCGAACCGAGCAGGAAGGACGCCACCACCTTGCCGGTGTCAATTTTCTTGCATCTGCCGTTTATCACGCCTTTCTTTATCAGCGCAAGCAGTCCGTCAGCGAACATCTCGGTATGCAGACCAAGGTCCTTGTGGTCCAGCAACTGGGCCGCGAGGGCGTTGGGGAGCGCACCTATGCCCATCTGTATGCAGTCACCGTCCTCCACGAGCGCAGCGCAGTTCTTGCCTATCAGCTTCTCGGTCTCGGTGGGTTCCGCGTAGGTGGCGGTTATCAGCGGACAATCGTCCTGCACCAGATAGTCGAAACTCTCGATGCTCAGCAGGTCGCCGTGCGCAAACGGTACATTAGGGTTCACCACGCCGATTACGAGTTTTGCACTCTCCACGGCGGCTACCGAACAGTCCACAGAGGTGCCGAGGCTGACCATGCCGTCCGCATTGGGGCGGGATACGTTCACGAGCGCCGCATCCAACTTGATGTGCCCGTCGCGGTAGAGCTTTTGGCTTTCTCCCAAATGCACCGGAAGATAGTCGGCGTATCCGGAATTTACGTTCTTGCGTACATTGGGACCGACGAAGAAGCCCTGGTCGAAGAATATGCCCTCATACCGTTCCTCGCTGTATGGTGCCGGCCCTTCGGTGTGGAAGTGGTGGAAATGTACGTCGCAGATGTCATGGGCATCGGCACGCCGGCACAGGGCCTGGATGAGACAATGCGGCACGCTGGCAACGCTGCTGATGTGAACATGGCTGTGTGAAGGAATGTGGCTCACGGCCTCGTCGGCGGAGACGTATTGTATGGTTTTCATCTAATGTTATTGGTAGTTGTTGCTTAAGAGGACAAATAAAAGAATTTTTGAAATAAATCAAAACAAGTTCCTAATTTTGCGCCCGATAAAACAGGAAATATGCATACGAAAGAGGAAAAAATGGCGGCGTTCGGCCGTCTTCTCGATATAATGGACAGGTTGCGCGAGGATTGCCCGTGGAATGCCGCCCAGACCATGGACAGCATACGCCCGATGACGGAGGAAGAGGTTTACGAGCTGAGCGACGCTATCCTGCGCGGCGACAGTCACGACACGGCCAAGGAAATCGGAGACCTGATGTACCATTTAGTATTCTACGCCCGGATGGGACAGGAGCAGGGAGAGTTCGACATTGCGGATGCCATAAACGCGGAATGCGAGAAGATGATATTCCGCCACCCGCACGTATTCGGGGACGAAAGCGGCCGCAAGTTGAGCGCGAAGGAGATAGCCGACACCTGGGAGCTCGTCAAGGCCAGGGAGAAGGACGGCAACAAGACCGTCATGTCAGGAATACCCGATTCCATGCCGGCATTGCTCAAAGCCATGTCCATGCAGGAAAAGGCGAGGGGCTGCGGTTTCGACTGGGAGCGTCCGGAAGATGTGTGGCCCAAGGTGAAGGAGGAACTGGAGGAGGCCCGCGAAGCCTCGTCGGAGGGAAATGCCGCACATTGTGAGGAAGAATTCGGCGACCTGCTGTTCGCGGCCATCAATGCCGCCCGACTGCACGGCGTGGACCCGGAAAAGGCACTAGGTGCGGCTTGTACCAAGTTCCGCAGGCGTTTCGACTACGTGGAAAGCAGCCTTAAGTCCGAAGGCAAGGGGTTCGCAGGCGCAAGCCTTGAAGAAATGGATGCATTGTGGACTGAGGCCAAGTCCCGGGGTCTATAAATTGTCACGGGAAATGTGTACCTTTGCAGGTTGTACAAAACTCATCCCAAATGCCTGATTACAAAATACGTGAAGTCCAGAACAAGAAAGACCTCAAGAAATTCGTAAAGTTCCCCGATGAACTCTACAAGGATTGTCCGCAATATGTGCCGGCACTCCATTCGGACCAGATCAACACGCTTACCAAGAGCGCATCGCTGCTTTACTGCACGAACAAGATGTGGCTTGTAGAGGACGGCAAGCGGGTGGTCGGACGCATCTGCGCGATACTCAATCCCCGTTACAACGACTGGTTCAACACCAAGAGAGTGCGTTTCGGCTGGTTCGACACCATAAACGACATCGAAGTGGCTTCGCTGCTGATAAGTACCGCCGAAAAATGGGCGAAGGAGCAGGGTATGACGGAAATCCACGGCCCGCTGTACTACAATACCCTCGGCAAGCAGGGTATGCTGGTGGAGGGCTTTGAGAATCTGTCTCAATTCAGCTGCATATACAACTATCCCTACTACAATGAGTTGATGGAGAAGCTCGGCTTCGTGAAAGAATGCGACTGGGTACAGTACAAGATGGTGGCCAATCACGGCGTACCCGAAAAGACCACCCGTCTGGCTAAGTTGCTGATGGAGAAATACAATCTTCATTTTGCCAATATAGACGAGCTGAAAAAAGACCCGGTGCAGGTGAAGAAGTTCTTCAAGGCCTACAATGACGGTTTCACCGGCGTAGTGTACAACTTCGTGCCTTTCACCGATGAGGAAATCGAAGAGGAGGCAAAGAACGTCCTGCGTTTCGTGACCGACAAGATGAGCTCGATAGTGCTTGACGAGAACAACGATGTTGTCGCTTTCGGCATTTCCATCCCGAGCCTGTCCAAGGCCATGCAGAAGGCAAAAGGCCGTCTGTTCCCCTTCGGCTGGATACACATACTGAAGGCGATGAATAATTACGAGACCACTGACCTGCTCGTGAACGGAGCGGCTCCGGAATGGCAGAACAAGGGCGTTTCGGCGTTGTTCTACAAGGATATGGCCGAAAAGGCAATCAAAGTAGGCGGCCGTTGGGCCATTGCGAATCCCCAGATAGAAACGAACAGTGCGGTCAATCTCTGGAACAGCTATGAGCGCGAACTTTACATGCGCAGACGCTGCTACATCAAGGCAATCGGCTGATAACTGAATATATATGGCAGAAAACAGTACATTATTGGACAAGGTGCTTTCGCTTCAGGACAAGTTCGCTGCGCTGCAGGATGACCTGTCCCGTCCCGAAGTGGTGGCCGACATGAAGAAATTTGTCCAGCTCAACAAGGATTACAAACAACTCGAACCCATCATCAAGGCCGGTCAGGAGTACAAGAAGATGCTCGATGACTACGCCTCGGCCAAGGACATACTCGTGAATGAAAAGGACGAGGAACTCCGGGAAATGGCACGTGCGGAGATGTCGGAAATCGAGCCCAAGATACCGGAAAAGGAAAATGAAATCAGGCTTCTGCTGATTCCTGCCGACCCCGACGACGAGAAGAACGCCATCGTGGAAATCCGTGGCGGTACCGGCGGCGACGAGGCTGCAATTTTTGCCGGAGACCTGTTCCGTATGTACCAGCATTTCTCCGAGTCGAGAGGCTGGAAACTCGAAGTGACCGACCAGACTCCGGGAACTTCCGGCGGCTACAAGCAGATAGTGTTCAAGCTTTCCGGCAGCGACGGCGTATATGGAGTGATGAAATACGAATCCGGCGTTCATCGCGTACAGCGTGTCCCCCAGACGGAGACCCAGGGACGAATCCAGACTTCCGCCGCTTCCGTTGCAGTTTTCCCCGAAGCCGGTGAATTTGACGTGGAACTGAGCTGGGATGACATACGTCTCGACCTTTTCTGCTCATCCGGTCCCGGAGGACAGGGTGTGAACACCACCTATTCGGCAGTGCGTCTTACGCACATCCCTTCAGGACTTGTAGTCCAGTGCCAGGAGGAGCGTTCCCAGATCAAGAACAAAGAACGCGCGTTCGAAGAACTGCGTACCCGTCTGTACAATCTTGAGCACCAGAAATACCTCGACGGCATTGCCGCCAAGCGCAAGACTATGGTTTCTACTGGTGACCGCTCCGCAAAAATCCGTACCTACAACTACCCTCAGGGCAGGGTTACCGACCACCGCATCAACTGGTCGATGTACAATCTGCCCTCATTCATGGACGGAAATATCCAGGAGTGCATAGACCAGCTGCAGATTGCAGAGAACGCAGAGCGTCTGAAAGAGGCAGGGGACTAACGATTGTCAGCCCCCTGAACTTCCTAAACTTTCCTGAACGCTATGCAGGCGTTGTGTCCTCCGAAGCCGAAGGAATCGCTGATGCCGAGTGTGAGTTCGGACTTGACCGCAACGTTCGGCGTATAGTCGAGGTTGCATTCGGGATCGGGATTGTCCAGATTGATGGTCGGGGGAATGATGCCCTCCTGCAGGGCGAGGACGGTGGCAATAGCCTCTGCCGCTCCGGTTGCCCCGAACATGTGCCCGTGCATTGACTTGGTGCTGCTGATGTGGCACTTGTAAGCGAAATCTCCGAAAGCAATTTTGTATGCCCGCGTCTCGGTCACGTCATTCAATGCGGTGCCCGTGCCGTGGGCGTTGACGTAGACATTGTCCTTTGAAGGGTCGAATCCTGCCTCGTCGAGGGCGAGCTTGATGCAGGCTGCCTGTGTGCTCCCGTCCGGACGCGGCGCTGTGGCGTGATATGCATCGCAGGTGCTGCCATAACCGACCATCTCCGCATAAATATGTGCCCCGCGTGCCACTGCGTGCTCGTAATCTTCAAGTATGAGTATGGCTGAACCGTCGGCCATCACGAATCCGCCACGGTTGGCGTTGAAAGGCAGCGATGCGTAGGCCGGATCATTCGCGCGTGTGAGTGCCTTGGCGTTGGCGAAGCCGGCGATGCCCACGGGGATGGTGCAGTTGTCGGTGCCTCCGGCTATCACCGCGTCGGCGTATCCGTGCTGTATCAGGCGGAACGCCTCGCCGATAGAATGGGTCGAGGTCGCGCAGGCGGTCACTATGTCAATACACGAGCCCTGTGCTCCGTACTTGATTGCAATCTGTCCGCCCGCCATGTCGCTGATCATCGTCGGGACGAAGTTGGGCGAAATCCATTTGCCGGAAGGGTCGTCGAAATACTTTTTCAGCTCGCGCTGTATGGTCTCGAAGCCTCCGATACCCGAACCTACGTAGGTGCAGAGGCGCAGCGGGTCGATATTTTCTCCGGAAACGAGTCCCGAGTCTTTCATTGCCTGATACGCCGAAGCCATGGCATAGATGGTGAAGGTATCCTGCTTGCGTATGAACGGCTTGTCCATGCCGTATTCTTCGGGCTTGAAATTGCGTATTTTGCCGCCGATTTTTACAGCAAGGTTATCAGTCGGGTACTCGGAAATAAGGTCTATGCCGCAATGTCCTTGAATCAGGTTGTTCCAGAATGTGTTTACGTCGTTGCCTATACAGGAGAGAACTCCAAGGCCGGTAACTGCAACTTTTCTTTTCATGGCAATTATGTTGGTTCGAGCAAAGGTAGCAAAAAATTAATATATTTGCCGAGATTAGCTTTTTGTGAATGAGTGCTGTCCTTAACCGTCTGCCGCGCTTCATCTGGGGAAAACGTCAGATGTCCCTGACCATGGTTTTCACGGCCCTGTTCGCTGTGGTATGCACTCTTCTCAGTCTGCCCTTTTCCGACAATCCCTGGCGCAAGAGCGTGGACCCCGGCAAATTCATAATTCTGACTGTGGCTTTCTTAACAGTGTGCGCAGTGTTCCTCATGTTCAGCCGTGCCCTGCTGGTGCGCATAGGCTCGTCAAAAGGCATGAACGCGTTGTGCTATGTTCTGTGGTGCCTCGCCGAGATAGTGATTATCAGTCTGTTATATACCTGGCTGACCGAAGGGGCCGTGAGCAGGGGAGAGATAAGACCGGTGGAAGCCGGCACTTTCGAACTCTTTTACGGAGCATTCCTGCATGGCCTGACGGCTCTCGGCGTGCCCTATGCCCTCTGCGGCGTATATGCCTGCATGAACGACAAGAGCAACACCATGCGTCTGACCAACTACAGCAACGTAGTCAGCGACATGCCGGTGCGTCCCTACGAGCAGAAGCGCATCACCCTTTTCGACAACAGCGGTGCGCTGAAATTCTCCATTGACTCCGACAACCTGTACTTCATAGAATCCGACGACAACTATATAAAGGTCTGGTATTCCGACAGTTCCGACCAAATGCGGCAATACATGCTGCGCTGTCCGCTCAAGACCGTTGAGGAGAGTTTCGCCGACAGCGACCTCGTGCGCTGCCACCGCAAGTACATAGTCAACATCACCAAGGTGCGCATCCTGAAAGCGGAGAAGGAGGGCTACAAGATAAGCCTTGACACAGACAATCCCGACACCATACCAATTTCCAAAACATACGAACAGAACGTGCTTGCAAGATACAATGCACGATAAATTTCATTTTTACCATGTGGCAAAGAATTCACACGCTCTATCTCTTGATTGCAACCGTACTCATCGGTCTCATGTTCTTCCTGGACAAGGCTGACGGTGTAAAGTTTATTTCATACTTCCCTTACCTGATCTTTCTGATAGTAATAACCCTCCTGAACATCATCGCACTTATGGTCTACAAGTTCAGGATACCTCAGATGAGAACAGCGTTATTCTCGGCGATAGTCACGATCTTTTTCCAGATCTGGATAGTCGTGGACTATTTCTTCATCAGTGCCGATGATGTCATCTTCAAACTGCCTGCGGTATTCCCTGTCGTGGCGGTGATACTTGACTTTCTTGCTGCCAGAAGCATATTTGCGGACGAACTCATCGTCAGGAGCGCATCCCGCCTGAGGGCCGCAAAACGTAAACACAAAAAATAATAACCACCAATCAATTATGCGTATACCCGAATCAGAGCTGATAATCAACGGCGACGGCTCCGCCTTTCATATCCATATAAAGCCCGAACAGCTGGCCGACAAGGTGATTCTCGTCGGAGATCCCGGCAGAGTCGCGATGTTCAAGCCCCTGTTCGACGAAATTGAAGCCGAAGGCGCATCACGCGAATTCGTCTGGGTCACCGGAACGTACAAGGGAACCAGATTTACCGCACTCTCAACCGGCATAGGCACGGACAACATCGACATCGTGGTGACGGAACTGGATGCCCTGGCCAACGTGGATTTCAAGACCCGTGAGGTGAAGTCCGAGCACCGTACATTGGACATCCTGCGCATTGGAACCTGCGGTGCCATACAGCCGGAAATCCCTCTCGGCGCATTCATATTCTCACACATTTCCGTGGGCTGCGACGGACTGATGAACTGGTATGCCGACCGCGACAGCATCGCCCTGCTTGATTTCGAGGAGGCTTTCAAGAAACACGTACACTGGGACAAGCACTTGCCCGACCCTTATTTCGTGCGTGCAAGCAGCAAGCTCATCGACCTGTTCGCAGACTGCACCGTGAAGGGCATGACCATTTCAGCATCCGGTTTCTACGGTCCCCAGGGGCGTGTCGTGCGTCAGGGTCTGGCTATGCCCAACATGCTTGAAGACTTCGAGAGCTTTGAGTTCGGCGGCTACAAGATTACCAATTTCGAGATGGAGGGCTCCGCTCTTGCAGGAATGGCCGCCAAACTCGGACACAATGCAGGTACGGTATGCTGCGCCATCGCCCACCGTTACCTCAAGGATGCCAACACCGACTACAAGCCCCGCGTGAACGAGCTTGTGCGTCTGGCTATGGACAAGTTGGCTTCAACTCGGTAACTTTCCCGGACTGTGGCTTCCGACAGCGGACTTCTTGATTATGAATATTGAAGTGCGCAAGTCGTTTTCATGAACGAGGTGCCGGCTGCGGACCATTTCCGCAAGCTCGGCGCCTTTCGTCTTTTCGCGCAGGAACCTGCCGATTACCCCGTCGCTTTGGTACAAGCCCATGAGCATACAGTCCGCAGGGCAGTCCTTCAGACCGAGTTCTCTCGCAAATTCCATGGCTGTTCCGAGCACCTGCCTGATTTCCGGGCCGAAACGCAGCGGAGCCGCTTCCGCCATGGTAAGGGCCTGCTCTATGAACAGTTCGTCGTCTATGCGTGCTTTCAGTTCCCGGGCTTCTGTTCCAATTTTTCCCAATATTTCAATGACAGCACTGTCAGCGAGGCGCAGCAGGCCCAGCATAAGGTGGTCCGCACGGATTTCCGTATGTCCGGTGCGTATGGCCTCCTGGCTGCTCAAATTGATGATGTTTTCGAATGAGGAAGAAATGCTTGTCGGCATGTCCAAAATCAGCTTCAAAGTATGATTTAAATCAAGATTTTTATCTAAATTTGCAAGATAGTAATTTTTTTGGATTAGTGTTTATTTATGGACAGTGAGGTAAAGAATCCCGAAGAAATTCAAGAGCAACAGCTCGGGGTCATTGAGCCTGTGGAGATTGATTATGAGATGCGCACGGCCTACATCGATTATTCGATGTCAGTTATCGTATCCAGAGCGTTGCCGGATGCCAGAGACGGATTGAAGCCTGTTCAGAGACGAGTCCTGTTCGGAATGGACGGACTCGGTTTGAAATATAGCGGCCAGACCAAAAAATCCGCACGTATAGTCGGTGAGGTTTTGGGTAAATTCCATCCGCACGGAGACTCCAGCGTCTACGATGCCATGACCCGTATGGCCCAGAGCTGGAACCGCCGTTACCCCCTCGTTTTCGGACAGGGAAACTTCGGTTCCATGGACGGTGACCCCGTTGCAGCCATGCGATACACGGAGGCGAAATTGGAGAAGATTGCCGAAGAAGTGCTCTGTGACCTGGACAAGGATACGGTAGATATGGTTCTCAACTTCGACGACTCGCTCGAAGAGCCTTCCGTACTTCCCACCAAACTCCCCCTACTGCTGCTTAACGGTTCCTCCGGAATCGCAGTGGGTATGGCCACGAACATGGCTCCGCACAATCTCGGCGAATGCTGCGACGCAATCTGCGCTTTCATTGACAATCCCGACATAGACGTTGAGGGCCTGATGGAACACCTGACAGGACCCGACTTCCCGACAGGAGGTCTGATTATGGGCAGAAAGGGCATTGTGGATGCCTATTCTACAGGACGCGGAACCGTCACCATGCGCGCAAAAGCCGAAATCGAGGAAATCGGAGGGCGTGAGGTGATAGTAGTCACCGAAATTCCCTACATGGTCAACAAGGCCGACATGCTGAGCGGAATCAGCAAGATGCTCCATGAAAAGAAAATCGACGGCATAGCCGACATCAGGGACATCACCAACCGCCAGGGCGTGCGCATAGAATTCCTTGTGAAGAAGGAGGCCAACGCCAATGTGGTGCTCAATACTCTGTACAAGTTCACTCCGCTGCAGAGCAACTTCGCAATCAACAACGTCGCTCTTGTAAACGGACGGCCCAGGACGCTCACGCTCAAGGAGATAATATCCGCGTTCGTGGATTTCCGCCACGAGGTTGTCGTGCGCCGTACCAAGTTCGAACTCAGAAAAGCAAAGGCCCGTGCCCACATACTCGAGGGACTGCTGAAAGCCCTGGATATAATCGACGAAATCATATCCACCATCAGGGAATCCGCAACCCAGGACGTGGCCAAGCAGAAACTCATCGAGCGTTTCGGCTTTGACATCGACCAGGCTGCGGCCATAGTCGCCATGCGTCTGGGACAACTCGCCGGACTTGAGCGCGAGAGGCTGCAGAACGAATACGATGAACTCAAAAAGCTGATTGAACGTTGCGAATTCATTCTCGCAAATGTCAGCGAGCAGTTGGCGATAATCAAGCAGGAGTGCCAGGAACTGAAGGCCAAGTACGGCGATGCACGCCGCACCGAAATCATTCCTTCCGAAGAGGAATTCAATCCCGAGGACTTCTATGCCGACGAGGACGTGGTCATCACCATTTCCAAGTTCGGTTACATCAAGCGCACGCCGCTCGCCGAGTTCCATACCCAGGCACGCGGTGGAGTCGGCAAGAAGGCCAGCGCGACAAGGGACGAGGACTTCATAGAGCACATCTATGTTGCCAACATGCACTCTACCATGCTCTTCTTCACCGACAAGGGCATGTGCTACAGGCTTAAGGTTTACGAACTCCCCGAGGGTTCCCGCACAGCCAAGGGCCGTCCGGTGCAAAACCTCCTGTCAATCAGCCAGGATGAATCCATAATGACCTACCTGAACGTGCCCCATATCGAGGATACGGAGTACACCGAAAGCCATTTTGTGACCCTGATAACCAAGAGGGGCACCATAAAGAAGACCACCCTTACGGAATATTCAAACCGCCGCAGCCGCAACAAGGGCATCAAGGCCATCAATGTGCGCGAGGGCGACGAACTTCTGGATGCACTCGTGACGGACGGCAACCACGAAATAATGATAGCAGCCCGCAACGGACGCTGCTGCCGCTTCGAGGAAAGCCAGATTCGTGCGATGGGACGCAACTCGTCCGGTGTCCGCGGCATCTCCATAGAGGATGACGACGAGGTGGTAGGAGCTATTGCATACAATCCCGCCGAGGAGGGTGACAATGTGCGCACCATACTCGTGGTCAGCGAAAACGGTTATGGCAAGCGTTCCGACCCTCTGGCATATCGCAAGACCTCGCGCGGAGCCAAGGGCGTGAGGACCATAGACATTACGGAAAAGACCGGCAAACTGCTGGCTATCAAGAGCGTAAGCGAGGAGAACGACCTCATGATAATCACGCGCTCCGGACTGACCATCAGAATGGCGGTGTCAGACATCAGGGTTGCCGGACGGGCCACCCAGGGTGTCAAGCTCATTAACATCCGCGAGGGAGACTCGATTGCCGCCGTTTCGGCCGTAGCGAAAGAGAATGTGGAGGAGAACGCTGGCGTTGAGCCTGATAGCGGAAATGCCGAAGATTAATTTGTTTGTTTAACGTATATCAATAATTATGAAAAAAGTTCTTTCAGTATTGGCTATTGCTGCCTCATTGATGGCAGTCGATACTTATGCTCAGGTGAAGTCCCCCTCTGCAGCAAAGGCTGCTGTGGAGAAGGCAGAAGCCGCTACGACTAACCCTAAGCAGAACACTAAAGCCGCTACCTGGGTCAAGTACGGCGAGACCCTCGTCAGCGCATACGATGCCCCTATCGGTAATGTTTGGGTAGGAATGCAACGTGCTGAGCTGGAGATGCTTGGCGGTGGTGAGAGGCCCAGCTCAGAGGAGGCGGTGACTGTAGGAGGCCGTCCTATGATCAAGCTCACCTATGCTTCCAAGGACCTTTACTTCAACGAAGCAGGACAGCTCGAACTCATCGTGGTAACCCAGCCGGTGGTTGAAAACGTACTCGACAAGGCTATCGAGGCATACGTTACGGCACAGAGCCTGGATGAAAAGGGACAGAAGACCAAGGACATCAGAAACGGATTCCAGAACATTGCCGACAAGTACAGCGACGAGGCATACAACGCATATTCTTTCGGAGACTATGCCGGGGCCTCAGAACTGTTCGAGAAGGCTTACAAAACTGCAGGACAGACCCCTCTCAACCAGCTTGACACCAACGCCCTGTACAATGCAGCATTCACCGCATGGGCAGCCGGCAGCTATGAGCGCGCAGAAGTCCTCTATGTGGCTTGCCTTGACAACGGCTACCACGGCGATGAAGGCGACGTTTACGCCAAGCTCGGTGACATCGCTTCCCGTGCCGGAAACGCCGAGAAGAGCAAGGAATATCTGGAAACCGGTTTTGCCAAATATCCCCAGAGCCAGAGCATCCTCGTTGGTCTTATCAACTACTATGTGACCAGCAACGACAACACCGACCGTCTTTTCGAGCTTCTCGATGAGGCCAAGAAGAACGAGCCTGACAACCCTTCTCTCTTCTATGTTGAGGGTAATATCCACTCACAGCTCGGAAACAGCGATGCGGCAGTTGCAGCATATCGCAAGTGCTCGGAGATTGATCCCAAGTACTATTACGGATACATCGGAGAGGGTATTCACTTCTACGATAAGGCAGTTGACCTTCAGAACAAGGCTGCCGAGGAGATGGATGATGCCAAGTACACCGCTCTCATGGGCGAGTTCGAGGTTGCGCTGAAGTCATGTATCGAGCCTTTCGAGACGGCTTTCGAGCTTTGCAATGATACTGACATCAAACTCAGCATTGCCGAGTATCTTAAGAACGCATGTTTCCGTTTCCGTACCTCAGGTGACGAGTACGTTCAGAAGTACGAGAAATATTCATCTTATAACGGTCAGTAACATGTTGCCATAACCCTTTCGAGGGTCTGCACCATGTTGTCATGGTCTGAAGGAGTGAGCCATTCGCTGCGGCGGTCGGCCCACTCCTTTACCATTATGGTGGAGTAGTTGTCGACGAGCATTCCAGGCAGGGTGCACCAAATGAAGTGTAACTGGGGTTCAAGCAGCACTTTTTCGCCCGTGACGTGGTCCGCGACAAAGTTCAGTTCCACCAGCAGTCCGAGCCTCGTGTTGCGTGCGCTCATGTTCGAGACGGCGTTCCCGATGGAATAGATGATGCACTTGCCGTCAACATGCGTACTGTCCTGCACTACATGGGGGTGCGCACCAATTACGGCATCCACTCCTTGTTCCACGAGCCACTTGGCCCAGCGTTCCTGGGTGCTGTCGTGCCTCAGCGAATATTCCGTTCCCCAGTGCGGCAAGGCTATTATGAAGTCGACCCGCTGCTCTTTGGCGCGGCTTATGGCCCTGCCCACGCTTTCTTCGTTCATATATTCCACCTTTGGCCAGGCCTTGTCCCTGCCTAAGTTTGTGCCGTAGGTGAAATTGACAAGGGCTATCTTTATTCCGTGGCTGAACAGCATGAGCGGGTTCAGCTCGGCAAGTTCGCTGCTGTCCCTCGCGCTGCCGGTGAACAGTACGCCCAAACTGTCGCGCAGGCCTCCGTATATGTTGAGGGTGCGTTCCAGCCCGGCGGAACGGCGGTCAAGTATGTGGTTGTTTGCGGTCAGGAATACGTCTATCCCGCAGTCCTCGGCAAGGTAACGGGCATAGTCGTCAGGAGCACTGAATGCCGGGTAGCCGGTGTAGGGAGTCCCGCCAAGGGAAAATTCGAGATTGGCTACGGCGAAGTCGGCTTCCCTCAGCGCGGGCGAAATCTGTTCAAGAAAGGGATGAAAATCATATTCGAGCTGGCGTGCGTGCATCATCACGTCACCTATGATTACCATGCTCACGGTGTCGCGTCCGCTGCCCAATGAGGGTGCAGGAGGAAGTCTCAATGAAAATTGCGCGCCGGCATCGAGCCACAGGCACGATATCAGCATAGCAAAGCCCGCCATGAATTTTCGCATACCTGCAAATTTAGAATTTCAGGGGACATTTCCGCTCTCCGGGCCGTAAATTGTTCTTCCCTAAAAACTTCTGAACTTTTTTATTAATTTTGCACACTTATGAGAAAGTTGTCAGTCGTCGCCCTGTTTTGTGCGGGGACAGTCCTGCTCGGAAGTTGCGATGCGTTCAGGAAACTGGCCGGTCGCCCCACCTCCGCCGATATTGAAGCCAAGCGCCAGCTGATTGAGGCTGAACGCTCGGCTCATCTCGACCGTCTGGACACCATGGACTCGGTCTACAGACAGCTTTCGGACTCCGTTGCGGCAGTCGACTCGATGCGCATTTCCGCAAATGTAAAAGTGGAATCGCGCAGTTTGAGCGTGCAGAGCCGCGCGCAGCTCACCCGTCGCTACTATGTGGTGGTGGGAGCTTTCGGAAAGTATGACAATGCCGTGCGCTGTGCGGAGGATTACGACCGGAAAGGTTATGCCTCCGAACTCATCGGTTACGCCAACGGCTTCACGGCCGTGGGTATTTGTCCTACCGACAATCTTTCCGAGGCATACGCCTCATTGGTCCGGGTAAGGGACGCGGGTCTGTGCTCCGATGCCTGGATACTTGACAATAGATAAAATGAGACGATTTTTACTTATTCTGTTGCCGTCGTTTCTGTGTCTGACGGCTGCTGCCCAGTTCAAGAACCCCGCCTTGGCGGAACTGAATGACAGCGAAATCGCGGCTGCCATGCGGGAACACATAGGTTTCCTGTCCTCAGCCGCGCTCGAAGGCCGCAAATCCGGCTCCGAAGGTGAGCTGGAGGCGGCGCAATATGTCACCGAAGTCCTCAGATCCTATGGCCTGGACGTTCTCAGCGGCGATGACGGCGAACTTTTCGGTCTGAAGCAGGATGACGGAAGTACCCTGAGTTCCCATAACGTCATAGCCTACATACCCGGCTACGACCGCGATTTGCGTGACCACTACATAGTTATCGGTGCGCGACTGGACAACCTTGGAACCACGACCGTCAATGTGAACGGCAAACAGGTGGAGAGGATATATTACGGGGCCAACGGCAATGCTTCCGGACTTGCCATGCTGATGCAGCTCGCACGCAAACTGAACACCAACAAGGTGTTGCTTAAACGCTCTGTGCTGATAGTGGCATTCGGTTCCTCGGTCAATCTGCAGGCCGGATCCTGGTACTTCCTTAACCGCTCTTTCGAAGATGTGGACAACATCGACGCAATGGTCAATCTCGACATGGTCGGCACCGGCGGAACCGGCAGTTTCTACGCCTACACCGCCTCCAATCCGGACATGAACAGCATAATTACAAAACTTTCCGGCACGCTCCAGCCCGTACATCCGCAGTTAGTATCCATGGAGCCTGTGCAGTCCGACCACCGCATGTTCTACGACAAGGAAATTCCTTCCATACTTTTCACGACGGGCATGTACCCGGAATACAACACTGAGCGTGACACAGAATCCATCATCAACTACGAATGGATGGAGAGGGAACTGGAATACGTGTACAATTATACCATGGAACTTGTCAACGGCACCAAGCCGGAGTTCCGCCGCCAGGATGAAAGGAACCGCCGCTTCAGCGATGACGATACGGTAGTGCCTTACAACGAGTGCGATACCAAACCGACCTTCCTCGGCTCTGCAGATCCCACATCTTTCCTGAGCGAATGGGTGTACGTATATCTCAGATACCCCCGGGAAGCGGTTGAAAACGGAATTCAGGGCAGGGTTCTGGTCAATTTCACCATAGACGAAAAGGGCAAGGTGGGTAATGTCCGCGTTGTCAGGGGCGTGCATGAGCTGCTGGACGCTGAAGCCATCAGGGTGGTGAGCGCATCGCCTAACTGGAAACCGGCCCGCGTGAGAGGAGAGAAAGTGAAGTGTGAACTTTCCATGTACGTGGAGTTTAAATTGGAAAAACGATAAATATGGAATACGATTTCAAGTCGATCGAGAGCAAATGGCAGGCTAAATGGGCCGAAAACAAGGAGTACAAGGTGGAAACGGACGCATCCCGTCCCAAGTATTATGTCCTCGACATGTTTCCCTATCCTTCGGGAGCGGGACTGCACGTGGGACATCCTCTCGGCTACATTGCCAGTGACATATATGCCCGATACAAGCGTCTGAAAGGCTACAATGTGCTGCATCCCATGGGTTACGACGCTTTCGGCCTGCCGGCGGAGCAGTATGCCATACAGACCGGACAGCATCCGGAGGTGACGACGGAAAAGAACATCGCCCGTTACCGCAGCCAGCTGGACAGGATAGGCTTTTCTTTCGACTGGAATCGTGAGGTGAGGACCTGCGACCCGGCATATTACAAGTGGACGCAGTGGGCGTTCCTGAAGATGTTCGACAGCTGGTATGACCCAGCTCAGGACAAGGCCCGTCCCATCTCGGAACTAGTACAGCGTTTCGAGACTGAGGGCTATGACGACATTACGCCCGAGCGTTGGGCGGCCGCTGACGAGAAGGAGAAGTCCGACATTCTCATGAACTACCGTATCGCCTATCAGGGAGAGACATCCGTGAACTGGTGCGAGGGACTGGGAACAGTGCTGGCCAACGATGAAGTCAAGGACGGTCTGAGCGTCCGCGGCGGCTATCCCGTGGAACAGAAGAAGATGAAACAGTGGCAGTTGAGGGTGTCGGTCTACGCCGAAAGGCTGCTTAAATCGCTGGACACGCTGGACTGGACCGATTCGCTGAAAGAGATGCAGCGCAACTGGATAGGCCGCTCCGAGGGTACGGAAGTCGAGTTTACCGCCGAATGCGACGGACAGGAACACAGTTTCACCATATTCACCACAAGAGCTGATACGATTTACGGTGTGACATTCATGGTTCTGGCCCCCGAGAGCGAACTTGTGGCTTCGCTGACTTCCGCAGCTCAGAAGGAAGAGGTTGATGCCTATCTGAAATATGTGGCGAAAAAGACCGAGCGCGAGAGGATGTCCGAGACAGGCAACGTGACCGGAGTGTTCACCGGCTCCTACGCCCTCAATCCCATCAGCGGCACGCGCATACCCGTATGGGTTTCGGAATATGTGCTCGCATCCTACGGCACGGGTGCCATTATGGCGGTGCCGGCCCATGACAGCCGCGACTATGCCTTTGCCAAGAAGTTCGACCTGCCCATCATTCCTCTGATTGAGGGCTGCGACGTGTCCGAACAGAGTTTCGATGCCAAGGACGGCATAATGTGCAACTCCGGTTTCCTGAATGGAATGCCGGTCAAGGAGGCAATAGAGGCCGCCAAGGACTATGTAGAGAGCAAGGGCCTGGGCCGCCGCAAGACGAATTACCGCCTGCGCGATGCCATTTTCTCCCGCCAGAGGTACTGGGGAGAGCCTTTCCCCATATATTACAAGGACGGCATACCCACGCCGCTGCCCGAATCCGAACTTCCGCTCAGGCTGCCCGAAATCAGCAGCTACAAGCCGACTGCGAACGGTGAGGCTCCTTTGGCAAGGGCCAAGGACTGGACCTATCAGGGCTATCCTTTGGAAGTGGATACCATGCCGGGTTTCGCCGGTTCGAGTGCATATTACCTGCGCTACATGGATCCCTGCAACGACAGTGCGCTCGTGGGCAAGGAAGCCGACGAATACTGGAGGTGCGTGGACCTGTATGTGGGAGGCACCGAGCACGCCACCGGGCACCTAATATATTCCCGTTTCTGGAACAAGTTCCTCTATGACCTCGGCTATGTGTGCGAAGACGAGCCTTTCCGCAAGTTGGTCAATCAGGGCATGATTCAGGGCCGTTCCAACTTCGTGTACAGGGTGGTCGGCACCAATACCTTCGTGTCCTGCGGTCTGAAAGACTCTTACGAGACTACCGAAATCCATGTGGACATCAGTCTGGTACACAATGACAAGCTCGACATTGAGGGCTTCAAGCATTGGAGACCCGAGTTCGGGACTGCCGAGTTCATCCTTGAAAACGGTGAATATGTCTGCGGCTGGGCGGTCGAGAAGATGAGCAAGTCCATGTACAACGTGGTCAATCCCGACGACATCTGCGACACCTACGGAGCCGACACGCTGCGCCTGTACGAGATGTTCCTCGGTCCCGTGGAACAGAGCAAGCCCTGGGATACCAAGGGTATAGACGGAGTGAACCGATTCCTGAAAAAGTTCTGGAGGCTGTACAACGACAGGGACGGCTGGCTCGTGACCGACGAGAAGGCCACTGCCGAGGAACTGAAAGTCCTGCACAAGCTGATTGCCAAGGAGGAGTCCGACATCGAGAATTTCTCTTACAATACGACAATCAGTGCGTTCATGATAGCCGTAAACGAGCTTGGTGCACTGAAATGTCACAAGAAGGAAATCCTTGAGCCTATGGTGGTGCTTATAGCTCCATTCGCTCCGCATATTGCCGCAGAGTTGTGGGAAATGCTCGGACATTCCGACAGCGTGAATCGTGCGGCCTTCCCCAAGTTCATCCCGGAATATGCAGCAGACGATACCGTGACCTATCCGGTGCAGTTCAACGGCAAGATGCGCTTCACCATGGATCTGCCCAAGTCTGCATCGGTTCCGGAGGTCGAGGCTGCGGTAAGGGCCCATGAGCAGACGGCCAAGTGGACGGCCGACAAGACCATAGTCAAAGTGATAGTGGTACCCGGAAGAATCATCAACATAGTTCTGAAATAATGAAATCCAAGGTCCTGAAAGTCCTTACGGACTATTTGATTCTGACCGCTTCCTCGTTTTTGTTCGCTGCAGCCTGGGAGTGCTTTATGATTCCCAACGGCTTGTCGGCGGGAGGCATAATGGGTCTCTGCACCATCATCCAATATGCCACCGGCGGCTTCATCCCCGCCCAGGTTTCATACATCGCAATCAATGCCTTGCTGATGATTATAGCCGTGATGGCCATGGGAATAGCCTTCGGCTTCAGGACCATATACTGTATCGGGATTACTACAGTGACTATGGGTTTAATCAGCGGCTGGGAGTTCCTGCATGCGATTCCGGGTGAGTTTTTCTATGTGGAGGAGCGTGTGCTGGTGCCGATAATAGGCGGTGTACTGGAGGCCATCGGCATAGGCTTTATCCTGCGCAACGGAGGCAGCACCGGCGGAACGGATATCATAGCCCTGATGGTGAACAAGTACTGGCCAGTGTCGCTGAGCAAGGTATTCCTGCTTACTGACTTCATAATCTGCGCCCTGCTCCTCTTCCTGCCCGACAAAAGCTTTTCCGACATGTGCTATGCACTTGAAGCCATGGTCGTGTTCTCCATAATGATAGACATTGTGGTAGGCGGGCAGCGCAATTCTTACCAGGTCATGGTATTTTCCGACAAATTCAAGGAAATCGCCGACCATATAGTCTACAAGATGGAAAGGGGAGTCACGATACTCAAGGCTCAGGGCTGGTACACCAAGAAAGACAGGGAAGTCCTGCTTATCCTGATAAGCCAGAAGGAACTGCCGAGCCTCACGAAGCTCATAAAAGAGGTCGACGGCAAGGCCTTCATGTCCATCTCGCCGACCAACAATGTATATGGTGAGGGATTCGAGGAAATCAAGACTGGAGTCAAACTAAAGAAAACACATAAAGATGACGGAAAAAACTAAAAAGGTTCTGACCTTCTGCAAAGAGTATGGCATCATAACGCTGGGTCTGCTGGGATATGTTCTCGGCTGGATACTTTTCCTCATTCCCAACAACATGATCGGCGGCGGGGTCACCGGTATATCATCGATTATCCAGTATGCAACGGGAATAAAGATGGGTTACAGCTACTTCACCATCAATACGGTCCTGCTGATAACGGCCTTCTTCATCCTCGGCAAGGGTTTCGGTGGCAAGACGATTTTCGCGATAATCTTTACTTCAATCTGCCTGAATGTGGGCCAGGGGCTCATTCCTGATGACATTGTCCAGATTCTGGCCATAGAGAACGGCAAACTGATGTGTACCATCATGGGCGGCATACTTTCGGGAGTGGGAATCGGAATGGCGATTTCCCAGGGAGGCAGCACCGGCGGAACGGACATCATAGCCTTGATAGTGAACAAGTATCGCAACGTGTCTCCGGGACGCATGATACTGCTGATAGATGTGTTCATAATGATTTTCTCGCTCTTCCTGCCTTCGTATATGGCTGATGGAAGCCGCATGCCCTGGGCTGACAAGATAACCACGGTGGTTTACGGTCTGATTCTGGTCGTTGTCACGAGCACCGTGCTCGACCTTTACCTCTCCGGTTCCCGCCAGTCGGTACAGGTGACGGTTTTCTCCAAGAGGTACGCAGAAATTGCGGATACGATAACCAACGATTTTCACAGGGGCGTGACTGTGCTGGACGGAAAGGGCTGGTACACCAAGGACAGCGTGCCCGTACTTATGGTCATTACCCGCAAGGCAGACCTGAACATATTGCTGCGCTACATCAATTCGGTGGATTCAAATGCGTTCATTTCGGTAGCGTCAGTAACGGGAGTATACGGCAAAGGTTTCGACACTATAAAGCAGAAAGCGCGCAAGAAACAAATCGCGCAGGCAAGTAACGAAAAGACAGAAGGATAATTGGGGGCAGTTTCGTATATTTGTAACCGTTAACTGATGTTGGACTTAAATAAGAATGACTATTGAAAAAGCTAACCACAATCCACCAGAGTATCAGAGCCCTTTCATTGGTGGTCCTTTTGCTCCCGACTGCTTTGGAATATTTGCTAACCACCCGTTTCGACATCGTTCTCGATACTCTCTGCTCAGAGATTTCAGCCTGTGCCCTGCTTCTCCTTCAGCCGCTTAAAGGCGAACAACTCAACGTGTCGGCCGTCAGTTCCGCAGTCATGGCGGTACTTGTCGTTGTCCTGGAACTGTGCTCCGTGGACAGGTTCGTGATCTGTTTCATTATGCTTGTCCTGCTTCATCTCTATCTGGTCTACAGGTTGCTCGAGCGTTGCAGGATGATTACTTCTCCCAGCATGTTCAGGGGCTGGTATGCCTCTGAATCCGTGATGCGTCTCATATTTTCCTCCATTCTGGGGCTGTTCGTTATCCTGATCATGCTGCCCGGAATCGGTCTTGCGGTAAGGATAGCGGTGATTTTCGCCCTGTTCCCCTTCGGTGCCATATTGCTCTTCCGTGGTGATTTGTGCCGTTTCTTACCTGTTTCAAAAACACCGCCGGACGAACTTGACCGGCAGTTTGTCCCGGAGATTCCTCCCTTGCAGGACAACTCGAGATATACTGAAAACGAGGAGGCTTCCATGCGTGCCCTGTACGGGAAGGTGTTGGCATTCATGCAGTCGAACCAGCCTTACCTGAGCGATGATTTCTCGCTGCATGATCTCGCCGCCCACATGCTTACCAACAAGAGCTACCTTTCGCGCACCATCAATGCGTTCTATGGCAAGAATTTCAGACAGTTCCTGAATTCCTACCGTGTGGATTTCGCGTTGAACATAATGACCGAGGACCCTCGGGTGCGGATAGAGGAACTGGCCTTGATGTCCGGCTTCCATTCCGCGACTTCCTTCAACATGGCATTCAAACTGAAAATGAACGTCACGCCGAGGGAGTATGCGCAACAACTCAAATTGCGCAAAGTCAACGAGACAGCGGATGGACGCCCTTCCAGTGGGGCAGAGGGGCGATAATCTTTACAGGAGTTTTCCTCACCGGGTGGATGAACTCTATTTCGTGTGACTGAAGGCAGATTCCGCCGTCAGGGTTGGAACGCGGTGCTCCGTATTTGAGGTCTCCCTTGATTATGCAGCCTATGTTGCTCAACTGGCAGCGTATCTGGTGATGCCTGCCTGTCAGCAATTCCACTTCTATGAGGTGATATTTGTCAGTACTGTACAGATAGCGGTAGTTGAGCCTGGCGGTCTTGGCCTCTGGATAGTTCTCCGGTCTGGGCTTGCTGCCGTCGCCGATGACGTAGGACTTGTTCTGCCGGGGATTCCTGATCAGCCAGTTCTCGAGATATCCCTGTGGCGGGTCCGGCTTCTCGTAGCACAGAGCATAGTACTTCTTGTGTATCTCTCCGTCCCGGAACATGTCGGAGAGCCTGCCTATGGCCTTTGTCGTCTTTGCAAAAATGCAGATGCCACACACAGGCCTGTCTATCCGGTGCGCCGCCCCGAGGAAAACCTTCCCCGGTTTGGAATCCCTTTGGGCTATGAACGCCTTGTAGGTGTCTACAAGGCATTCGTCCCCGGTGCGGTCACTCTGTACGAGTTCCCCGGTGTTTTTATATACGATGAACAGGTGATTGTCTTCGTAAAGAATGCGGTTTTTCAGTTCTTCAAATTCCGATTGCGGTAGTATTCTGTATTCCATGTACACAAATATATGACAAATTGTCAGAAAAATCGAGTGGCAAAACTTTTGATATATGAGCGGCGGCGCCGGACAGCGCAGCAAATTTAGGATATTAAAAGACAAATACAATATGGGAAAGATTATTGGAATCGACCTCGGTACCACAAATTCATGTGTGGCCGTAATGGAAGGCAATCAGCCTACCGTAATTATCAACGATGAGGGTTCTCGTACGACCCCTTCAATAGTAGCATTCACTGACAACGGCGAGCGCAAGGTGGGCAACCCCGCAAAGCGTCAGGCCATCACCAATCCGAAGAACACCATTTTCTCTATAAAGAGGTTCATGGGCGAGACCTATGAGCAGGTGGGAGCGGAGATAAACAGGGTTCCCTACAACGTGACCCGTGGAGACAACAATACACCCCGTGTGGACATCAACGGACGCCTCTATTCTCCTCAGGAGATTTCCGCCATCATCCTCCAGAAAATGAAGAAGACAGCAGAGGACTATCTGCGTCAGGATGTTACCGAGGCGGTCATCACCGTGCCTGCATACTTCTCCGATTCACAGAGGCAGGCTACCAAGGAGGCCGGCAAAATCGCAGGCCTTGAGGTAAAGCGCATCATCAACGAGCCTACCGCAGCCGCCCTTGCATACGGTCTCGACAAGAAGAACAAGAACATGAAGGTCGCAGTTTACGACCTCGGTGGCGGTACCTTCGATATTTCCATCCTCGAACTCGGCGACGGAGTGTTCGAAGTGAAGTCTACCAATGGTGATACCCATCTCGGAGGAGACGACTTCGACCAGAAGATTATCGACTGGCTCGCAAGCGAGTTCGCAGCAGACAATGCCGGAATGGATCTCAAGAAAGACCCTATGGCACTGCAGAGGCTCAAGGAGGCTGCCGAAAAGGCAAAAATCGAATTGTCAAACGCTGCCAGCGCAGAAATCAACCTCCCTTACATCACGGCTCTGGACGGTGTGCCCAAGCACCTTGTCAAGACCCTTACCCGTGCCAAGTTCGAGGCTCTCTGCGATGATCTGTTCAAGCGTTCAATCGACCCTTGCCGCAGGGCCCTCGCTGACGCTCATCTCAATGCTTCCGACATTGACGAAGTTCTGCTCGTGGGAGGTTCGACCCGTATCCCCAAGGTGCAGGAACTCGTAAAGGAATTCTTCGGAAAAGAGCCCAACAAGAGCGTGAACCCCGATGAGGTGGTGGCTATCGGAGCCGCAATCCAGGGTGGTGTGCTCGCAGGAGACGTGAAGGATGTGCTTCTGCTCGATGTTACCCCTCTGTCTCTCGGTATCGAGACCCTCGGCGGAGTGATGACCAAGCTCATCGAGTCCAACACGACCATCCCCGTACACAAGTCACAGGTGTTCTCGACCGCAGCGGACAACCAGCCTTCAGTTGAAGTCAGGGTGCTTCAGGGAGAGCGTCCCATGGCCAAGGACAACAAGCAACTCGGAATATTCCACCTCGACGGCATTGCTCCCGCACCTCGTGGAGTGCCTCAGATTGAAGTATCTTTCGACATCGATGCCAACGGTATACTGAATGTGTCCGCAAAGGATAAGTCCACCGGCAAGGAGCAGCATATCCGCATCGAGGCTTCCAGCGGTCTGAGTGACGAGGAAATCCGCAGAATGCGCGACGAAGCCAAGGCCAATGAGGAAGCCGACAGGCTGGAGAAGGAGAAGGCAGACAAACTCAACAACGCTGACTCCCTCGTGTTCCAGACCGAGAAGAACCTCAAAGACTACGGCGACAAGATTCCTGCTGACAAGAGGTCTGCAATCGAGACAGCCCACAACAACCTGAAGAAGGCAGTGGATGAGAAGAACATGGCCGATATCGATCGCTATATGCCTGAGCTTGAGTCAGCTTGGCACGCAGCATCTGAGGATATGGCCAAGGCTACACAGCAGGGACCTCAGAACGGTCCTCAGGGTCCGGAGAATCCCCAAGGTCCCCAGGGTCCTCAGGGAGGCGGCCCTCAGCCTGACTACGGAAACTGATGAGTGATTAGATTGTTATAGAAGGGTAGGCCCAAAAGTCAATAATGACTGAGAGGCCTGCCCTTTTTACCCCTCAGGCTGCTGTCGCAGCCAGCTCCCCAGGGAGCATGACGGCGTGCCGGGACCACGCCTACGGCTCCGCTTGCTCTATCGCACGGGCCAGCCGCGGGCACTTTCCGGCAAGCAACCTTTGTCCCCGGCCCCGGCGCTTCGCTACGCCGCCCGCCTGATGGCGAGCCTGCTGTGC
>CAZOQW010000012.1:0-8252 GCA_964582235.1 uncultured Muribaculaceae bacterium | reverse complement strand
CTTCGTCCCCGGCCCCGGCGCTTCGCTACGCCGCCCGCCTGATGGCGAGCCTGCTGTGCAGGAATACCCCTCAGACTGCTGTCGCAGCCAGCTCCCCAGGGAGCACAACGGCTTCGCTTGCTCTATCGCACGGGCCAGCCGAGGGCACTTTCCGGTATGGAGTCTTCGTCTTCAATCACGAGAGTTTTCCGGCAAGTTAGTCTTCGTCCCCGGCCCCGGCGCTTCGCTACGCCGCCCGCCTGATGGCGAGCCTGCTATGCAGGGAATTGTGATGTACTTGCATGACCCGTTTGAAATGGTCGACCAAGGATACCGGAGCGGGACTCCAATGAGGTGTAAGGGGTAGACGGCTTTCTTGCGGCAGGTCCACCAACGATCAACAATGAACTGTAAACAAACAAGACCGGCCGGAACAAATTCCAGTCGGTCTTTATCTTGTTGCATCCGGGATGCTATTGCTCGTCCTTGAGTCGGAGTTGCTGAACGTAGATCGCTTTCTGCTTTGCGATACGACGCTTCATGGAAGGCTTCTCGAAGTTCTTACGAGCCCTCAACTCACGGATTGCTCCGGTCCTTTCGAATTTCCTCTTGAATTTCTTCAGAGCCCTTTCGATATTTTCGCCTTCTTTTACGGGAACTATGATCATTTCTTTACCACCTCCTTTTTTCGGGCTGCAAAGGTAAGAAATTATTTCAGAAATCCAATAAATTCTTCCATCCCCTCGCTCGCCTTTTTGCGTATGTGCTTGATGCGCTTGTCGTTCAAGGCGACGTCGGCAGGGTCTATCAGGTAAATCGGAGCATCCATCGGGGTGTAGCGGTAAAGTCCTGCGGCAGGCCAAACCTGCAGCGAGGTCCCCACTATCAGCACAATGTCGGCTTGGGATACGATGCTTATAGCCTTTTCGATTTTTGGCACGGCCTCTCCGAAGAACACGATGTGCGGCCTGTATTGCGCCCCGTTGGGTGCGAGGTCTCCCAGGTTCACAGCATCGTAGCCGATATCTATTACATAACTCTCGCTGAATCCGTCGGCATCGTTACAAGTGTTCTCCGGCCTTATCTTGGTGAGTTCGCCGTGCAGATGGACCACGTGCGTGGAACCTGCCCTTTCATGCAGGTTATCCACGTTCTGCGTCACCACGTCCACAATGTAATCGCGTTCCAGTTCCGCAATCATGATGTGGGCCTTGTTCGGCCGTACTTCCCGCAGTTGTGCCCTGCGGGCGTTATAAAATTCGAGCTGCAGACCGGGATTCTTCGCCCAGCCCTCCGCCGATGCCACTTCCATAGGGTCGTATTGCTCCCACATTCCACCATTGTCCCGGTAGGTGCTCAAACCGCTTTCGGCACTTACTCCCGCGCCGCTCAATACTACTATTCTCTTTTTCGCACTCATATTTCCATTCCGTAATAGTTACGTCTTGCCCAATATTCGAACAGAGGGTCGATTACCGTCACCGTTCCGTCCTCGTCGAACCAGACGATTTCCTTTTTGCACAGTGCCTCCCTGAGCCGTTTGACATTGGCTGAGGAGTTCAGTCCGTATTTCTCTATGGTCTCCACGCTGGTGAAGCGTGTCTCTCCGCACAGTATTGCCCGCAACATGTTCACCTGATAGGTAGTCAGGTCGTTCATTATCGCCTCGAAATGAGGCAAGTGGACGGAAATGATGCAGGAAAGTGCAGATGTCAGAACATTTTCCATGATATAGCCCTTGGAAAGGGAGTCGCAAATCGCCGCGAAGTGGTTGATGTACCAGATGTTGTTGCGGAACAGCTTGCACATGCCGAGCAGCAGGTCCCGGTCTATCACCTTGCCGCTCGAGAGCAGGCTGCGGTTCACGTGGTCGATTATTTCTTTGGATTCTATTTCCGCCAGCCGGAACCTCTGGACGCTGTAGTAGAACAATTTTCTGACTCCGAATATCTCGTGCATGGCATTGGGCCTCGAACCGCAGAAAATGTACGCAGCTAGGGCATGGTCGGCCGGGCAGAGTTCCTGGAATACCGAGTACAGCAGTTTGCAGGCCCTCTCGCCGTCCCCGGTCAGCATGATGTTCTGGAATTCATCGAGCAGCACGTAGACACGCATGCTCTTCTCCTCGGCGATGCGGTAGGGAAGCGTGAATATGGCGGTGATGTCGCTGTCTTCCATTTTCCTCGTAGCCTGCAGTATGGTGCCGTTTTCGCGATATTCCTCAATGTCGAAGCGGAAACAGCTGTCGCCGAGCAGGGTCGAGCAGAGTTCGTCAAGCTCGCCGGCGGTGCTGCAGGCGCTTTCGAGCATCTCCGAGCCGAGCCGCAGCATGAACTCGTTGAGACTGCGAATGTTCAGCAGGTTTACCTTGGGGGTGCAGAATATCTCCCCCGCGGATTTCATATTCAGGAAAGCCTGCCGTATGAGGGAGGTCTTGCCTGTTTTCGGCGCTTCGTATATGGCCACGTTTTCCCCGTTGAGCAGCAGGTTCGCCAGGCTGTGGGCCTGACTTTCCCGGCCGATGAACTGTCTGCCGGTGACATATTTATCGTAAATGAATGTTCCGTCCATAATAGATTCCGGATGTGGATTTTTCAAATTTACGAAATATTTTGAGGAATAAATAAAATTGCCTAAATTCGCGGTCCGATTTATGGCCGTTGAGTCCGTAAAGTTCCGCTAATCACGCGGGCACTCGCGGTCGAAACTTTTAAACAAGTTTTATAAATGTACGCAATTGTAGACATTGCAGGCCAGCAGTTCAAAGTTGAGGCTGGCAACGAAATTTTCGTGCAGAGGCTCGCAGACGCCCAGGGCGCCGATGTAGAGTTCAAGAAAGTGCTTCTCGTGGCCGATGAAGCCGACGTAAAGGTCGGAACTCCTTATGTGGAGGGAGCCGTGGTGAAAGCTACCGTACTCGATGATTCTGTAAAGGCCGACAAGGTTCTTGTATTCAAGAAAAAACGCCGCAAGGGTTTTCAGACCTTGAACGGACATCGTCAGAAACTTACCAAGATCAGGATTAACGAAATCGCTTAAGAGTTATGGCACACAAAAAAGGTCAATCAAGTTCAAAGAACGGTCGTGAGTCGCACAGCAAACGACTCGGACTTAAGAAATTCGGCGGCGAGACGGTTAAGGCCGGCAACATCATCGTTCGCCAGAGAGGTACCGTGCACAATCCTGACAAGAACGTCGGGATGGGTAAGGACCACACGCTCTACGCGCTCGTGGACGGCACAGTAAAGTTCACCCGCAAGAGACAGAACCGTTCATACGTGTCGGTTATCCCTTTTGAGAGTTAATTCGAAGGGAAGCAGTCGGACAGAGGGGACTTGCACTTCGAGTGTATGTCCCTTTTTTATTTTATATAAACTATGTTGACACTCAAAATGTTGCGCGATGACGCACAGGCGGTCATTGCCAAACTGCAAATCAAGAATTTCGATGCTGCGCCCATAGTGGAGAAGGTGCTCGAACAGGACAGCCTTCGCCGCAGACTCCAGACGGAAAGCGACGAGCTTCTTGCCCGTCAGAAACAGTTGTCCGCCAAAATCGGTGCGTTCATGAAGCAGGGCCAGAAAGACGAGGCTGAAAAGGCCAAGACCGAGGTGGCTGCGCTCAAAGAACGTTCCAACGAGTTGCTTGCCCGTATGGACGAGGCTGCCAAGACATTGGAAGAGAATCTCGTGCTTCTGCCCAACACTCCGTGCGCACTTGTGAAGCCCGGAAAGGGAGCGGAGGACAACGAGGTAGTAAGGGTGGGCGGCCCGGAGGTGCATCTTCCGGAGAACGCTCTGCCGCATTGGGATCTCGCCAAGAAATACGACATAATAGACTTCGACCTCGGAGTGAAGATTACCGGTGCGGGTTTCCCCGTGTACAAGGGCAAGGGCGCAAAACTGCAGCGTGCGCTGATTAACTTCTTCCTCGATTGCAACACTGCGGCAGGATACAAGGAGGTCGAGCCTCCGGTGATGGTGAATGCCGCCTCCGGTTTCGGTACGGGCCAGTTGCCCGACAAGGAGGGACAGATGTACCACGCCAATCTCGACGACTTTTACATGGTCCCCACGGCCGAAGTGCCCGTAACCAACATCTTCCGTGACGTGATACTCGGCTCCGAAGAGATTCCCCAGAGGCTGACGGCATATACGCCTTGCTTCCGCAGGGAGGCCGGTTCATACGGCAAGGACGTGCGCGGACTCAACCGCCTGCACCAGTTCGACAAGGTTGAAATAGTCCGTGTGGAGAAGCCTGAGGATTCATACGCCGCTCTCGATGATATGGTGTCCCATGTGGAGAGCCTTGTGAATAAGCTCGGACTGCGTTACCGCATCCTGAGACTTTGCGGCGGCGACATGAGCTTCACATCTGCCATTACCTACGACTTCGAACTGTGGTCTGCAGCGCAGCAGCGCTGGCTGGAAATATCTTCAGTGTCCAATTTCGAGACCTACCAGGCAAACCGCCTGCATCTGAGGTATCGCGATGCCGACGGAAAAACGCAGCTTGCGCATACCCTCAACGGCAGTTCGCTCGCATTGCCCCGCGTGGTGGCCGCTCTGCTTGAAGATAACCAGACTCCAGAAGGCATAATCATCCCGGAAGTCCTGAGACCCTACACGGGATTCGATAAAATTGACTGACGCAGGCAGAATCATACTCGGAATAGATCCCGGAACCAACATCCTTGGTTTTGGGATTATCCGTGTAGACTCTTCAGCCCGGCCGCAGTACGTGGACATGGGCATACTTGACTTGCGCAAAATAGTTTCTCCCTACGACAAACTGGAAATCATCAGCGATAAGGTGGGGGCGTTGTGCGACCTGCACCATCCTACCGACCTCGCGATAGAGTCGCCTTTCTACGGAAAGAACGCCCAGGTGATATTCAAGTTGGGCCGTGCCCAGGGAGCTGCTATGGTTGCAGCGTTGAATAGAGGTGTAAAAATCTGCGAATACGCTCCAAGAAAGGCTAAAATGGCGGTTTGCGGCAGCGGATCGGCATCGAAGGAGCAAGTTTGCCAAATGGCGCAAAAACTGCTTGGTATTAAAATTGCAGCCAAGCACCTCGACGCTACGGACGCATTGGCTTTGGCTTTATGCCATTTCTACCAGTTGACAAGCCCCTTATCCGAAAAGGGGGCTTCTTCTTCTTGGGAGAGATTCGTCGCGACGAATCCTGACAGAATATTGTAAACATGTTATAATGAAGTTCCTGAAAACATTCCTTTTGTCTCTCACGTTGCTTTTGAGCGCGGGTGCGTTTGCCCAGAATGCTGCTGTGAAGGCAGTGCTTCTGGATGAATCAAACGGAGACCCGGTAGGTTTCGCGACAGTTTCCCTTACCCGTAGTGGTGAGACTCAGCCTACGAAATACACTCTCAGCGACGAGGATGGTAGGGTTGAACTGACTGCGGTAAGGCGCGGCACCTACACTTTCAAGGCCGAACTTCTCGGCTACAAGACTTATTCAGTCGAACTTAAAGTTGAAAATTCTGAAATCGACCTCGGTGAAATCAAGATGCCTCTGGATAACGAGCAGCTTGAAGCCGCCAAGATTTCCGCAGTCGGCAATCCCGTGGTGATTAAGAAAGACACTATCGAGTATTCTGCAACTTCTTTCAGAACCACCGACAATGATGTCCTCGAGGATCTGTTGAAGAAATTGCCCGGCGTGGAAGTTTCCGACGACGGTTCTATTACCGTTAACGGCGAGTCCATATCCAAGATTACCATTGACGGAAAGACCTTCTTCCTCGATGACCCTCAGCTGGCATCGAAAAACATTCCTGCGAAGATGGTGAACAAACTCAAGGTCATCAAGAAGAAGTCGGAGCAGGCAGAGTTTACCGGCATAGATGACGGCGAGGAGGAAACCGTAATCGACCTGAGCGTGCAGCCGGGAATGATGAAGGGTCTGTTCGGCAACGTCCTGGGCGGTGTCGGTTATGACGTGCCTTCGCAGGACGGAGTGGATGCCGAGCTCAGGTATCAGGGCAACGCTTTCATCGGCAGATTCTCCGACAAGTCGCAGGTCAGCGTCATACTCAACGGCAATAACGTGAACAATCAGGGAGCGACCAACTTCGCCGGCAACATGATGCGCGACATGCGTGGCGGCATGGGAGGCAGCGGCGAGGGTATCACGACCTCGTACATGGCCGGTGCCAACGGAGTGTTCGACCTGTTCGACGACAAGATGGAACTTGGAGGCAACTACCTCTACAACAAAAGCATAAACGACGTGACCCAGAGCAGCGTGCGCAAGACCTATCTGGATGACTACAACCTTACATACAACAGTTCGGGGGCCAGCAACACCACTTCAGGCGGACACCGCGTCGGAATCAGAATGGAGCACAAGTTCTCAGATAATACGTCCATACTGTTCGAGCCGCAGATTAATTTCGGTACCGGTAGTTACATCCAGGCCACGACGGACACCACCTATAACGATTCTCTCGGATCCAACCCTGTCAGCAACTCGTTTACCAACAACAGCGGTTCCAACCAAAACCTCAGCGCAAGCGGCTTCCTGCTGTTCCGCCAGAGGCTTGGAATTCCCGGAAGAACGCTTTCCGTGATGGCCAACTTCAGCGTATCCAACAACGAACTGAATGGAATCAACAACAACGGAACCTATTCCTACGAGAATGCCGACAACATTCTGACTTCGGAGGAGATAGTGAACCAGAGTTTCAACAATACGCAGAATTCATATTCGCTCTCCGGACGTGCGGTATATACCGAACCTCTCGGCAACCACTTCTATCTTGAAGCGAATTACTCGTATTCCTGGAGCAAGTCGACTTCCGACAAGGCTACCTATGATGTGGATACGGGCGAGTTCTCTTACGAGTATTCCAACAACATAATCAACGAATACAACCGTCAGGAGATAGGCTTGAACGTGCTTTTCCAGAACACCAAGCTGCGTGCTCAAGTGGGTTTCACGGCCATGCCTACCAACACCTATAACAGTACGACCCGCTACAATTCGGAGACTGGGGAATACAGCCCGGAGGAATATGATGACTTCCGCTGGAACTTCTCTCCCCAGGTGTTCCTTACGGCAGATTTCAGTGACTACGCGCGCCTGAGGATGGTTTACCGTGGAACTTCAAGCCAGCCCTCAACCTCCGAACTCATGCCTGTGCCGGACAATAGCGACCCGATGGACGTAAGTTTCGGTAATCCTTCGCTGAAGCCCTACTTCACGCATACGGTGCGTATGGATTACCGCTTCTCCAACCGTGAGAAGTTCAGCACCGTGAACGTGCGCTTCAACGGAAACTATGTGCAGACGCCCATCGTGAATGCATTGTGGTACGGCACTAACGGTGCGCAGTACAGTATGCCGTTCAACGGTCCGGATTCGTTCAATATGAACCTGTTCACTTTTGCCAACATTCCTATCGGAGACGGCACCTTCTCGTTCAACAATTTCCTGAACGGAAGCTACAGCAACAGTTCTTCATATGTAGGCTCGGACATCGATATGAGCGTCTATGAGGATGAAGGGTACTACACTTTCATGGACCAGTTCATCGAGTCGTTCGGTGATTCTGACTGGTATAATGAGCATATTACAGAGAATACCACAAGGACTCTGAACGTGAACGAGCGTCTGCGCTTCATGTATAGGGGTACGGCATTGGAGGCTACTTTGGGAGCATCCACCAGCGTGAACCGTTCATGGTATTCGATTGCAACGGTGACGGACAATACGACTACCTGGAACAACAAGGCTACAGGAAGCGTCACCTGGAACTGGACGGCAATCGGCTTCAGCCTTAAGGGAGAATATAACTTCAACTGGTACAACGGATATTCAACTCCCCAGGATTCTGAGCATGTGCTGAATGCGGAGATTTCCAAGACCCTGTTCAATAATGCTATTACACTGGCAGTCAGGGGTTACGACATACTCGGACAGGCCAAGAACCTTACCGTGACGGACAGTTCGAACTACCATAGTGAAGTTCTGTCAAACACCCTCGGACGATATATAATCGTTTCGCTGACCTGGAGGTTCGGAACGATGGGCGGACAGCGCGCCGGCAGGGGTGGTCCCGGAGGTCCTGGTGGCGGTCCCGGAGGTCCTCCTCCGAGAGGATAGAAAAATAAAGGCTTCGCCGTATGGCGGAGCTTTTATTTTAACCCCTGGTCTGCCGTCGCGGACCAGGGGAATTTCCCTACCCAACAGGCTCGCAGTTGGGCGGCGCAGCGAAGCGCAGGGCCGGGGAGAAAGACTGCTTACTAGGAAG
>CAZOQW010000011.1:0-48386 GCA_964582235.1 uncultured Muribaculaceae bacterium | reverse complement strand
GACCCATCACGTCATTCTGGTGTCCCTGCATAATCAGGTTGTCGCAGAAAAAGACAAGCATGTCGATGGAGCCTTCCGCAATCATGCCCCCTATCTGGAAGTCGCCTCCCAGCGGGCCGCTGAGGAGACACTGTACATCGACAGTCTCTTCCTTTCCCAGCACTTTCGCAAGGGTCTCCCGTATCAGTCGACCCGTAGTTCCAGTACAATACAGTTTGCAGTCTTTAAGCACTCCGGCATTGAACTTAACCCAACTCATCAACTCCGCCTTACGGGAGTCATGAGCAACCAAAGCGATATTCTTGATCATGGCTCCAAGATAGCGATTTTTCTTCTTATAATGTCTCAAACGTCAAACACAACTATCTGTCTTATAGCGCGCTTTTGCGCCTACGACATCTCCGGCAATCATTTGACAAAAAGCATTTATCAGCAATGATCTTTGCAAAGAGATGCAAATCAATGTATTACGCAAATTTCATCACCCAAAATGTCCACCCCGCCGAAAATTTCCCTGCTTAGCAGGCCCGCCGTCGGGCGGGCGGCGCGGCGAGGCGCAGGGGCTGTGGGACAAAGGCTCCTTATCGGAAAACACCCGTGGAGTCTTAGTAAAAGATGCGACTTCCCTGCTTAGCAGGCCCGCCATCAGGCGGGCGGCGTAGCGAAGCGCGGCGTCTGGGGACAAAGACTGCTTACTATAAGTGCTCTTGACTGGGGATAACGGCTCCACACGGAAAACGCCCACGGCTGGCCTGTGCGATAGCGCAAGCGAAGCCGTAGGCGTGGCCCCGACACGCCGTCATGCTCCCTGGGGAGCTGGCTGCGAGCTGACTGAGGGGTAAAAGCTGTCCTACAAAGCCGCTATTTCCTCCAAGGACAATCCAGTGGCGGTTGCGATGTCCACTGCCGGCATGTTCATGGCTAACAGGTTCCTGGCAACCTCGGCCTTGGCCTCGCTACGACCTTCAGTACGCCCTTTCGCTTCTCCTTCAGCACGTCCTTTGGCCTCTCCTTCAGCACGCCCCTTGACCTCCCCCTCAGCGACACCGTCTAAGTGCGCAGTGTAGATGATGCTCTCGTAATCGTCGACTGTTCTCATAAACTCCTCGTATTCCTGTTTCTGTTGCGGTGTGAACCTCTCGATTTCGCACGCGTCGAATAGTTTCTCGAAGATCTCGGACTGGAGTTCGGACGGCAGTTTCTCGACTCTCCCGAGGTTCTTGAGCGCGAAGCACCACTTGTCCATGTATGCCGTACATTCGTGGATTTGCTTGTCGAAGCGGTTCAGTTCCACAAAATTAAGGGAAAATTCCGGAAGTGGACAGAAAAGTTTGGAATCTTCGCGGAAGGAGAAACGTGAGATGTACTGGTCAACCCATGTGTCCATCTGATTATCCCAGCGGAAGTCGTCTGCGAGGATGCCGATATAGTAGACGGGTTTGATGGCAGCGAAGGGGTCCCTCCCGTGGATGGTCCTGCTGAAGAAGAGCCGTGAGGCGTAACGGAAGGAACGAAGGAAAAAGTTGGCCTGGTGGTGGAGCTGGACTTCCACGAGTATGTCCGAGCCGTCATAGTTGATGCAGTGCAGGTCGAGGTGGATGGAGCGGCGGTCGATGTCCTCGCCGAAATATTCCGTCGGAGCATAGGAAATGGAGTGGATATGCACTCCGTGCGGCGAGAGGATGGTGTTCAGGAGGTCGGTAAGGATGTCTGCGTTGCGGCCGTCGCCGAAGATGACCTTGAAGCCTACGTCAGAGAGCAGATTGACATAGCGGTCTGACAAAGAAATTTTGCTTAAAGTTTTCATTTAAGTAAAAGGTTTATGAGTTAAACTAAAAATGTCGTTGGAACGCGGGTCCCGGTGCGGTTGTTATGGCACGAAGAACCGGACGAACCGGCGGACAATATAGGTGAAATATTGCGGCATGCAGCGGACGTTCGTCACATTTATACGTTTTTTAAGAAAATTTCCGTTTTCGTAGGTAGGTGGATGTTTTCATAAACGATTAAGCACGGCAGCAGACTGGGTGTGGGGGAGGAACACCGGTGCAGGTGGAGAGGGCAAGAAGAAACCGTACGAGTTGGCGGTGTAGCGAAGCGCAGGGGCCGGGCAGTACACCGTCCATCTGGAACTTTTCAGCGGAGTGATGGAGAAAAATCATGTCGGCAGGCGATGGCTGGCGAAACGATGAATACCAGACCGGGAAGAAAGGCTACTTGCCGGAAAACGCTCGTGGCCGGGGAGAAAGACTTCTTACTGGAAAGCGCTCGCGCCTAGCCTGTGCGATAGCGCAAGCGAAGCCGTAAGCGTGACCCCGACATACCGTCGTGCTCCCGGGGGAGCTGGCTGCGACAGCAGACTGAGGGGTAAAACGAAAAAAGGCGGGCCGCATCGGTCCGCCTTGATTATACTCAAACTGTCGTAGAACAGTTCAGCCGGTTACCAGCCGAGTATCTTATTGAAGTCGTAATCCTCGGGATTGGGCACGTATGCCTTTGCTGCCTCATAGTCGGCAGGGGTGATGAAATGGCAGAGGTGCTCGTAGTAGTTACGTGCAATTCCGCCGTTCATATCCACGCGACGGGGAGGGATCTTGCCTTCCTCGTTCTGCAGATCATGCAGGTAGAGAGGTGCGGCCTCGCCGGCAGCATTCACATATACCATGCAACCGGTTTCTCCTTTGGAATACAGAGTGTAAACGCCCATGGCGAGTCTCGAACAATAGGAGAGGTCGTAAGCCACGGGATCCTGGCAACGCACGTCGTAGCCAATCTCCACGGGACGGGTCTTCACCTTCAATCCGAGTTTCTTTATTTCCTTCTCCAGAAGTTCATTGAAAAGCACTGCCTTCGAGATCTTGCCGAGTTCGGGATGTCCGTGCTCGTCATAGGTCATGTTTACTCCGGCGGCCTTGATGTCTTCGGGAGCGAGGTCATGGAACACGCCCTCAGCCACAACTACGGTACCGTAACCGAGGCCGAGAATCAAGCGCTTAATTATGGTGGAAAGTGTAAGTTTTATGATTTTATCAATACTGATAGCAGTCTTGTCGAACATCTCGGGGATAATGGTCATGGGGGCGTGGGTAGCCTCTCCGATGCCGAGCGCAAGGTGGCCTGCAGAACGGCCCATTGCGGAAATCAGCAGCCAGTTACCTGAGGTGCGCGCATCCTCATAAACGGTGCGTGCTATGTGTGCGCCCTCGTCCTGAGCGGAAGTAAATCCGAAAGTGGGGGTGTTGTCAGGCAGGGGCAGGTCGTTGTCGATGGTCTTGGGAACATGAATGTTCTTGATGGGATACTGCTTTCTCTCAAGGAATTTCGCAATGCGGTTGGCAGTAGAAGCCGTATCGTCGCCACCCACCGTAACCAGGAGCTTGATGTTGTTCTCTGAGAAAAGCTCAAGGTTAAAGTTGTTTTCGAAATCCTCGTCTGTAGGCTTGAAGCGGCTCATCTGGAGATAGGAACCTCCACGATTGAAGTAGGCATCTGCCTTGTAGAAATCGAGGTCCTCGATCCTGGGGGTCTTGGAGAAAAGTCCGCTGTAACCGCCATGCAGTCCGATTACCCTGTAACCGTTTGCAAGGAAGGTTTTTGCGACGGAACATACTACGGTGTTCATACCCGGAGCAGGGCCGCCGCCGCACAGAATAATAACAGAATCTTTCATTGTAGTCATCGAAATATTAAATCCCACAAATTTAAGCAATCTTCTCGGATTTAACAACAAGAAAAGTGAGCCGCAGTTTAACAGAAATCCGGACTTAAGTAGGACAGGAAACTACTCAAAAGAACCAACCTATTCTAAGTGAAGGTGTTGCAAAGAAGCCAAACGTTCTGCTTGTAATAAAATCTTCCGTTATTCCTCCCACTTTAGTAAAGTTCAATTCAGTTCCAAGACCGAATTCCAGACCGACATACAGACCCTTGCAGACATATACGTCCACGCCGCTTGTTAGCATCGCCCCTAAGGCTAAACCAGATGAAGCCTCATCGTCATAGTTGGTGCCTGTTACGGTGCTTCTATTATAGCTATAATAGCCTTTACTGAAAAGTATTGCCGCTCCAAAATAAGGGGAAACTCTTTCAAACTTAGTGAAATGATACTCAAATCCCGGTATAAATGTTATCGCGAATTCGGAATTCTCTACAGCTATAGCATCTGGCACATAGCCATTATCAATTATTTCTGTCGAATTTGAATTGAGACCAAAATTAAGGCCCACTGCCATCCTCTCGTTAAAAAACATCCTGACTTTCACCCCATAGTCCGGCAGAGTGAACTGTCTGTTTGTACTTTCTCCCGGGGTATAGTACATTTCAGTTGAAAAATCTCCCTTGCCGGGCCTGTACTGGGCATTTGCATACATGAATGAGAAAAACAAGGCTGCAAGAATCAGAATAATCTTTTTCATATCTTATAAATTTTGGTTTTGATTATCAGTTAACAACAAACGATTAAGGTAGACATTTTTCATATAAGTTCCAAACGCTCATGAAAATAACGAAATAACGAACTGCGCAAGAAGCCCGAAACAGATGTAGCCTGAAAGCGCTCCTCAAAACGGAGAGACATTGCGTGTCTTGAAAGATTCCCGGACCTTGCGGACATAAAGTTTCAGCACATCTTCCGGCAGGGAACAGCTGCGCAGATAGGTTCTGGTCTCGTCCGGCAACTTGGCCAAAGCCGTGGCGAGCAGCCATGCAACTCCCATACGGACATAATACGGCTCAGGGCCCAGCACAGTGCCGGCCTTCTCTCCCTCAAGCGCATATCCGTCTCCGTCTCGCACCAAGCTGCTTTTCACCTGAGCGCCTGCACCCTGTTTCGGGAACTTTCCGCCATAGACATATTCGGAAACCACGCTGCCAAACTCTATTTCCTCGAGTTTCTCGAACACTCTGTCAATCCAGTCTGAGTCAAGAAAATAGCACATGGAGAATACTATGGCGAAACGCAGTTCAAATTCCCTCCTGGAACGCCACCACTTGTCCAGATATTCCCAAAGTCCCTCCTTTTTCCCGGCATCGGAAATTTTTGCAGCCCACTTGGAAGCACTGCACACAAGGTCGCACACCGCCCAGTTATCAATTTGCGGGACAAATTTGTCAAGCCGGGCAAAACGTTCTTCAGGAGAGACCTTCATGCAAGCCAGCATCAGACCCCATACGGCAATTTCCTCATAATAAAGGCAGTCACCACGCCCGGCAGCGGTTTCCAGCCCGTCAAGGAACGACATGGCATCAGGCCTGCGGGCCAGTTCACGGGACAACTTCTTCATGTCCGGAACGTGCAGACCGAGCACAGACCTCCCCGGCAAGGGATTGACTATGCGCACATGCCCCTCCCGATATGCAGGCTCGGAAGCATACCTCGGAGAAATGTATGGAATCAGGAGATTTTCTATCATAGCATTGAGCCTCCAAGATACGAATTTTCCGTCCAATAGTCTCTCTGACCGCTACGCCGGCTCTCCGATACAGGCTTCAAGCCAATCTTCAAAGGCAACCGCAACGCAGATAAAACCCCAATCCACATACAAAGGCCGAGTATCACAAAAAAAGCTTATATTTGTAGTTTATGGAGATACGGGAAATAGAGAGCAGAATTCTGCAACTGCGCGAGTTGTTGGACGAGTACAACCGACGCTACTACATAGACAACGACCCCGTTGTGTCCGACTTCGAATTCGATGCGCTCATGCACGAATTGGAGGCCCTCGAAGCACAGTATCCCGAATTCGACTCACCGGACTCCCCCACCCACCATGTGGGTTCCGACCTCGCTGGCAAGGGCGGAACCGGCCAGAGGAACTTCGTCCAAAGGCCCCACCGCTATCCCATGCTTTCCCTCGCCAACACCTATTCTATCAGTGAGATAGAAGATTTCGTAGGCAGGGCGGAACGGGCTCTCGGCGGCAACACTTTCACATACAGCTGCGAACTCAAATTCGACGGTACGGCAATCTGCCTCAACTACAGGAACGGACGTCTGCACCAGGCTCTCACCCGGGGAGACGGAATCATGGGGGACGACGTAACCGAAAATGCCAAACGCATATCCAATATACCGCAAAGCCTGCACGGCGATTATCCCGAAGACCTGGAAATACGCGGCGAGGTGCTTATGCCCTATGCGGCTTTCGAAGCCTTGAACGCAGAACGTGCAGACAATGATGAAGCTCCGTTTGCCAATCCGCGAAACGCCGCTTCCGGCTCGCTCAAACTCCTCGACAGCGAAGAAGTCGCGCACCGCGGACTCATGTGTACGCTCTACCATATCCCTGCGGAATCCGTGAACTTCGCGTCGCATTGGGATGCCCTGAACGCCGCAGCATCCTGGGGACTTCCCATATCCGGCGAGCGCCGGCTGTGCAGGAACATTTCCGAAATCAGGGACTTCATCGCATATTGGGATATACATCGCGCCGATCTGCCTTTTGCAACTGACGGCGTGGTGCTGAAAATCAACGAACTCGACAGCCAGCGTTCACTCGGCTATACTTCCAAGGTTCCCCGCTGGGCCGTAGCCTTCAAATTCAAGGCGGAGCAGGCCTGCACCGAACTCCAGAGCATAGACTATCAGGTGGGACGCACCGGAGCGGTGACTCCCGTGGCAAACCTCGCTCCCGTGCAACTCGGAGGAACGACCGTCAAACGTGCCACCCTCAACAACGCCGACATCATGGAAAGCCTCGATGTCCGCATAGGCGATTACGTGTTCGTGGAGAAAGGCGGCGAGATTATCCCGAAAATCACCGGTGTGGATTTCAGCCGGCGCAAGGCGGATTCAGTCAAGCCTGAATTTCCCAAGACCTGCCCTGACTGCGGAACACCGTTGGTCAAGGAGGAAGATGAAGCCAAGTGGTTCTGTCCCAACGGTGACGGTTGTCCGATGCAGATAAAGGGGCGGCTCATACATTTCGTCGGACGCAAGGCCATGGACATACTCGCAGGCGAGGCCAGAATTGAGCAGTTGTACAACAGCGGGTTGGCCACCATGCCTTCGGACCTTTACCGCATACGCACTTCCCAGCTCCTCGGACTTGAGGGCTGGCAGGAAAAACTCGCCACGCTTTTCCTCAACAGCGTGGAAGCATCCAAGTCGGTGCCTTTCGGACGGGTGCTGTTCGCCCTGGGCATACGCCATGTGGGAGAGACCACGGCAAAGACCCTGGCCCGACATTTCAAGGACATAGACAGTCTCGCCGCCGCTGACATAGAGCAGCTGACCGAAGTGAACGACGTGGGGGCGGTAGTGGCGCAAAGCGTCTACGGTTTCCTGCATGACCCCGTGCAGGTGGAAGAAATCAAACGGCTGAGAGAGAGCGGATTGCAGTTCAGTATGGATGCTTCCGAAACGCAGATGTCCGAAGCCCTGAGCGGCAAGACCATAGTCATATCCGGAAATTTCAGCATAAGCCGGGACGCGCTGAAGACCTTGATTGCCTCGCACGGCGGCAAGACGACCGGGTCGGTGAGCAAGAAGACGGACTACCTCGTAGCCGGAAGCAAGCCCGGACCGGAGAAACTCAAGCAATGCGAAAAGTTCGGCATACCCGTAATCAGCGAGGACGAACTGCGGGCCATGCTTCCTGAGGTCTCCGGGGACGGAAAGAAACATGGAGACAACGCAGAGCCGACAATAATTCAGCAAGAACTGTTTTGACGGATGAAGATTGCAGGAAAAATACTGGATCTGTTTACCGAAAGGATTTGGACTATCGACACTTCCGCATGCAGCAGGGGCTACGCCAAGCTCGTGAGGGCGGTCAAGGTCACACGCATCACGCTGAGCACTTTCGACCAGAACAGGATGGGCTTCCAATGCGTCGCGTTGGCATATTTCGTCGCTCTTGCGGCAATACCGCTGCTCGCTATCATCTTCGCCGTAACGGACGGCATGGGTCTTTCGTGGAAGATACCCGAAATCCTGCACAGCGTCTTTCCGAACAGCGGAGAAGTGGTGGATATAATCATGGTAAGGTGCTCTGAGGTGCTGGAGTCCGTCAAGAAGGGCGGACTGGGAGCGGTTTCCGCGATAGTCCTGCTCTGGGCGATAATCTGGCTCATGTTCCAGGTGGAGCGCGTAATCAACAATGTCTGGGGCATAAGGAAGATTCCCCGCAAGATTTACAAGCGTTTCGGCTTCTATCTGATGGCTCTGATACTCCTGCCTTTCATAATAATAGTCTTCGGTGCAGGAATCGCGTTCTACTCCAACATCACCAGTCTCATAGGCATAGATGTGTCCAATGTGCGCTTCCTGCCGAAAATCCTGGGATACATGACTTTCTATATCGTATGCGCCTTTACCTTCTCCGCGATGTACACCTTTATCCCGGCAACCAGGGTAAAATACAAGTATGCGCTGAAAGCCGCGCTGTACACCGCCATAATATTCGTAGTATTTCAGTATCTTTACCTCGAAACTCAGCTTTTCGTAGGAAGGCTCAACCGGGTGTACGGAATGATTGCCGCCATCCCCCTCTTCCTTACCTGGCTGAATTTCAGTTGGCAGATAATAATAATGGGTGCGGAGCTGTGTTACGGCTTCCATAATGTTGAAAAATATACCGTCCTCGAATGGGACAGTGAGCATAGATAGCAATGAGCTTTTCTGAATTTACACAAGATGATTATTGCCTTATAGAGCGGGAATACGCAACCCTCTATGAGCACGCGCGCAGACGCTGTCGCAACCGGGACGAACTGCGCATGGTCCAGAAGTCTTACGAGTTTGCGAACCAGGCGCACAAGAATGTCCGGCGCCGCTCGGGCGAGCCCTACATGTTGCATCCCATTCAGGTTGCAGAAATCGTCATAACCGAAATCGGACTGGGCTACAAGTCCATCTGCGCCGCCCTGCTGCACGACGTGGTAGAGGATACCGGCTACACCGTGGACGACATACGCAGCCTGTTCGGGGACAAGATAGCCTCGCTGGTGGACGGACTCACAAAGATAAAGACCGTGTTGGACAACGAGGACCGCAAGGGAGCGGCCATAAGCACGGAAAGTCTTCAGGCGGAGAATTTCAAGCGCATATTGCTCACGCTCAACGACGATATCCGGGTGGTGCTCATAAAGCTCGCCGACAGATTGCACAACTGCCGCACCATCGATTTCATGCCCGAACACAAGAGGGACAAGATACTCTCCGAGACCATGTTCATCTTCATTCCGCTAGCCCACAGGCTCGGTCTCTACGGGGTAAAGTCCGAAATGGAGAACATCTGGCTGAAATTCAAGGAGCCCGAGGACTACAACGACATCACCGCCCGCGTCAACGAGAACATAGCCACAAGGGACAAGGACATCGACGACTTCATCGCGCCCATACGCAGCGCCCTCGAGGCGGCGGGTCACAAATGCATAATCAAAAAGCGCATCAAGACCCCCTACTCCATCTGGTACAAGATGCACACCAAGCACGTGCCCTTCGAGCAGATATTCGACCTCTACGCCGTGCGCATCATCTACACCCCTATCGGCAACGACATCACCTCCGAACGCGCCGAGGCCTTCGCGATACAGAACATCATCCTGAATCTCTACAGCGAGAACGATTCCAGGCGGCGTGACTGGGTGAACCATCCCAAGAACAACGGTTACGAAGCACTGCACTGCACCCTGATGAGCCATGCCGGCGTATGGATGGAAGTGCAGATACGCTCGCAGCGCATGGACGACATCGCCGAAATGGGTATCGCCGCCCACTGGGCCTACAAGAACGAGGGTTACATCACGGACAACGACTCCGAGACCGACAAATGGCTGGGCCAAATCCAGGAAATCCTGCTCAGCAACGATGTGGGCGCACTCGAACTGCTCGACATAATCCACCGCGACCTCGTAAGTTCGGAAATAGTGGTGTTCACTCCCAAGGGCGACCAGAAGTCCATAATGGCCGGGGCAACCGCTCTCGACTTCGGCTACATGATACACACCCACATAGGCAACACGGCCATAGCCGCCAAGGTGAACATGAAACTCGTTCCGCTGTCATACGTGCTGAGATCCGGAGACCAGGTGGAAATCATCACCGCAGCGAACGCCACTCCCAAGCGCGAATGGCTCCGGTTCCTGCAGACCCGCAGCGCAAAGAACAAAGTCATCGACTATTTCCGCAGCGAACGGAGCAAGATAGCAGAGGAGGGCAAGGAAATCTTCGAGGAAAGACTGAAACTCATGGGTCGCAAGAACGAAGCCAAGACCCTCAGCCGCTTCATGGACTACTGCCAGCTGAAAGACAAGGAGGAATTCTACTTCCGCGTCGGACTCGGAGCTCTCGGACCGGAACAGTTCCGCACCATACTCGATGAGGACAAGCTTTCATCCGGAAGCGGCAAGCCCAACATGAAGGGCATCAGGGCTTCAAGCAGCGACCAGATCAACTATGTGCTTGCGGACTGCTGCAACCCCATACCGGGAGACCCCCTCATCGGCTTCTTCATCGACGAGCATACAATCAACGTACACAAAAAGTCCTGCTCCGTGGCAGAAAGGCTCGCCAGCCGCTACGGCAACCGCATGGTCGTGCCCAACTGGACCTCGATGAACCGCGACTATCCCGTCCGCATCTCGCTCAAGGGCATAGACCGCCTGGGACTGCTCAGCGAAATATCTTCATTCATTTCCAAAACCCTCGGCATCAACATGCGCAAGCTCTACCTCTCCACTGATGAGGGCGTGTTCGAGGGCTACATCGAGCTGCTCGTCAAGGACAAGAGCATACTCAACACGATGGGCGAGGGACTCAAGGAAATCGACGGAATACAGGACGTAGTGCGCACTGATATATGATGAAACGTTTTCTTCCATTGATTCTCATCGTGGCCGCCATATTGCTGCCGATGATGTTCACAAACTCCTGCGCCAATACCACGGAATCGCCTTCCGGCGGTGACAAGGACACGATTCCCCCGTACATCATAAACATCGTACCCCTGCCGGGAGCCACCAACGTACCCCTTGAAGGCGCGTCTTTCGTGTTCACTTTCAACGAGTACGTCACTATCAAGACCTCGACCAACATCGTGCTCTCCCCTCCCCAGAAGAAAAGTCCTACCTCCAAGCTGCGCGGCCGCAACCTGATAATCACTTTCGAGGAGGCCCTGCTTCCCAACACCACCTACACCCTCAGTTTCACCGACGCCATAGCCGATACCAACGAGGGTAACATGTTTGCGGGCTATTCCTACGCTTTCTCCACCGGAGACCGCCTGGATTCCATGATGGTGACGGGTACGGTAGTGGACTGCAACACCCTGCAACCGGTCAAGGGTGCCACCGTCATCCTGCACAAGGACATGAGCGACTCGGCCCTCTTCAAGACCCTTCCGGCAGCCGTCGCCAAGACCGACGACTGGGGTTTCTTCGTGATACCTTTCATCCAGGACACGCTGTACCGGCTATATGCCATCAACGACAAGAACAACGACTATCTGCTGAACAGCGAAACTGAGCTCGTGGCCTTCGCCGATTCCCTCATACAGCCAGTGATGCACGCTTCCGACACGGTCCGCGAACTGCTGCGCTACGACATGCTGGACACCCTCGCCTGCCTTGCCCGCACCAGTGAGCATGAGTTGAAACTTTTCCGCGAAATCCCCAGCAAACAGTATCTGTACAATCGCGAGCGCACCTCCGAGAGGGCTGCATACATCACTTTCATGGCTCAGAACGCCATCGTCAACGACGTAACCATCAACGACTTCTATCCCACACAGATAATCAGCGAGTTCAACCTCCAGCGCGATTGTCTGTTGCTGTGGATAAACAGCCGGCGTGCCGCCCCGGACACCATGCGCATCAGCGTGGACTACTACAAGACCGACTCCCTCGGCGTGCTGCGCCCCGAAACCGAAAGCGTCAACCTGACTCTCGACAACGAGAAGCGCACATATTCAAAGCGTTCCCGCAGGGACATCGTCCATAGCGACACCACCTGTAACTATACGCTCACCGCAACCCCGGAAACCATAGAGCAGACCGGCTACATACTGGAGTTCAGCAATCCCATCATCTACGAGAACTTCAATTCCATGATTTTCTCGTATGTCACCCCTCGTCAGCAGATAGACACCGGCAAATTCACCGTGGAGCGGGATTCCACGAACCTGCGCCGCTACATCATACGCCCCGAGGTTACAATGTTGAAAGGTTACGAATACCGCCTGAAAATCCCCCACAGGGCATTCCGCGATGTGAACGGCTTCTATTCCGACAGCACGGAGGTGAAATGCAAGCTTCCCGATGACGACAAACTGAGCACGCTTATCCTGAATTTTGTGGGAGTGAACCGCAAGCTCATAATCGACCTTCTGGACGAGAAGCGCGACAAGGTTCAGAGGAACTATGTGATAGACTCAGACAGCGTCCTCAAATTCCCCTACCTCAAAGAAGGGAAATACTGCATACGCATCACCGAGGACAAGAACCGGAATTCCTACGTGGATACCGGCTCGCTGCTCGAACACAAACAGCCGGAAAAAGTCCTCTTCTACGAGCTCAACGGCAGCAGTTACATCAACATTCCGGCTTCAGCCGAGCTGGAACAGACCGTAAACATTCCCAGCCTCTTTGACGACAATGATTAGGAAATACGGAATACCGACATTCTTGGCATCGTTAGTCGCGGCATGTGCCCTGAACGCACAGCAACTGACGACAGTAAGGAACAGCGCCGCGCTTCCGGCCGCTCCGGATTCCTCGGCCATCGCGACACCGAAATCCCCGGCCGGCATCCGCACTATGAAGACGGAAAACGATTCCACCGCCATACGGACAGTTGGTCTTTCGGGCAGAATATCCCAAAAGACAATCTCTGACAGCAGTTCAATCAGGACTTTTGCCGATTCCTCGGCAATGGTGCTTCCTGACAGCATCTCAGTGATGGCATTGACGGATTCTTCAGCAATAATGTTTCCGGCAGTCAGCAACGATTCGACGGCAAGGTCGGAACAAGTTGAAGCAAGTTCCGCCAGGGGGCGCCGTGCAAAGAAACTCTCCTCCGGGGAGAGTTTCACCGAGAGCACCGACACAAGCTGGTTCTACATGTTTGACGAATACGATTACGAGATGCCCAAGCTGATGAACGACTATTCCATGATAGGCGTAAACTACGGCGTGACCTTCTCCAACATGTATTTCAGTCCCAGCAAAAGCAACCGGGGCTTCGTGTACGCCCCGAACTTCATCAGCATCATGTACACAAAGCACTGCAAGATGTTCGATGTCTATCCCTATTTCGCAGTGAAATTCGGGGTGCAGATGGGCAATGAGGGCTATACTTTCAAGGAGGACGAGGAAACCGGCAATTCCGATGATGTGGACGGTGCCACCTGGTGCTCGATAAGGGTGTTCGAAGTCCCGATGATGGCGGAAGGACACATTGACGCCGATCCCTTCAAGTTCCTGATAGACCTTGGAGTATACGGCGGCTGGCGTATGAGCATAGAGCGCAGCGGTCCTACCCTTGACGAGACCTACACCAACAGTTTCAGGGACTACGAGTACAGGGCGGACTACGGACTGCTGGCCGGAGCCGGCTTTGCTTTCGTGTTCGACCCCGTGGAAATACATTTCAACTGCATGTTGCGCTGGTCATGGTCCAGTCTCTATGAACCTGACTACGCGAGCCAATACTATTACCGTTACGCATACCCTATAGACATAATGGCCACGGTAGGCCTGCATTTCCACCTCGGCAAGCGTTACGGCAAGACCCATAAACAATTACGAAAAGAGGCTTATGAAGCAGTCTATGGAGCGTCTGAAAACAATTCCCGTAAAAATAGGCGATAAACTGGTGATGGGCGGCGGGGCGCCCGTAGTCGTCCAGACCATGTGTACCACCCACACTTCAGATGTGGAAGCCACGGTGGCCCAGTGCCTTGAACTGGCTGCGGCAGGGGCCGAAATGGTAAGAATCACCGTGCCGGGCAAGCAGGACATCCCTCATCTTGCCGAAATCAAACGCCGCGTGCGCGAGGCCGGATGCTGGGTACCGCTTGTCGCTGACATACATTTCTCCGCCGAAACAGCTATCGCGGCGGCTTCAACAGTCGAAAAAGTTCGCATCAATCCGGGGAACTTTCATCCGGACCACGACAAGGCCCGCGAACTGTTCAAGAAACTGATTGAGGTATGCCGCGAGAACGGCACAGCAATACGCATAGGATTGAACCACGGTTCGCTCGGCAGCTACATCACCGAGCGTTACGGCAACACGCCCTTTGCAATGGCGACTGCCGCTATGGAATGGGTGAACATGTGCGTGGAACAGGACTTCCGTCAGGTAGTGGTGTCACTGAAGGCCAGCAACACGGTAGTAATGACCCAGGCCTATCGTGAACTGGTCAAGCTGATGCAGGAAGCCGGAACGGTTTTCCCACTGCACCTCGGTGTTACGGAAGCGGGCAACGGTGACAGCGGACGCATCAAGTCCTGCATAGGTATCGCGACCTTGCTGCAGGAGGGCATAGGAGACACCATCCGGGTTTCCCTCACAGAGCCTCCCGTGAACGAAATCCCCGTGGCCAAATACATAGCGGAGGGCAAAAAGGGCGATACGATGCTCGATACCGCAATAGAATGGGGGCCCAAGCTGCTCAGACGGGAAATTGACTCTATCCCGGCTTCGGCAGGCGTATCGGAATATCTGGAAAACGAGATAATGCAGGCGGCACGCAGGCGTTTCTACAAGGCCGAATACATCGCCTGTCCGGGCTGCGGCCGCACCATGTACAAGCTTCAGGAGACTTTCGAGGCTGTCAAGGCCCGTACCTCTCATCTGAAGGGCGTTGTCATAGCCGTAATGGGCTGCATAGTGAACGGACCCGGCGAAATGGCCGATGCCGATTGGGGATATGTGGGCGAAGGCGGAGGCAAGGTGTCCATCTACCGCAAGGGCAGCCCCGTACTCAGGCATATTCCCGACAGCGAGGCCATAGACAAGCTCGTAGAACTGATAGAAGCGGAATCCTGATTATTCTACAAAGAGCACAAGTCCTTTGAGGTACTCTCCTTCAGGATGGTAGATGCTGACCGGATGGTCAGGGCCCTGGCACAACCTGTCAACTATGCGCACACTGCGTCCCGTATGCGCTGCAGCGGTGAACACCGTATTTGCGAAACTTATCTTGTCCACCACCTGCGAACAACTGAAAGTGAAGACCAGTCCTCCCGGAGCGACACGGGAAATCGCGGCCTCGTTCAGCCTCTGGTAGGCCCTGAGGGCATTGTTCAGTGCGCCCCTGTGCTTGGCGAATGCAGGCGGATCCACTATCATCATGTCATACATTCCGGGCTCGCTTGCTCCGAGGAAGTCTATCGCATCCGTAGTAAAGCCCTCGCAAACGGTGCTTGATCCGAAGATTTCCGCATTCAGGGCCATATTGCGTTCCAGCAGGGTCATGGCACGGGCTGAGGAATCAACCGAATGTACCAGTTCCGCGCCACCGGCCAGGGCATATACGCTAAAGCCACCGGTATAGCAGAAAAGGTTCAGCACCCTGCGTCCTGCGGCATAGCGTCCCACAAGGGCGCGATTCTCCCTTTGGTCGAGGAAAAAGCCGGTCTTCTGCCCCTCTTCCCAATTCACGATGAAAGACTTTCCGTTTTCCAGAACCGTGTGTTCCGAAAGTGAGAAGCCCTCCTTCCTGTAAAGATATCCGTCCACCAGTTCAAGTCCGGCCTTGAAAGGAGCCGTACCGGAACTTTTGTCATAAACCGCTTTCAGTTCGTCTCCGAATATCTCCTTAAGAGCCTCGCAGATACGCATTTTGGCCCTGAACATTCCGGCTGAATGGGCCTGCAGTACACAAACCCCGTCATACCAGTCTATTATCAGTCCCGGAAGTCCGTCGCCCTCGCCATGAACCAGACGGAAACAGGTAGTGGAGCCGGACTCTGTCAGACCCATGCTGCGCCTGACTTCCAGTGCCACAGACAAGCGATATTTCCAGAAATCCGGAGACAGGGGGTCATCGCTGAACGAAAGCACCCTCACTGCAATGGAGCCTATCTGATAATGCCCCATGGCCAGGAACTTGCCCTGACAATCGTACACTTCAACCAAGTCTCCTTCAGCCGGCGAACCCTCGATTCGGGCCACAGCACCGCTGAAAATCCATGGATGAAAACGTTTCAGGGATTCGTCACGACCTTTTTTCAGGATTATTCTTGCCATTTTCCGACTGGTTTGTTACTGTTTTTTTTCTGCGATGGTGCGGCTTGCGGCGTTTTGCAGGAGCTTTCTCGCCTGCCTGAACTGCCGTAGCCTGCTTTACTGCCGGTGTTTCTGCAGGTGCATCTGTTGTAGCCTTGCTTTTCGCTTTCCTGCGCCTATGCGTATGCCTCTTTGCAGCAGCCTTCGGTTTGTCTTCCTTCTTCTCCTCTACATTCGCGGGAGCATTTTGCACAGGCTGTTTGGAAGCCGCCGGATTCTGCGGCATCATCTGCTCCGGTGTCAACGGATGCTTTTCCGAACTGAGGAGCTTCATGTACATTTCCCGACATATCCATGCATCCGTGGCGGCGTACATCTTCTGGGCCTGGGACAGGTTCTCTGCCTCCCAATTCGACAACTGCTGGGTCTTGGAAATGCGGCAACCGAGTATTATGGCCGCCATCTTCTTCACGCTCTTGTCCCTTATGCCCCACTGATAGACGATTTTCTGCAAATCCACGAAACCCTTGGGCTTGAAACTCCTGTGATATTGCAGCCCGCGTATGTCATCGTGAACCGCAGCCCCGACCTTGATTATGGAGGGGCAGGCAAGCACCTTGCTCAGCAACTTTCTCAGCCCCATCTTGTTCATCCTGAACAGGTAAGCCCTGTCAGGTCCTGAAAGCTGGAGCAAGGCCTGATGATGGTGAGGATGTCCGGGGGTGAATACCGGCCGGGTCTCGGTGTCGAAGCCTATGACCTTCTGCCGAAGCAGATATGCCACCGCCTTGGCATACTCCACGCCCATCTTGTCAATGACGATTATCTTTCCGGGAAAGGCTCCCAAGGGCAATTTCTCTATTTCTTCCGCTTGTATGCTGATTTTAAACATAAATGCTCAGGCAATCTTGAAAAGCGAGACTATGAGATTTTCGAGGACATAAAACAATATCACAACAACTGCCACAACCGACCAGTGCAGGGAGAGTGCTATGCAGGCAACAAGGGCGAGCAGGGCCACAAGCACAGTCAGCCCTCTCTCCACATTAAGCACCGACGGATCTGTGCGATGAAACTTGAAAGCGAACATTGGCAGCTCGCATACCAGCAACACGCACAACAGCAGGGTAAGCACAGGAATGAACACCGGACCTGACATCCAGCCCGCAAGGCCGGAATCCGGGGTCATGAAGGAGAAGCAGGCCAAAGCCCCGCATAACAGGGCACTGGCCGGGGTTGCAAGACCGATGAAAGAACCGGACTGTCTCGGATCCGTATTGAACTTGGCCAATCTCAGGACACTGAAAACCGCAAGCAACAAGGGGACGAAAGCGAGCAGTCCGTGACCGTTCTCCGACATAAACCTGTACAGAATCAGGGCAGGAAGCACTCCGAAACTCACGACATCGCAGAGCGAGTCCAGTTCCTTGCCGAAGTCAGAAGCCGCTTTCATGGCCCTCGCCACGAAACCGTCGAGGAAATCGAACACCGCCGCCGCGAGCATCATGTAGAATGCCAGGTCGTAGCGACAGTCGAAAGCAAAAACCACCCCGATGAGTCCACAAACGAGATTCATCGAGGTTACGAAATTGGGAATTAACCTACTTAAATTCATTTAATGCCTAACCTGGCCTTAAGATCCTTGGTCAGGGCATCTTTATGAACCATGATGTCGAGGGTCTGGTTCTTCACGAAAGCCTCGGTAGCATACCAGATTCCTTTATACTTGCCGGTCTCGCCCCATGAGTTCTTCACCATGTAATATTTCTTGCCGTCCTGATCCGTTGCAATACCATAGATCTGCATTCCGTGATCATCGGTAACGGTCTTGTTGTCGAAATCCGTCTGGCGGGTCTCCTGAGTAGCTTCCTTCTCCACAATCACTACAGGAGCTTTCTCGGGCTGCTCTCCTTCCTTTCCTACCCAGCGTTCCTGATCTGAACCTGCTGCAGTAGCCTTTACGTCCACGAGTATGGCGAGTCCGTTACGGGTGAAGCCGGGATGGCTCACGTCAGTGCCCCACGCAATAGTGTAGCCCTTCTCGATAGCATTGTCTATAACTGCCATGAACTCGTCAATGGGAACGTTGTACATCTTGTCCCAACGCCAGTTGTCTGCCACTTCGAGAGCGAACCAGGTATAGAAAGGATGATGGGTGTATGAAGTCAGGGAAATGTAGTCATCGGGGCTGATTTTCATTGCATCCCTGTAGGTTTCGGGAGTGTAGATCTTTCCGTCCACCTCGAAAGTCTCGGGGCGCTCTCCCAGGTAGGCATCCAGAATTGCCTGGAAACCACGGGCCCATGCCGTTGTCAGTGTCCTGTTCGGATTCCTCGACACAGCCTTCACGTATGCTTCCAATACGGCATCAAGCTCTGACTGGGCAGGCAGCTCGGTACCGTAATTCATTCCGGTCATAACCGAATTGGGCACAATACCATAGTCCCTGATAACAGTGAGCACATCCTCAGCCTGCGAACCTGCACCGAAAGTGAGGTTGCCGTCCAGACGCACATACTTCACTGCCCTGTCCATATAGGAATGTGAAACCACGAAAAATTCGGAGAAATCGGGATAGTCGAGCGTGTCCTTTATCTTACAGAGACGTATGGCCTCTGACTCGAAGAAGCTCAGGGTAGAATAGGCCCAGCAAGTACCGCTCGAAGCCTGGTTCTTTATTGATGTGATCGGATTTTCCTTGACGGTAGTAAAGGTATAGTCAAGGCTCGAAACATCAAAGCCCGGAGTTCTGGGCTGCGCAATGGCTGACATAGAAACCGCCAGCGCAGCAAGTACAAGAATCATTTTTCTCATAATCTTTTCGATTTTAATTTGAATTCAAGACAAACGCCACACTCTGAATCCAAGCGCGGAATGGCAAATTTAGTAAAATTGTCCCTATAATCAAATATGGGACTCAGGTCCGGTGGTCTGAATATGCTCACAAAGGGCAGATTCTGTACGGACAAAACAAGAGGGCGAGCCAAATTTCTTTCGACTCGCCCTTTTGATTTTATCCTGCGAAATTATTTCTGTGAAACAATCACGGTACGTGAAAGTGCATCGTTGTTGTAGAACATAGCATCTACACCGCCGTATGCCTTAAGTTCGAGACGATCAGCGTCTACACCTTCTTCAACGAGGAGGTCGTAAACTGCCTGGGCGCGCTGCTCTGCGAGCTGCTGGTTGCGCTTTGAGCTGCCGGTCTTCTTGTCAGCGTAGCCTGCTACCTCGTATACTACGTCATCAGTAGCGTTGATACCCTCGGCGAGGAGCTTGATGCGTACCTTATCCTTGTCGCTGATCTTGGCGCTTCCGATCTCGAAGAAGATAGCGGTAGAAGAAGGAGCTGACTTGTAGACAACCTTCTCCACTTCCTTGACTACCTCTTTCTCTACGATCTTCTCCACAATCTTGGGATTGTTCTCTACAGCCTCCTGGGCAAGAGCCTCGGCTGCCTCCTTGGAGATGTAGCCTGCAGCGGCTGCAGCGGCTGCAGCGCGGGCTGACTTGCCGTTCTTGCCACCGATGTTCCATACAGCCTGGAGTGAAAGGCGGGCGGTACCTGAATTCTTGCGGTAAGCGTCAGCGTCTCCGAAGATTGAAGGAGTGACTCCAAGACGACCCTCGAGTCCGAGAGCGAATGAAGGAGTGAAGTTGTAGGCAAGTCCGAGACCTACAGTAGCACCCATGCGTACCTTGAAGGCATCGCTCTCTTCAACTGTGTAAACATCAGCAGTCTGAGACGCAGAGAACTTGGTTCCCTCTGAGGAGAAGTTCAGGGTAGGACCTGCGAAGAGGTAAACATCGAACTTTGCAAGATCCTTAGCCCAGATGTTGCTGAAGTTAACCATGATGTCAGCGTTCAACTCACCGAAGAGCTTGTTCTTTGAAGAGTACCTGTCAGTACCGCTGCTGGTGATGAGAGCGGTGTTCTCGCTTGCGCTGAGGGTCTGGAAAGGACCGCCGATCACCGCACGCACGCCCCATACGGGAGTGATATAGTGACCTACCTGAAGGTTCACATATACTGAAGGAGTGTTGAGACCCGGAGTCATGGTGGAGATAACGCCTACACCGCCTCCGACAAAGATATCCTTGCTGATATTTTCAGTAGTCTGGGCACTGGCGGCAAACGCAGCTGCTGCGAATGCTGCTGACAATGCGATAACTTTAAGTTTCATATCGAATTCTGTTTTTTACAAGTTATACAAACACCCTATTACTCGGCGAAGACAATACCACCACCTGAGTTCTCGCCGCCGGAATGGCCGTGGCCATAAACATAGTGTCCGGCGTGTGAAGGATGAGCCATTTCCTCGTACTCGGCTGAAGTGCTGTAATAAGTCTTCACGGTGTACTTTGCAACTTCAGTTTCTGAACCGTCCAGTGTTGCCCACAAGGTATACTCGGTCGTAACAACAGTGCGGGTCTGCCATGCGCGGAAGATTGACCACGCTGAAACCTGGAACTCGAGCACATCATCTACGCTGGACACACCAGAATCCAAGGCAGCATAATAACTCTGAGCAACAGACTCGAATGATGCATCAAGAAGCTCATATCCAACAACTTCAGAGCCGGATGTAATCGTGTAGTCAACAGTGACATTCACAATGAACTCGGTTGCATTTTCCCTCCATCCCTCATCGTTATATGCATGGTTGTGAGTGAAGCCGGTAGCATACTCGGTCTGTACCTCACCCTCTGAACTGTCGGTAACCAGCTCGTAAGTATACTCGCCGGGAATCTCGCCGACAACTATGCTCACGCTGTAGTCAGCCTGACCACCGGCAAGAACGCTGTTCACGTACACACTCTCAGGGTAAGATACCCCATTGTAGGTCACAACAAGTTCGACTGTCTGGGCTGAAATTGCAGGAGTACCGGTAATTGTCACTACATTTCTTGAAACCGTACCAGCGCCTGCCGTAAGGTCAGCGCCGTTTTCAAAAGCATCTGCTCCTGTTGCTACATCAGTTGCAGTTACCGTAATCGTTGCGACTGCGTTGTCTATGGTAAAGGCAGTCTCGATTTCCTCAGGCTGGCAGGCCACTACAAAACCTGCAAGCGCAAGAAGCGAAATGATTCTTTTCATCTTATTGAAAATTAATTAAACATTTTCCTACTTACATAAGTACTGTTTGCAGTACATGCTTTCCAAAAAAAGCAATTTCCGCAAATATACCAATTTTTTTAAAAAAACCACAACGGATTTGTGGAATTTTCCTACTCCATACGCAACTTCGATTCAAGATAATACGGGTTAAAATAATTTTTACTCATTATATTGTCTGAAGCCTCCGTACGAAACTCCTTATAATAGTACTGTTCGTTGTTCGAGTTATAGGATATGCCCATCTGGGAAGACGTTGTGATCTTGGGATAATAGCCGTAACGCTTCTGCCGGAAGGGGGGCAGGGCTATCTGGAAACGGAAGCCGACGTTGAGTTCAGCCCCGATGGCCTTTTCCGCATACAGGCCCACCGAACAGCGCCTGAAATGACGTATCATCTCGTACTTGATGCCGTAGTCCCCCAGCAGGAAACGCTGGGCCCTCAAGGTGAACTGGGTGTCCTGCTCAGGCCAATAGTAATTGAAAGCAAGGTTCCAACGGAAGTAATAATTACGGGAGAACTTGAATATGAATCCGTCGTAGTAACAGTTGGCGAGCAGCCCCAACTGCGTATCCACGGAAAAACGCTCATTCGGGAAATAATACATCAGCTCCAGCGCGGCCCCATAACGGTTGTTGGAGAAAGTACCTAAAGTCAGTTTGCCCCACACGTTCAGGTTCCATGGGTCTCTGAAACGCTGCGACAGCGTGACCATACCCGGATGCACCTTGTCCTCATAGTTGCCATAGCCGTCATTCACTATCGGTATCTTCACCTGATAGCTGAACTTCATGCCGGGCCACAGGGAGACCTCCAATGCAGGAGAAAGCTGCCACAGGGAAGTATATACCTTCGTGAGTGTAAGGTTCATCAGGGAGACCTGAGGATAGAACACGATACTGACCTTGCCGAAATTGCTGTTACTTTTGCGTACCTTCTTCACGAGATCCCAACTGTCGTCGAGCCTCTTGGTGCTGCTCCAGCTGTCGTCGCCCGGCACGTAGGTCATTGTGACCTCCGGCACATCATAATAGGTTCCTATGAGTTTGACCTGACGGGCATCGCCGGGAACCGATTCCTCTATGATCTTTCGCGCGGCACGGAAGCCCTCGACCGGCAGCTTGTAGCTGTCAGCCTCGATGGTATAGACACGGTATTCTCCGTTTTCGGCCGAGCGGACATTCAGGAAGCCCGCCTCAATCAGGCGTACCGCCGTGCTGTCCGGAGTATCCTTTTCCCGTGCCTGCAAAGCAAGCGACGGAATAAGGAAAAACGCGGCAGAGCATAACAATATTCTTAATGTCATATCCTTTCAAATTTCACCAAAATTTCCGAAGTCTCAAGTTCGAGCTTCTCATCGTAGGTGTCGTGGCGCACCATGCCCACTCCCCTGCTGTACCATGTGAGTGCGGTCGTTACCCGTCTGCGTCCCAGACCTTTCTCAACCTTGTGCTCCGAGACTACTATGCAATCGAATTCCCCGGCCGGAGTGCTGATGGTCTCGAAACGGAGAACGCGACGCTCACTGACATCTATCCTCATTTTGCCCACGGTTGCGCTGACCGTGCAGGAAGCATCCGGCAAGACATCTCCCGGCATCAGGCGGGACGGCAGGACTGTGGTGGAAACTTCGGCCGAAACCGCCTTGTCCGGAAGGAAGTTCCTGAGTGCCGACACAACGGTGGCAGCAAGATCCATGGAAACGTCCCCGGCGGAAGAAATCGCGGCTTCCATACGCACCGGGCCACCATACAACTCATTGCCGTTCGGCTTTGTAAAGAGGGAACTGTATTTGATTGTCGAACTGCCGGAATCCATAATTTCAATGGAGTCTATGCTCATCCTGTGCTGCCATTTCAGTTTCCCGTCATCGGCGGTCCGCCGTTCATAGTACAATATGCGGCCCTGGTCATAGCAGAAATACGGCTCTTCGGCACGCAGCGCAAGCGGAGCGAGCGAAAACAGGAGCAGAAACAGGAACCGGAGCAATATCATACCTTGGAATGTACTACCTCAGCCTCAACTTGTATCTGAGACCGAAATTTATCCAACGCAGGTTCTGGAGTTCGAACATGGCTTCGAAATGATTGTTCCAGATGGAAGCTATGAATCCTGTGTTGAAAGTCCTCGAATCGTACTCCGCAACGAAGTTTATATTGTCTATGAGCCACACGTCGCACAGCCAGCGGGGTTTCCAGTTCACGCCTCCGCAAGGGGCATTGATGCGGTAGTCCGACCTATCGTTGTACTGATAGCCCAGGTGTACGCCGACTTCGCCCCAGCCGGTGTTGAAATGTTTGGTGGCTACGGCATACATGCGGCTGAAATAGCCGTTGCCCGAACCGGAAGTATCGAAGTCCGAATAGCCGCCGGAGGAAGATCCCGTCGCAGGGTCACTCCAGCCCACGACTATGGACGGCATCCATTTCCAGCCGAACTGACCCTCCTTGAGCAGTTGGATACGGCCGTAGAAATGACGGTCCTGATTGAAAAGCAAGGGATTTCCGGATTTTTTCCCGTCGAAGATGGTGCAGACATAGCCCACCTCCAGCCTGTCCCAGAAAGCTATGCTGATGGCATACGCAAAAGTGTCGTAGGTCCAGCCGCTTGAAGGCAGGGAATGGCGGTTCAGGTAATTGTTGGTTATCATGAACGTGCCGCCCTCCTGCATGTCCGCCGTAGGCATCTGCAGAAGACCGCTTTGGCTGTCAGTGAACTGTGCCCATGACACGGAAGCGCTGGCGAGCAGCACCGTCATCAAAAACGCGAAACGATTCATCAATTTAACAAAAACGACCCGAAAAACGTTCCGCAGAGCATGGAAACTCCACGGAACACTAAAATACGTCAATTGCAATCCACTAATAATTGCGTGCCGCAAGACGGAAATAACTCTTGGGATGGGCGCATACCGGACATACCTCGGGAGCCGCCGGACCTATCACTATGTGTCCGCAGTTGCCGCACTCCCAGATGGCATCGCCCTCGCGGGTAAACACAAGCTTGCCTTCGATGTTCTCGAGGAGCTTCTTGTAGCGGGCCTCGTGCTCCTTCTCGATGTCGGCCACCATCTCGAACAGGGCGGCTATCTCGGGAAAGCCTTCCTCCCTTGCTTCCTTGGCGAATGCAGGATACATCTCCGTCCACTCGTAATTCTCACCGGCGGCAGCATCCTTGAGGTTCTCGACAGTGTCTGGAACGCCGCCGTCATGCAGGAGCTTGAACCATATCTTGGCATGCTCCTTTTCGTTGTTGGCTGTCAGCTCGAACAGTTCTCCGATCTGAACATACCCGTCTTTCTTGGCCTTTGAGGCGTAAAAACTATACTTGTTACGGGCCTCGCTCTCACCTGCGTATGCAGCGGCCAGATTAGCTTCTGTCTTTGTACCTTTCAGCGATTTCATAAATCTTAATTTTAAACCGACACAAAGTTAGCATTTTATCCGACATTTTATCCGGTAATTCCTAAACACTGTCCGGCAACTCCCTGCCGGGGTACTGCTCCAGGGCCTTCCTCAATATCACGAGCGACTTTTCGAGGTCCTCCCTGCACAGCACATAGGCTATACGCACCTCCTGCCTGCCCTCGCCCGGCTCCGTATAGAAGCCTGAGGCCGGAGCCAGCATGACCGTCGCCCCCTCGTAGCTGAAATCCCTGAGACACCACAGGGCGAAATTCTCGGCATCGTCAACCGGAAGCCGCACTATGGTGTAGAAAGCCCCCATGGGCTTGGGCGAGAACACTCCGGGAATCGCATTCAAACCGTCTATCATGAAGTCCCGCCGGGCGATGTACTCATCATAAACTCCTTTCAAATACTCCGGGGCCACGTCAATGGAAGCCTCGGCTACTATCTGTCCGAGCAGCGGAGGAGAAAGCCGGGCCTGGCAGAGCTTCATGACCGCTTCATGTACCTTCTTGTTGCGCGTACACAGACAGCCTATCCTGATGCCGCACTCGGAATAGCGCTTGGACACCGAATCAATCAGCACCACGTGTTCCTCCAAGCCTTCGAGGTGCAGTGCCGAAATATATGGTTTCCCGGTATAGATGAACTCCCTGTACACCTCATCGCTGAACAGATACAGATTATGTTTCAGCACCATGTCCCGGATCTGCATCATCTCCTCTCGGGTATAGAGATAGCCCGTCGGATTGTTGGGATTGCATATCAATATGGCCTTGGTGCGCGGGGTTATCTGTTCCTCGAACGCCTCTATCGGAGGCAGTTTGAAACCGTCCTCGATATTGGTCTTGACGCTCTTTATCACCGCTCCCACTGAAATAGCGAAAGCCATGTAGTTGGCATAGAACGGATCCGTGACTATTATTTCATCACCCGGATCGAGGCAGGCCAGAAAGGCGTAAAGCACGGCTTCGGAACCTCCGGCGGTGATTATGATTTCCTCCGGAGAGAGGTAAATGCCGTACTTGGCGTAATAACCCACCATCTTGGTGCGCAGCGACAACAGCCCTTCGGAAGGACTGTATTCGAGTATCTGCCGGTCTATCTTTTTTATTGCATCCAGGCCGCACTGCGGTGTCTTTATATCCGGCTGCCCAATGTTCAAATGATACACGTGTATTCCGTTGCGCTTTGCGGCATCGGCATACGGGGCCAGTTTGCGTATGGGTGAAAAGGGCATGTTGAAAGCCCTTCGGGAAATGTCCATACTCATAATATGTTTATTTCTGCCTGAGCTCCCTGCAACAGAGGGGAGGTAAATTTCAATTTGATGGTTCCGCTGTCCGAAGTGGAACGGATGTAGGCCACCAAACGACCGCGAAAGGCCCTGTGTGAGGCATCGGTATAGTCGGACATGTCGGTGTTGTTGCCTGATTCCAGTCCGAGCAGTTCGCCGGGGCCTTCTATGAGGCAAGTTATCATGTTGTCGGCAAGCGTGCAGCGGTTTCCGTCGTCATCGAGCACTTCAATCACCACCTGCGCCACCTTGCCGCGCCCTTCCAGACAGGGCTTGTCCACTTCGAGCGTCAAGGAGAACGGGCGGCTGACCGTTTTGATGGTATCGGAGGCGAAAAGATTGCCGGACTCATCGTAGACACGGGCGCAGAGTTCTCCGGGAGCATACCCGACATCCCAGGAAATGAGCCCCGTCTCCATGTTGTATGGCTTGCGCTCCCCTATCGTCTTGCCGTCCAGCAGCAATTCGGCCGCTGCGCCATTGGTGTAGCAGAATACTCTCACCTGCTGTCCGGGTTCGTAATTCCAGTCATCCCAGGCATCCGTGGTGTCACGCAGGCGAGGGCTGGTACCCAAATAGCACACCGGGGCATCGCTCCACAGGGCCTCCCTGAAACGTCCCCTCGGCTTGGGATAATTGGTGAGATCCAAAAGTCCGGAATAGAAGCCGCGTGAAGGCCAGGCGTTGGACTCTCCGAGGTAGTCTGTACCGGTCCAGATGAATTGCCCGAAAATGAACGGATTGTCGCGCACGGCAGTCCAGGCCTCATAGGTCGGGGAATTTTCCGAGCCGTAGATTATCCTGTCGGGATAGGTCTCATGGTCAATGGCATAGCGGGATTCGGTATAGTTATAGCCCACCACGTCAATGACCTCCGGATAGGCGGTCTGGTTGGACATCACCACTCCGGCAAGTGCTCCGGTAACGGGACGGGAAGAGTCCTCTTCCCTCACACAGGCCGCCAGTTTGCGGGCGATTTCACCTATGCGCATGGCATCCGGAGCGTCGGGCTTGTAGCCTCCGAAGGCAGGCTGCGTAAAGTCGGCATTTCCGCCGTCAAGCACCGGATGTGAATACGGGTCGTTGGGATAATCGACCTCATTGCCTATGCTCCACAAGAAAATGCTGGGATGATTGCGGTCGCGGCGCACCATGTCCCTCACGTCGGTTTCAGCCCATTCGTAAAAGAAATCATAAGTGCCGTCGTAAGCCGGAGTGCCCACGTTCCAGCCCTCCACCCATTTGCGCTTGGGAAATTCCCATTCGTCGAAAGCCTCGTCCATCACCAAAAGTCCGAGACGGTCGCACAGTTCATAGAAAACAGGTGCCTGGGGATTATGGCTCGTGCGCACGGCATTGACTCCCAGTTTCTTAAGTGCAAGCAGGCGGGTTTCCAAGACTTCTTCCGGCACTGCAGCACCGAGCACACCGGCATCATGATGCAGGCACACCCCTTTGACCTTCATCCAGTTCCCGTTCAGTGCGAAACCCTTGTCCGGGTCGAACTCCAGCGAACGTATGCCGGCTTCAGTCTGCATTGCATCCACCACCTTGCTTCCCTGATATATTTCTGCACGAAGGGTGTACAGATAAGGATCCTCTATGCTCCACAGATGTGGGTTGCGCAACTTGAGTTTCAGGCTCTGCCCGCTGCGTGCCTTGTTCTTTGCAGTCGCCACCGTCTTGCCGTCGGCATCCAGCAGACTTACGCTCAGAGTATAGTTCTCCGCGCCCGAAAGGCCTTCTATATCAGCGTCCACGACAACGGTAGCGCTCTTTGCGTCAATGTCCTCGGAACGATAGCCCACGCCCCACTGGGCGAAATGCACGCTGCCTGCGGTCACGAGATAGCAGTCGCGGTAAATTCCAGAGCCGGTGTACCAACGGGAATCCGCCAGGCGGCTATGGTCCACCTCAACAGTCAGGAGGTTTTCGCCGTTCCGTTCGAGATAGGGAGTAAGTTCATAAGCGAAGGAAATGTAGCCGTTAGGACGCTCGCCGAGCAAGTGCCCGTTGAGATAAACCTTGCTGCGGTTATATATACCCTCGAAATAGATGTAGTATTCTTCTGCGTCAGGAAGTTCACGACCGTCGAATGTCTTGCGGTATTCTCCCTTTCCTGCAGGCAGATAGCCTGTGCAGCTGGCAAGGGTCGGGGAAAGTTGCCCCTCTATGGACCAGTCATGCGGAAGCGAGACTTCGCGCCATTTACCTTCCTCCAGCCGGAATTCCCAGCCGTCGTTGAACAGGGAGGCGGTACCGAAGGAAAGTTGCGCAAACGCTGAAGCCGACGGCAGCATTGCCGCCAGCAGAATGGTTATCAGTCTTTTCATCTTCGTGCGAAAATAATTACTTTCCAAAGGTATAACATTTAAACGGACCGGTCAAGTGTCGTGACCGATCCGTTTTCATAAATAGACACAAATGATTCAGAGCCTTTCTTGATTCTGTTGCAAAGGTACGGCCGTGGCGAATGTCCGACAATACCAAGATGTTATGATTTTACAACTGTCCCATGAGGGCAAGATAGGCTGCGGCGAGCGGAATCGCCACCAATGCGCTGTCGAACCTGTCGAGGGCACCGCCATGGCCGGGCAGGAAATGCCCGGAATCCTTTACCCCGAAATGGCGTTTCCACATGGATTCGAAAAGGTCACCCATTGCACCTCCTATGCTGACGATGATGCCGGTGACGAGGGAGTGCCAGATGTTGCAGGGCAGCCACCAGAGCCTCTGGAGCGCAAGCGCGGCAAGCATACAGAACAACACGCCTCCGGCAAAGCCGAACCAGGTCTTGTGCGGGGAAATCTCCGGGGCCATCTTCGCGCAATCCGGCTTGCATTTCAGCAGCAGGGAGCCGGTGCAGTAAGCCCCGACATCATTCATACACACGAGGATGAACAGCGACAGGAAAGGCCATCCGTCATAGACCTCGCCGTCCATCGTAAGCAAGGGAATGAGGCTGAGGGGCAAGGCTATGTAGAGCAGTCCGAAATATACAGTTCCCACGTCCATGAAATCCTCCCTGTTTCCGTAAAGGACTGCGGACAGAGGTATGAGCATGAGCATGAGCAGGGCTGCTGCCAGGAATTTCAGCGGAAGACCGAAATAGAAATGACAGCCCAGCACGCAGAACAGTACGGCCGCCGCAAGTATGCCCGTACGCTGCGCCCAACGTGAACGGCCACCTAAGGAAATTCCGTAGAACTCCTTCAGGCACAGATACATAATGACAAGGAACAGGAAGCCGCAAAGCAACCTGTCCCAGATTATGCCGAATACCAGTACCGCAACGAATACGATACCTGACAATAGTCTTTTCAAGAATTCACTCATGTCTATGGAAAACTGGTCTTTTATTCGCTTTCCGGCTCATCGCCGATGACTGACTCCGAATCCGTTTCGGGGTCCGCAGCGGCCGAGCTTTCCGGTTTTTCCTCACTGTCAGCAGCAGTTTCGGGCTTGTCACCATCAACGGCCGGTGTTTCCGGCTCTACGGCAGCAGAGGTCTGCAACCTCTCCTCACCGTGCTTGCCGGCCTTGGGTCCGAAGATGCCTTCGATGTCCTCGGCAAGTATGACTTCCTTGTCTATCAGCAACTCCGCCAGTTTCTCCAGACCGGACCAGTTTTCGGTGAGTATCTTGCGTGTCCTGTTGGTGACGTAGTCAACGATTGCGCGGGCTTCGGAGTCGATAAGTTCGGCCGTCTTCTCGCTGTATGGCTTCGAGAGGTCATAGCCCCTGCTACCGGTGGAATCGTAGAACGAAAGGTTTCCGACTTTCTCGCTCATGCCGTAGTAGGTCACCATGGCATAGGCTATCTTGGTCATGCGCTCGAAGTCGTTGATGGCTCCGGTGCAGGGCACTCCGTCGTTTACCATTTCCTCCGCCACGCGGCCACCGACCAGACAGCACATCTCGTCTATGAGGTCATTGCGCGACATCATCACTTTCTCGTCCGGCAGGCTCCAGGTCAGTCCGAGGGCCTGTCCGCGAGGGATGATGGAAACTTTCAGCACGGGGTCACAGCCCGGCAGCAACCATCCGGCAACTGCGTGACCGGCTTCGTGATAGGCCGTCAGACGCTTTTCTTCCGGTGACATTATGGTCTTTTTGCGCTCTATTCCACCCACTACCCTGTCAACGGCATCGGCGAAATCCTTGTTGGATATGTCCTTCTTGCCAAGGCGCGCCGCACTCAAGGCAGCCTCATTGCAGACATTGGCTATGTCCGCACCGGAAAAACCGGGAGTCTGCTTGGCTATGGTTTCGAGGCTGAAGTCCTTGGAGAGTTTCAGATTCTTGATATGAACCTGGAAAATTTCCTTGCGCTCGTTCAGGTCGGGCAGGGCCACATGTATCTGCCTGTCGAAACGGCCTGCACGCATAAGCGCCTTGTCAAGTATATCGGCCCTGTTCGTTGCCGCGAGCACTATGACTCCGCTGTTGGTGCCGAAACCGTCCATTTCCGTAAGCAACTGATTCAAGGTGTTTTCCCTCTCGTCGTTGGAAGAGAAGCCGACGTTCTTGCCACGGGCACGTCCCACTGCGTCAATTTCGTCGATGAACACAATGCAGGGTGCCTTTTCCTTGGCCTGGGCGAACAGGTCGCGCACACGGCTCGCACCCACGCCCACGAACATCTCAACGAAATCCGAACCGCTGATGCTGAAGAAAGGCACATTGGCCTCTCCCGCCACGGCCTTGGCCAGCAAGGTCTTTCCGGTACCCGGAGGCCCTACGAGCAAAGCTCCCTTGGGGATTTTGCCGCCCAGCGCGGTGTACTTTGCAGGATTCTTCAGGAAATCCACTATCTCCATGACCTCCTCCTTGGCCCCGTACAATCCGGCCACATCCCTGAAAGTCACCTTGACCTGATCCTTGTCCACCTGCTTTCCGCTTGCCTTGCCGGCGTTGAAGGGGCTCATGCCGCCACCGCCGCCTCCGCCGCCCATTGAGCGGGACATGCTGCGGAAAAGCCAGAAATACAGCAGGAGTATGAGCAGGAAGGGCAGAATAAATTCCAGTACGCCGCCCCACATCCTGTTCTGATTCTCCATGTAAATCTTTACCTGGGAATCTGCGGGAAGCGATTCGTTGACCTTGGCGAACTCCTCCTCGGGATAGAATTGGGGAGAAGTGTAGAAGAAGAAGTGCGGAGACTGGGAAGGGACTTTTCCGCCTGCGAACAGGGAGGAATACTTGTCCAGAGCTTCCGGTTTTATGGTAACATTTCCTTTATAGTCATTACGCACAAAGTGGATATCCTTGACATCCCCGTCGATCATCATCTGACGGACCTGCGCCCACTCGACTTTCTGGGGCGAAGCACTGCTGTTGTTGAAAAGCATCCAACCGATTGCGACAAGCAGGATAAGATACAATATCCATGAGAAGTTTATCCTGATGATCCGGGGTTGTTTGCCGTTATTGGGTTTTTGAGACATCTTGCTTAAATTTGTCGCAAATATACAAAAATGAATCCACTTGAATGCAGCCCGCTCATCTCTTGGGTCGAAAGCAGTAAATCTACGAATGACAGCATCAGAGAGCAGATTTCGACACTTGACAATTTGTCAGTTATAGCCACTTTCGAGCAAACCGCAGGTCGGGGACAGGGAGACCATACCTGGTATTCATCGCCCCGCATGAACCTGACATTCAGCATATTATACCGATTCCCAAAAGAGGACGGACCGGAAGTGCTTCCCCTGCCGGCATCCCGGGCCATTGCAGTGACCCACATAAGCAGCCTCGCCATAAGCGATTACCTCAAGGAGAAAGGAGTGCAGGCGCGGATCAAATGGCCCAACGACGTATGGGTCGGAGAGCGAAAAATCTGCGGCATACTGATAGAGAACACCCTGATCGGAGACAAGGTCGATTGCAGCATAGCCGGCATAGGGCTGAACCTTAACGAACGCGGGTGGCCGCAGGAACTTCAGAATCCGGTATCGCTTCATGAACTGACCGGGAAAGACTATGTACTGCAGGATGAACTTGCGCTGCTGTGCGACAAGATAGCCGCGCGTTACCGTCAGGCCCTCACCGCCGCCGGCAGGAAAATTCTTGAAGAAGACTTCGGAAAACTCGTGTTCCGCCTTGACTAAGCGTTTCTGAGTTGTTCAATCATCGAAGCGGGATCCCCGGCACGGAATACCGAGCTGCCTGCAACGGCTATGTTCACTCCGGCATCGCGCACAGTACGCACGTTGTCCAGACTTATTCCGCCATCGATTTCTATGGCAGTATCCAGACCCCGTTTGTCTATTTCTGCCCGAAGCCGGGCCACGCGGTCAATGGATTCGTAGATGAATTTCTGGCCGCCGAAGCCGGCAAAGACTGACATTATAAGGAAATAGTCGGCCTTGCCTATGTAGGGAAAAAGCTTGCTTACGGGGACATCGGGATTAATCACGACTCCGGCCTTCATTCCGAGGGCCTGAATCTGCGCAATGTACTTCGAAGTGTTGCGTCCGGCAGCCTCGAGGTGGAAGGAGCACATCTGCACACCGTATCCCGCAACCTTCTCGAACCAGCGTTCGGGATGCACCACCATGAGATGCACGTCCATAGTAGTGGTCGCGATTTTCGACACGGGCTCAATCACCGAGAATCCGAAAGAAATGTTGGGGACAAAAGTACCGTCCATCACGTCCAGGTGAATGATCGCGCCTGTGCGGTTCAGAATCTGTATATCCTTCTCCAAATGGAGAAAATCGGCGGCAAGCACCGAGGGAGCAATCTGGAAATCCATGGTGAAATCGTCCTATCTGTTGCTGTTGGGAACGAGCAGTCCTTCAAGGTCGGTAACGTACTTCCTGAATATCTTGTCGGTGGACATCAGGTCGGTCACCGTGGAGCAGGCATGGAGCACGGTAGCGTGGTCCTTGCCGCCGAGCCGCGCGCCGATATTGGTCAGCGAGCAGCCGGAAATGAGGTTTCTGCTGAGATACATCGCTATCTGACGGGCCTGGACTATGCGTCTCTTGCGAGTCTTCGAGAGCAGGTCCTCGGAAGTGATGTTGAAATACTGGCACACCGTGCTCTGGATTTTGTCCATGTCCACATCGCCCTTGCTCTCGTCCACGAGGCTTTGGGTTATGGATGAGGCCAGCTCAATCAGGCTGCGACCCCTTTCCACGGACGAATGGGCTATGAGGGATATCAGGGTGCCTTCAAGTTCGCGGAAGTTGGTCCGTACGCGCGAAGCAAGGAATTCGAGCACGTCATCGGGCATGTCCACTCCTTCACGGGCGGCACGCAGGCGCAGCATGGCCAGGCGGGTGTCATAGCCGGGACGGTCGAGACGCACCGAGAGCCCCCATTTGAAGCGGGACAACAGACGCTCCTCGAAGTTGCGGAGTTCCACGGGAGCCCTGTCGGAAGTGAATATCAGCTGCTTGCCGTTCTGGTGGAGGTGGTTGAACACGTTGAAGAACGCATTCTGGCAGCCGGGACCCAAGAGGTCCTGTATGTCGTCCACAATGAGGACGTCTATCTTCATGTAATATGCAAGGAAGTCGGTCAGTTTGTTCAGCACGTTCACTGCATCCATGTACTGGGTCTTGAACTCGCTTCCCGTCACGTACAGCACAACCAAGTCAGGATATTTCTCCTTGATGGCTATGCCTATGGCCTGCGCAAGATGCGTCTTGCCCATACCGGAACCGCCGAAGATGAACAGCGGATTGAAAGGAGTGCGCCCCGGAGCATGGGAGATGTTGTGCCCTGCGGTTATGCCCATCTTGTTACACTCGCCTTCCACGAGATTGTCAAAATTGTAAACGGGGTTCAGGCGAGGGTTAATCGTAACCTTGTGAAGACCCGGATAAACAAAAGGGCTGGGCCTGTCCGCAGGCATCGTCACGACTGTCACGCTCGGATTCTCGGGCGTAGGAACCGACTGACCCGGTATTTTCATGGCCGGCTGGTTTTGCACCGGTTGTATGACATAGCACAATTTCGGTTTGTCACCGAGGACCCTCTTCAGAGTCTTGCTGAGAACATTGAGAAAGGCCGATTCCATATACTGTCTGAACCAGTCGGAGGGAACGGCTACAGTAAGGGTATTGGTGCCGCCGTCGAAATCCACGGCCTTTACAGGTTTGAACCAGGTCGCGAATTGTCTGGGCTCAACCAAATGCTCGATAATGCCGAGACATTCAGCCCAAATTTCCGTATGTGTTCTCTTGATTTGCATTACACTACCGAAGTCGGAATGCAAAAGTGGTGAAAAAAAATATGAAAAAAAGATTGGACGGGTATTGCAGATTAATTTTTTTCGTCTTAAATAATGATTGCACCAAACGGGAAACGTTTAAATCTTAAATAATTGTATTTCAATGATTTACAACGGTTAAATTTCGTTAAGTAACTGTTTGTCAATCACGGTTAATTTAGAACTTTTATAAATTATAAAACCCCTGCAGACGCTAATCGTTTAAGCCTTACTGCGCCTGAATACCCTCAGGCGGCCGTCAGAATTTTGTAACTTTTCCGTCTTCGATTTTCACAACGAAGGCATCCGGATATTTAGTGCGGATTTTCTTTAGGTTCATACGCGGCACCGAAGCGTCGCTGCTTACCGATATGTAATACTTGTATAGCTTGCCGTCGTAAATCTCCTTCGGCTCATAACCCATGAACAGCGACTTGTCGCTCTTTCTGGCAGAAGACGCGAAAATCTGCACTGCGTACACCGTTCCGCCGGAATCAACCTTATCCCCCTTCGGTGCGGGCTTTTGGGAAAGCGTTTCCCTTCCGCCGGCAGCCGGAGCGGAAATGCTCGAGTCGTAGACTTTCTTGTATTCGGAAAAAGCCTTGAACAGACATTCCGCCAACTCATCGCGCTTGCCTTTCTGTCTCAGGTTCGCGAGGTCGGCAGCATTGGACATGAAGCCGAGTTCCACGAGTACCGAGGGCATTGAGGTATTTATCAGCACTACGAATGCGTTTTGCCATATTCCCCTGTCAGCCTTGATAGAGCTGGTTTTCAAGGATTTGCGTGCTTCCTCCGCAAAACGCAGGCTCTGTTCGCGATAGGCGTTCTGCATAAGGCTCATGAATATGAAGGATTCGGGGTCGTTGGGATCGAAGCCCTGATACTTTGTGCTGTAGTCTTCCTCGAGCAGGATCACTTCGTTCTCACGCTTGCAGACGTCCATGTTGTAGGCATACAGGTCGCGGTTGCTCGAGGACTTCTCTCCGAGGATGTGCAGGGAATAGCCGTTTGGTGACTTGCTGGTGGAAGCGTTAATGTGTATGGATATGAAAAGCCCCGCATGGGCCTTGTTGGCTATGTTAGCCCTTTCGTTGAGCGGCACGAACACGTCCGTGGTGCGGGTCAGGATGACGTTCACCTCGGGGTATCCGGCCCTGATTTTCGCTGCCAGACTTTTTGCGATGTCGAGAGTGATGTTCTTCTCGAGTGTCTTTCCGTCCGCGCTGACGCAGCCGGGATCCTTGCCGCCGTGCCCCGGGTCTATCACCACCGTGTTCAGACCAAGGTCTTCCGCCGTCGCAGGAACGAGGCAGAAAAGCAGGGACAGAAAAATGCAGATTGTACGTTTCAAAAATTAGTCTTACTTTTGTGGGATTGTTGCAAAGATAAGAATTCTCCTGCTTTTGAGAAAGTTCTTGCATATCATTTCCATTCTGGCAGTTCTGTCGTTCCTGATAACCGACGCCTCGGCACAGAACAGGCGACGGCGGTCAGACAGCGGCGCGGCCTATGGTATGCGTATAGAAAAGAAGGTAGAGACCCCGGATTCCCTGGAACTTGCGAGAAGGGACTCGCTGCATCTGGCCGACTCCCTGCACCGCGCCGACTCCCTTGACATGCTTTCCAAAAGTTCCCTCGACTACCCCGCATTTTCCACAGCCCGTGATTCCATCATCGAGGATTTCAGCAACGGGCAAAGACTCATATATTATTACGGTGACGTGACGGTCACGTACCAGGACCTGCAGCTTACGGCCGAATACATGGAATATGACATGAAGACCGGGACCGTGTTTGCCAAGGGCGTGTATGACTCCCTGGAAGGGACATGGGTGGGCCAACCCGTTATGACCCAGGGCAGCAAGACCTACAACATGGAGGAAGTCCGATACAACTTCAACTCCGGCAAGGCCAGAATCACCAACATGATAACTACGGAAGACGACGGCATACTCCACGGACGGAATATAAAGATGATGGATGACGAGTCCATCAACATCACCAAGGGAAAATATACCGTGTGCGAGGCGGACCATCCCCACTACTATCTTGCGCTGACGAGCGCGAAAGTGATACGCAACCCCTCGCAGAAAACCATATTCGGACCTGCCTACTTAGTAGTGGAGGACGTGAAGCTGCCTTTCGTCGGACTGCCTTTCGGATTCATCCCCGACAGGCCGGAAAGGGCGACCGGCTTGCTTATGCCGACCTTCGGTGAAGAGGAATCCCGAGGTTTCTTCGTGAAAGACATGGGTATGTACTTCGTTTTCGGCGACTATTTCGACCTGTCAGTCACCGGCGACTACTATAGCCTCGGCTCATGGGCATTGGATATAAATTCCCGCTACAAGGTAAACTACAAGGCCAGCGGAAGTTTCTCGATCACATATTCCAACGACCAGACCGGCGAAAAAGGCACTGACGAGTTCTACCAGACCCGCAACTTCGGCGTGAAGTGGTCACATTCGCAGGATTCAAAGGCGCATCCCGGCATGACCTTCAGCGCGTCCGTGGACTTCTCCAGCCCTTCCAACAGCCGCTACAACTCCACGAGCATCAGCGATGCGTTGCAGAACACCACAAGTTCTTCCATATCGTTCTCGCGCAGTTGGGACGGTTTCAACCTCAGCATCAACGCACTCGCGAACCAGAACTCCCGCGACTCATCATACACCGTCACCTTCCCCAACGTGACCTTCTCGATGAGCACCATCTATCCTTTCAAGCAGAAGAACAGGGTCGGCAAGGAGAAATTCTACGAGAAAATATCCTTCGGATACAACACCACGCTGCAGAACAAGTTGAGTTTCCAGTCCTCGGATGTCGGACAACCGGGATTCTGGGACAATCTGAAGAACGGCATGGTCCACAACTTCACCATAGGTCTGCCGAACTTCACTTTACTGAGATACCTCAGCATCACCCCGAGCGTGAGCTACCAGCAATATTGGTTCTTCCGAAAGCAGGAATACGCATACAACGAAGAAACCGATTCCGTGGAAGCCCAGTCGAGTTCCATGTTCAACACTCTCGGAATCACGCAGAACTACTCGTTCAGCACCTCGATGAGCACCCGAATCTACGGAACGTTCAATTTCGGCACGCACCACAGGATACAGGCCATAAGACATGTGATAACGCCATCATTGTCAGTGTCGTACACGCCAAACAGGACGAACCGCATGAATGGATGGCGCACACTTGAATACACGGATGCCTCCGGCAACGCAATGACATACGAATACAATATCTACAACACCGGAAGCAATGTGTACACTCCCCACAGCGGTGCGCAGGCGGCCTCGCTCTCCTTCACACTGGGCAACAACCTCGAAGCCAAGGTCAGGGACTTCTCCGACACCACCGGCACAGGCAGCAAAAAGGTCAAGCTCATAGAAAAACTGAACATAACGGGAAGTTACAACTTCCTGGCTGACACCATGAAACTCAGCACCATATCCATGTCCATGAGCACCACGCTGTTCAACAAGATAAGCATAAACGCAAGCGCAGGCTTCGACCCCTACGCCATCGACGGGCGCGGACAGAGGTACAACAAGTTCGCCGTGACTGCCGGACAGGGTCTGCTCAGGCTCACCAGCGTGTCGGCATCGGCTTCGTATTCCATTTCCGGCAGCGGAAAGATTGATGGTAACGACGGAGGAAGTACAGGCTCTTCCGGAAGCCTGTACCAGAGAAACTACTACCATCCCGTCACCGGCGAATTCATACCGGAAGGCTGGCTGTACTACACCAACCCGAACGCGCCGTGGTCCCTGAGCATAAACGGGTCATTCAGCTATTCGAAAAGCTATTCCTACGACTCCACTTTGGAGCTGTTGTCACGGAACGACCGGTTCACGGCTACAGTGAACCTGGCGGGCAGCCTGCAATTATCTCCAAGATTCTCGCTTAACGCGAGCGGAGGCTATGACTTTATAGCCAAGTCGTTGAGTACCACGCAGCTGACCGCTACCTACGATTTGCACTGCTTCAACATATCCATATCGTGGGTACCTTTCGGTACGTGGAAATCCTATAGTTTCCGCATAGCGGCCAACGCTTCTGCACTCGCTGACCTGTTGCGCTTCAGGAAGAGCAGCAGCTACTGGGACAATTAGCGTATGGGCAAGCATTTTGACGCTCAGGGCCGCCGTATTTGTTTTTCGAAAATATTTATTACTTTTGCAAATCACTTCGGGTTTCTGCGCATTCCCGCAGACCCGTCCACAAACATCTGAAATATTATGCCACATCGACTTTTCGAGTTGAACAGCATGTCGCGCGAGCAGCTCGAATCAATAGCAAATGAACATGGGGTAAAGGGGATCAAGAAACTCGACGATGAGAATCTTGCATACGCAATATTGGATGCAGAAGCAAAGGAAGAATCCGTGAAGATCACCGAAGAAAAGCCCAAAGCACGTCGCGGCAGGGCCCCCAAAAAGCAGGATACCGTAGAAGTTGCGCCCGAGAAAAAGGACGCTGAAGTTGCTTCAGAGAAGAAGGAACAGGCTGAGTCTGCGGAAAAAGCCCCCGTTGCCAAGAAGCGTGGCCGTCCGGCCAAGAATGCGAAACCTGCGGCAGAGACTTCTGCCGGGAGCAAGGCAGAGGAAAGCACGGACAAGACTCCGAAAAGCACCGAGAGTCCTGCAAGCCCCGCACCAAGGAAGCGTGGCCGTCCGGCCAAGAACCCCAAGCCCGCCGTGGAAACGGCTCCGGCAACGGAAGCGGCTGAGGAAAAACCCCAGGAACAGAACATGGTCCAGTCGCCTGCCCCCGCTGCAGAGCGCCAGGAAACAGAAAATACACAGCCGTTGCCCGCAGACAGGCAGTTCGTTCAGGGGCCCCAACAGAACCGGGAACGCCAGTACAACAATTTTGGCCAGCAGGGACAATGGCAGCAGCGCAACTATAACAATTACCAGCGCCAACAAGGCCGCCAGCCGTATGTACGGCCGAGACCTGTCTATTTCGAAGAGACAGTCGAGGCGACAGGAGTTCTCGAAATCATGCCGGACGGCTATGGTTTCCTCCGTTCATCCGACTACAATTACCTCAACTCCCCCGACGACATATACGTATCCCAGCAACAGATAAAGCACAATGCGCTGAAAAGCGGTGACACCGTTACCGGAGAGATACGCCCTCCGCGCGAGGGAGACAAATATTTCCCGCTCGTGGGAATCAAGTCGGTAAACGGCCGCAATATAGAATATATACGGGACAGGGTACCCTTCGATTTCCTGACTCCCCTCTTCCCCGAGGAGAAATTCAATCTTACCGGCAACGGCCACAACAGCGATGTAAGCTGCCGCATAGTGGACATGTTCGCACCTATCGGAAAGGGTCAGCGCATGCTCATAGTTTCCCCTCCGAAGGCCGGAAAGACCTTGTTGCTCAAGAGCATAGCCAATGCCATCGCTGACAACCACCCCGAAGTATATGAAATAGTGCTGCTCGTGGACGAGCGCCCGGAGGAAGTTACGGACATGCAGCGTTCGGTCAAGGCCGAAGTTGTAGCCTCGACTTTCGACGAACCGGCAGAAAAGCACGTAAAGGTGGCCAATATGGTAATCGAAAAAGCCCGCCGTCTCGTGGAATGCGGACATGACGTGGTGATACTGCTCGATTCCATAACAAGGCTTGCGCGTGCATACAATACTGTACAGCCCGCTTCGGGCAAGGTACTGACCGGAGGTGTGGACGCAAACGCACTCCAGAAACCCAAGCGTTTCTTTGGCGCAGCAAGAAATATCGAGGGTGGCGGTTCGCTGACCATACTCGCAACGGCCCTTACCGAGACCGGTTCCAAGATGGACGATGTTATCTACGAGGAATTCAAAGGTACGGGCAACAGCGAAATCCAGTTGGACAGGACCCTGGCGAACAGGCGAATCTTCCCTGCCGTGAACATCCTGCTTTCCGGTACGCGCCGCGATGACCTGCTCTACACCAGAGACCAGAGCCAGAGGGTCTGGATATTGAGGAAAATCCTCGCCGAGATGAATCCAGTGGAAGCCATGAATTTCATGTTGCAACGCATGGACGAGTACAGGACCAATCAGGAAATACTCGACAACATGTCAAAGATTTCACCTCTTGACTAAAACGGAAGCGGGACAACCAAGTTAAGTACGCAATTTCAGCCCGGCCAGCACTGTGTCGGGCCTCAGTTCCATGATGGAGGATTCCTCGCCGGCCATGCAGAAACCGCATTGGGCGCAGATGCCCACTTCGGCGCCGTTGCACTGGGGACTGCGCGTGCCGTCAGCATATATGAAATTGGTCATCCAGCAGCACATCGTGAAATCGTTGTCGAGCATCTTTTTCAGGCCGCTTTTCGAATTCATGATGCGATAGCCCCGCTTCTTGTAGTCCAAAATCAATTCTATGATTTCACGGCGCTTGTCCATAGGCAGGGCCAGATGTTCGGTTCCCGGAAAAGGCGTATGGAAATTCAGGGAGATCATCTTGAACCAGGGACTCGCCTGCACATATTCTATAGCCGCTCCGACCGACTCATAGTTCAGCACATTTATGGCCATGTTTGCGCTGAGGGCCTTGCAGCCGCACTTTGCGACATTTTCTTCGAGCCGCGCGAAAGTACCCTTGCCCCTAATGCGCTCATGATACTCGCCCACTCCGTCGAAAGACACCCAGATGCTGTCTGCAACCGTGCCGTCGAAAGGCTTTTGGGCATTCGTGGTGATGGTGCAGGAATAGAAGCCTATTTCACGGGCAAGCCGGCAGAGGTCGTTCACGTTCCTGTCTCCATCGCGCCACAGAAAAGGCTCGCCTCCCTCGAAATCCACGAAACGGGAGCCGAGGGAATAGCAATATTCCAGTTCGGCGCGTATCTGCTCATAAGACTTGTCGGTAGGGGTTTCATGGTTGTACACGCAACAATGTTTGCAACTCAGGTTGCACCTGTCACAGAGGAATACCACGCTTTGGAGGGGTTTGTGACGGCCGAAGAATTTGGCGCGAAACCACCACCAGGGGAGATATATAAGTTGTCCTAATTTGTTCATTTCAGAAAATCAGTCCGTATATCAACAAGCATATTTTCGCTATTACCAGCACCTCGCAGAATGCGGCAAGCGTATTTCTTGCAGCCAGCCAGCGCATCATGAACCAGTCAGTTCCGCTTTCGCGGTATTTCTGCCAGTTCTTCATGTTTCCGAGTATGAGGGGCGGAATTTCGGGCACCCCCGTCTTGCCGTCGGCGAAATCCACAAGCGAACGGCAGAGCCAGATGGCCCGCGGTATCACCAGTATCACGGCCAGATACACCGGCTCGATATAGCCGAGCACGGCTCCCGCCACCACTATCGCGAAGGGCAGGAGATTGATCAGCCATACGCAGGCAAGGCGCGAACGCCTGCCGGGAAGCAGCCTTGCAAACGTCATCTTGTTGGATGCCTCATCGCCGGCCATATCTATGAAACTGTGCGTATAGAGTATGTTCGTCACCAGCAGACCAACCGGAATGGAAAGGAAAATCACCTCATAGCTCAGGCAGCCCGCGGCAGAATAGAACACTCCCATCATCAGCAAGGGCCCGAAAATCACGCCTATGACCAATTCACCAAGACCACGATAGCCCAATTTCAAAGGCGGTGCGGAATAAAAGATGCCCAAGATGCCTGTAACTCCGGCTATCACGACTATCCACCAGGCTCCGTCAGGTGTCGCGAAACCGTTGCCGTGCATGCGATAGAGAAAAATCACCAGTCCAAGCACGGCCGCAAGTCCCAACATGCACAGAATCGCCCCCATCAGGCTGCGCGGAGTCTCGCTTCCATCCGTCAGGTAGGGATATTTGTGGGTCATGGCCCGGAAACCCTTGCGTATCACGCGGTCACGGGCGCCGAGCATATCCACGCGATAGTCGAAATAGTCGTCGGCAAGGTTCATGGCAAAGTGGGCGAACACCACGCCGACCACGGCCAGCACGCCCATGAGAAGGTTGAAGCCGGGATAGGAGACGGCCAGAATCACGGCCAGCACCGCCGGCAGAAGGCTCTGCGCAAGCGACACCGGTCTCGCATTCTGTATCCACTGACGTATAGTACCCATGATGACTTATTTCGTTCCGAAAATTCTGTCGCCGGCATCTCCCAGACCGGGAACTATGTAGGCATCATTGTTCAGTCTCTCATCTACGGCGGCGGTGTAGATGTCCACGTCCGGATGCTCTTTCTGCACCTTGGCCAAGCCTTCGGGGGCGGCCACGAGGCACATGAGCCTGATATTGTTGCAACCACATTCCTTGAGCATGGCCAGGGCATCGCATGAACTTCCGCCGGTGGCCAGCATGGGGTCGGTAACTATCACAAGGCGGTCCTTTATGTCCTCGGGAAGCTTGCAGTAATATACCACGGGAGAATGGGTCTCTTCGTCACGATAGAGACCGATGTGTCCTACCTTTGCGACGGGCACAAGCGATTGCAGGCCCTCTACCATGCCGAGACCGGCCCTCAATATGGGCACTATGGCCAACTTGCGGCCGCAAACCTTTTTCGCCCTCATGTTACACAAGGGCGTCTGAATCACGACATCCTCTAAAGGAAGGTCTCTTGTAAGTTCATATCCCATAAGGAGGGAAATTTCCTTGAGCAGTTCCCTGAAATCCTTGGAACCCGTTTCCTTATCGCGCATGATGGTCAGCTTGTGCTGTATCATGGGATGGTCGATAACATGCAATTGGCTCATAGCGTTATGGTGTTGTTGAGTGTTTCTGCAGTTCTTCCGCAACTATGCGGGCCGCGTTGGCTATAATCTGCGGACAAGGCCGCTTTTTGTAGAATTCCGGCGTCCTGGCCGTAGGTTCGGGACCTTCCGGAGCAATCACGTCGCCGCATGAAGTTGTGAGTGGCTGTTCGCCGGACTTTCCTGTTGCCGGGGCAAGGCTTGCCCTGCGGGGGAAAAGTCCTAAAAGTTCACCGCAAACTATGCTGCCGCCGTTGACCTCCTTGAAACGCGAGGCAAAGTCCTGAACAAGGGCATAGTTGTTCTTGCGTGCATCCTTCACCGAAGGGTCACCGGCCGGGGTGATAATTCCGGCAATCATGGTCATGCCGGTAAAACTTCCGCATACTTCACGCATACGGGCCATGCCTCCGCCGAAACCGGAACTGAGCACAGCCAGCAACTCCGCCGTGGCCACCGGTTCGAGTATGTCCTTGAACGCGAGCAATACGGCCTGGCAGCAGTTGTAGCCTTCCAGAAAGAGCCTGGAGGCCTCCTGACCCCGCTGTTCAGGCGAAAAATCTTCCGGCAATCTTATGTCGTACATAATCTGCGATGTTCATCGGGGCAAAGTTACACAAAATTATGCAACTGTGCAGCGGGGGTTGGTACTTGGGCGGGGCAATACCATTCGAAAACAAATCGCGCCATCTGAGACGGTCTAAGGCGATGGGCGGAATTGGTGGACAAACATGTCTCTGATCACAAGACAAGTAAAAACTTATTCAGATAGAAGTTTATATTTTTGATTCCGGCTTGTAGGCTTGTCCGGAATAGTCATAGATACAACTTCCGCCATCAACATCTTATCCAAATATTTATCTTTCATCGTACGAATAGAACAAGACATTAAAGCAGCTAATTCTTTTGCAGATTTAGGTTCAGTTAAAGCATTTAAGACAATTTCAATGTCCCTTTTATCTTTCTCTTGGAAATAACTTGGTATTAACTTGTCAAATAACTTAGGAAACATCTTAGGAAGGTTTTTCTTAAGATCCTGCAAATCACTATGTTTTATAGCAGAATAACTTATCACCTCAAAAGCTGTAATCTTGTCAACATTAAAAGTCGGTTCTTTACCGCCATTTTCAACCATCATGCTTCTTACACGGCTCACCCCTCTATTGAACATGTTTACATACCCCATTATTTTCAGAGCCTGAGCAATTATGGGATTACGATAATCATTTACTTCAGGAAAATTATCTGGACGGGCTTTACCATATAGCCCTCCTGGATTCATAATTTCAATACGGTCTGCAAATTCATAAAAGCGTGTCGGCATATTTGCCTGATAGTCTCTGTGCATACACGCATTAAGGATTAACTCTCGAAGAGCATCTGGCGGATAGTTGGACTGATTCATTTCCCGTAGTGTACTTATAGCTACAGGTCTGGTCTTTATCACACCAAAATCTATAAATGCTTCCAACTGGGGCATCATTTTGGCCAGACAATCATAGAATGGTTTATCATCGTCTATTTCAGAACCTTTTTCTAATCCGTTAAAACGAACATACTGAAGATAGGCACCATACAGAAACTGTTTAGGTTTCTTGCCGAATAATACTATGCAGGCATTGGTAGGACAATTATGGGCTATGTCATAAAGTCCCAATGCTGCCATCTGCTGCTCAATACTTCGTGTGTCATTCTCCAATTCCTGCGCACTGACAGCCTTCGGTATATATTCGTTTTTGATGAGATCAACATATACATCGTCCAATGTAGCAGCATAACAAGGTGAAGCGTCAAAAGTAGCCATATTGCTCATGCGCTTTTCGGTCAGTATTCTCTCTTCATCAATTGATGCGATATCTCTTCTTGGTCCGATACGAATAAATGTTCGTCCCCTATATCTCACGGGCGGAGAAAAAGATGGTTGTACTTCAACAACAAGAATGTCACCACCTTCTAACTCATATCGTTCACAGGTCATCATAGGTATAGGCAGTATGTTACCATCACTACGAATACCCGCAATTTTCTTAAAAAGATTATCGTCTACTTTAAGTCCTGACAGTTCGCCATTGTCTTTAGCTCCAATGATAAGGTAGCCATTCTGACGAGAATTGGACATATCATTGCTAAACGCACAGATAGCCTCCTGGAATTTATCCATGTCGCCTGTGCTTATTGTTCGTTCAATACGTGATGTTTCCGTACTATGAAGCAATTCATATATTTCTTCTTTTGTCATATATGCACTAATTAATGTTGCTGTCAAATTGCCAATAAAGTTACACTAAAAGTTTATTCCGACCCATCTTTCCTGAATATATTTAACGTGAGTTCGTAAACATTCGAACAAATACAAATTGACCAGCAGGGGGTTTGGTAGCTTGTCGCGATATGTTTGACGTCCCGGGCGCAAAACTTCAACCAAACCCCTTGGTCTGCTGCCACAGACAGATCCCCAGAGACATAACGGTGTGTCGGAGCCACGTCTGCGGTTACGTTATCGCACGGACCTGCCACGGGCGTTTCCCGGCAAGCAGCCTTCCCCCCCCCGGTCCCTGCGCTTCGCTACGCTGCCCGCCCGACAGCAAACCCTGCAAGTATGATACAAGGCTCCCGGGATTGTCATGATCCCGGGAGGTCAGGTCATAACAAATTCCTGTATCAGTTGTTTAAACTATCTGTCAAAAATTTCAATGGAGACTTTCTGTATTCATCCAACAACGAATTTACCTTATTCCATTCAATAGAATCCTTTTCTGAATAGTCAGAAATATTGGTTATAAGCCTGTCTTCCAGCCCGAACATTCCGAGTAAGGAGCTGAATCGCGACATCCCTCTTACAGAATTACCGATAGCAATGAACGGCTTGTTGAAAAGTATGGAGAACACGCAGGCATGGAACGAGTCCGTAATGACAAATTCGGCATCATAAAAGCCACGAAGCCATTGTTCTACCGGTGGCTGAATGCGTTCCTCCAATTTTGCATCTTTGTTTTCCACTTTTGAATTGGCACGGAATGGCACCAGTCCTTTTTCTTTTGCAATTTTGTCCACCAGCCCGGTTTTCACCGGACTTTCATCGAGTATGTAACTCAACAGCGTCCCTTTGCTTTCAGGCGTTCCGGAAGCCTTGAATAACTGGATATAGTCGTCCTTGGAGAGCAGCATTGTCGGGTCAAGCACATGTTTCGCGTCCACTCCGAAGTGTTCACGGCACAGCACTACACCGCTGTCTTCCCTTACCGATACCGCGTCAAAACGCGACAGCAAGTCATTGCACTGCCGGGTCTGTTCCTGCGTGTATTCCCATTCGTCCGTACCGAAAGAAGCTGCGTATGCGATGCGCCGTATATCCCACCCTTCCGTAAAATCAAGAAAGGCATGCCTTATATCGACACTGAAGTACTTCGGCCGCCAGATCTGGTCACTGCCCACGACGATTGCGTCAAAGTCTGTTTTCTTTATATCGGAATAATTGTCTACTATTTTTCGTTTGATATATTTGTTGATGAACTTGTCCGTGTTCTGCCTTACAATAGGCCTTTCACGGTTCTCCTTCTGTTCGTAGAAGATAGGGACCGGATGTCCGCTTAGGTTTTTCAATATCCGCTTGCCGTATGACAATGGGGCTTTCCATAAAGGCAGGTGCAGCGGCTTCTGCCTTTTCTCTATCAGGCACACCTCGTGCCCCATGCGTTCCAATACGGTCTGTAATGCATAGGCTTGCAATATTCCCCCATAGTTGATATGGAGGGGAAGCGTCAAGATTCCGATTCTCATTTCTTTAAAATTTTCTTTATCACGCTTACTCCTGCTTCGCCGAGTATTTCTTTTGAGACACTTTTAACAGCCATTTTTATTTGTTGCTTTGGATCTGTTATAGTATTAAGCGTCATTTCAAGTGCTTTGCTTTCATCCTCCGTCTCGGTAAACACTTCCAACAACATGGGTCTGTCCGTCATTTCCGGTGTAAGAAACCTGTCCACCACGGCATTGAATTCTTCCTTATCGCTTGCCAAGAGGTACTCGTAGCCCAAATCAGTTGCATAATTCTTTACCAGACAATGTGACTTGTTGCCATAATGACCTGCAGCAGCTACAAACTGGTCGGCTTCTTCGCCCAAGAAATAGCATGGATGATTGTAATTGCGGAACTCGTTTCCCTTGCCGTTATTAACAAGGAGTAGCCTTACATTGTTGCCGACATGGCGGTTGCCCACCACATTCATGTCATAGAAAAACGCCAGGTCACCGAATACACCCACAAACAACTTGTCTGGGCAGACAAAGGATGCGCCCATCATGGTTGACACACCACCGTCTATACCGAAACCACCTACATTACATTTCGCCTGTATTCCTTCGGGGAGCTTAAAAAAGTTCCACGACCGCAGGCTGTGATAGATTCCTACATGCAACTCGCATCCTGAGGGCAACTTATCCACCATGTGCTGAGCCATCCATATATTACTGAAAGGCAGTTCCGGAAGTCTGGCTTGCATGGCTTCCACTTCTTCCAGCATGGCATCCCTGTATTCCGTATGGGAAGCATTCTCCAATGCGTATTTCTCGAAGAACTCTTCTTCCGGCATCATGAACACCCTCCGAAGGTTTCCAAAAGTATCCCGTAAACAGCCGTCCGGACTAACACGCCATGTATGGTCAGCCACAACCCTGAAAGAATCTCCGGAAACTTCCCCGATATGGATGCAAAGATTGGCATGGGCCAAAGGGGAACGCCACAGTTTCTGCCCGCATACCAACTGATAATGGACTTTATATTTCCCCCGGTAGCCGCTGGTATGGTCACAAAGAACCACAGCGTCGTATGTCGCACAAAACTTATCCACAGCTGCTGTAAGGCGGTCGGAGAAATCTGCATGGGCACCGACAGAGATGATGACTCTTCCGTCCCGTGGCAGTTCGGGAAGCTTGTCATCGGATGCAGTATGACGGTATATAGCATGTGCGGCAGGCAACTCCTTTACACTGAAATTCTGACTGTATCGTGTGTACATATTGATGTGCGCCGGCCCGCCACCGTTGAGTTTCAGTGCAAGGATGGCTTTGTTGGCCTCCACTTCGCAATAGCGTTCATCTTCCTTGTCCTTCACCATCGGGATGGTAACACTTTCCATCGCAATGTCGTTCGGGATATTCCTGCGGTCTATCTGCTGGTCTATTAAATGGCCTATCTTGTGGTTTCCTCGCGTAGAAGTTATTGCGAGTACAGGCAACTTTCTATAATAAGCTTCAGTAAGTCCCGGCATATAGTTGCGAGAAGCCGTAGCACCCGTGCAACTGATGACTACAGGCTCCCCTGTCTCCGCCGCCATGCCGCAAGCAAGGTAAGCAGCACTGCGTTCGTCAACTGACGACCATATCTGAAACCAAGGATCGTTCTCAATGCTGACAACGAATGTCATGTTTGTTGTTCCCGGCGACGCTATAA
>CAZOQW010000010.1:0-50629 GCA_964582235.1 uncultured Muribaculaceae bacterium | reverse complement strand
AAATGTTCCATGGATGCCACAGCCTCGTAGTTATCCGGCCAGGGGTTGGGGGAAGCGCTTGGTTTGAATGCCGTCTGGGCACAACCGCTTGTCAGCGCGATGCAGGCCGCAAGGCCCGCCGCCATCTGTAGGAATTCCTTATTCATCATAACACTTTATAAATTTATTTGCTAAAAATACGCATTATTTACCGCTTAAAAGTGGACAAATGCTCCTTTTATGTGGACAAATTGCATTGTTGTTCCGCAAGAATCCCTTAACTTTGCGTGGTCACTACCGTATACCGAGATTCCAATGAGAAAGCTGTTTCGGCTATACCTTGTTATAATTACGGGGGGCATCCTGACGCTGCTTCCGTCTGCAAGCGTGTGTGCGCAGCACACCTTCGCCCACAACTACAACGCCAACTACATCACTTTGGACGAAGGCCTTCCCCATAACTTCGTGGACGACATCTACAAGGACAGCGAAGGCTTCCTGTGGATTTCGATGGCCGGAGGAGGACTGTCGCGCTACGACGGTTACCGCTTCGTCAATTTCGCATTCAATTCCTCCCCTTGCCCCATCCGCAGCAACTTTGTGCGGAACGTGGTGGAAGACGGCTTCCGGCGTTTGTGGGTGGCTTCGGACGACGGCATTGACATCATCGACCTTGACACGCAGCGCACCGACCCCTTACTGGCATCGCATCCGCAAACCGACAGCCTGTGGAGGAAGCCCGCGTCCGTGGTCATCTGCGACTCCAAGGGGTGCATCTGGCTGCATAGCAACGACCACATCTACCGCATTTCTTTCGACGAGGCGGGCAATATCCATGAGGTGCATTCCCTGCCTGCCGTCCCGCAGTTCCAAAACCACATTCTCATCAAGGACATCGATGCCGACGGCGAAGTGTGGGTGGGGCTGAACGGAGGCCTGTACAAGGCTGCTACCAACGGAGGCGGAAGCATACGGCTCAGTCCGGTGAGCACATACCTGACTTTCGAGGACGGTATCGACTTTGCGGACATAGTTCTCAAGGAAAACGAAATCTGGATAGCCACCAACGCCGGCCTGTTCCGATACAACCGCAACCGGAGCATCCTGAAACGCTACATGCACGTACACGGCAATCCGTATTCGCTCTCGCAGAACTACCTGACCAGTCTGGCGGTCACTCCGGACGACCAGTTGCTCGTAGGCAGTCTGCGGGGACTGAACGTCTACAACGCGACGGACGACAACTTTGAGCGCATCGAGGTCGAGGACGGGAACGCGGGCGATTGCCTGCTCAACAGCAACTTCATCAACTGCATCACTGTAGACGACAAAAGGAACATCTGGATCGGCACCGAAAACGGCGGCATCAACCGGCTCAACAGCAAACGCCTGTCCATGCGCATCTACCGGCACGACGAGAGAGACCCGGCCACGATTTCGGGCAATCCTGTCAATGCCATCTATGAAGACAGCGACCATGTACTGTGGGTGGGAACCGTAGAGGGCGGCCTGAACCGCAAGGCTCCGGGCAGCGATGTATTCACCCACTACACCTACGAAGAAGGTCTGCTGAGCCACAACAGTGTCAGTGCCATTGCCGCCGACCCACAGGGCAGGCTCTGGGTAGGCACCTGGGGCGGGGGCATCACCCTGCTGGACCGCAAACACCCGACGCGCCGGATCAAGACCATCCCCGAGGTCAGCAACAACCATTCGCCGTTGGACTTCATCGGAGCCCTGGCCTATGACTCCATCAACAACGGCATGTGGGTGGGGGCCAATCAAGGCATCTACTTCTACGACCTGAAACAGCAGACGCTCCAGGTGCCGCTGTCGGCGCAGGACATACGCGGCTGCATCGGCATCCTCATCGACCGCACAGGCAAGTTGTGGATGGGATGCATGGACGGGGTGTATGTCATCGACCTGCATTCCCGCAAGTCGCCAGACGAATATTTTTCCTACAGACACTACAAGTACAAACTGGACAACCCTGAACTGGGCATCATCGACAAAATCACCTGCTTCTACGAAGGCATTGACGGTACCATTTGGATAGGCAGCAACGGTTACGGTCTCTACAAGCAGGAGACCGACTCCAACGGCAACGAGCGTTTCCGCTCCTACACCATACGCGAGGGATTGCCCAGCAACTGCATACGTGGCATCCTTGAGGACGGGAATGAAAATCTGTGGGTGGCTACCGACAACGGCCTGACCCGCTTCATCCCCTCCGAAGAACGTTTTGTGAACTACACGCAGCAGGACGGTATTCCCGATGCACAATTCTACTGGAACGGGGCCTACCGCTCGTTACGTGACGTGCTGTACTTCGGCTGCACGACGGGACTGCTGGCCGTCTACGGCGATTTGCCCTCACTGCCCGACACGCCCTCTCCAGTGCGCTTCACCCGACTGCTGATAGACAACCGTGAAGTTCCCATCGGCAGTCAAACCCTGCCCCAGGACATCGTGGTGACCAAAGAAATCCGGATACACGAGCGGGAGAAGTCGTTTACCGTCGAGTTCTCATCGCTGAACTACGACAACGCCACGACCTACCGATACCGACTCCTCGGCTTCAACGACCAGTGGATTTCCACCTCCAACGACCTGCACTTTGCCAGCTACACCAACCTTTCTCCGGGCATCTACACCCTGCAGGTGGAGTGTGCGGCCGGGCAGCAGGATGAAGCGGACACAATGGCAGAACTGCGCATCGTGATTCTCCCTTATTTTTACAAGACCGCGTGGTTCATCGCTTTGGTCGTTGTCCTTGGTCTCGCCGGCATGTGGCTGCTCTACCGCTGGCGCGTCAGCAGATTCAAGCGGCAGCAGGCCCTGCTGCACCGGGAGGTGGATCGACGCACGCAGGAACTGAACAGCCAGAAGCAGTTGCTGGAACAACAGGCCGAAGAGCTTTCCAGGCAGAACCTCACGCTGACCCGGATGACCCACGAAATCGAGGAATTGAACCAGGAGAGGCTTGCCTTTTTCACCAATATTACCCACGAGTTCAGGACTCCCCTCACCCTCATAATAGGTCCCATCGAGCGGGCGTTGAAGCTGAGCAAAAACCCGCAGGTCATCGAGCAGCTGAATTTCGTGGAGAAGAACTCCAAGTACCTGCTTTCGCTCATCAACCAGCTGATGGACTTCCGCAAGGTAAATGCGGGCAAGGTGGAAATCGTCCGGCAGAAGAACAACTTCCTCCGTTTTGTCGACGAACTGCTGGTGCCCTTCAAGGCGTTTGCGCAGGAACGGAACATCCGCATCGAGTGCCTCTTCCGCCTGGACAACCCTGTTCTCTTCTACGATGAGGAAGCCATGCGCAAGGTACTCACCAACCTGCTGAGCAATGCCATCAAGTTCACTCCGGACGGGGGACACATCTCGCTCTACATCGCCCGGCTCCGCTCTGACGGGACGCAACCGGACAAGTTGTACATCTGCGTCAGAGACACGGGCATCGGCATCCCTGCCGATGAGCTCGAAAAGGTGTTCGAACGCTTCTTCCAGTCGAAGAACCAGCCCCGCTACCCCATGTACGGGCAGACGGGGAGCGGCATCGGTCTTTACCTCTGCAAGCACATCGTGCAGTCGATGGACGGCGACATTTATGCCCGCAACAATCGCGGTGCAGGCTGCTCGATGCGTATCCTCCTGCCCATGTCGGAGCAGAAAGAAAGCCTTCCGGACCACAGAAAGGCACTCGACCTGCCCGGCACCGGGACAGTTGCCTCCGGGCAGGCTGCCAAGGATGAGTGCATCCTCGTGGTGGAAGACAATCCCGACATGCGCAGCTACATCCGTTCCATCCTCAGCGACAGTTACGTGGTGAAGGAAGCCGCCGACGGCGTGGAGGCGCTGGAAATACTGAAAAACGAGAAGGTGGACTTAATCATCAGCGACATCATGATGCCACGCATGGACGGCATAGAGTTATCCCGCCGCTTGAAGGAAAACCTGCCCACCTCACACATCCCCTTCCTGATGCTGACCGCCAAAACTTCACCGGAAAGCCGGATCGAAAGCTATGAAGTGGGCGTGGACGCCTACATACAGAAGCCCTTCAGCGAAAGGTTGCTGCAGGCACGCATCCGGAACATCCTGGACAACCGCAAGCGCGACCAGCTCCGATTCTCCATCAGCATGGACACGTCTGTCCTCCACATTGCCGAGGAGAGCAACGACAAGGCTTTCATCAACCGAATCATGGAAATACTGCAGAACAACTACAAGGATCCCCATTTCAGGCTCAGCGAGTTTTGCAAAGCCGCCGGAACCAACAAGACACTGCTGACCGGCAAGCTGCACAGCCTTGTGGGCCAGACTCCCAACCAGCTCATCCGCAACTACCGCCTGAACACCGCACGCCAGCTGCTCCTGCAGAAGCGGGGGCAGAAGAACGTGAACATCGCGGACATTGCCTACGAAGTGGGCTTCAACGACCCGAAGTATTTTACCCGCTGTTTCACCAAGGCATTCAACGTCCCGCCCAGGGACGTATTGGCCGGAATAGCCCCGGTGGACGAAGCAGACGAGACAGGTGGATTTTCATCCATGTAAAAAAATCCACCTTTTAGTTCATATTTTCACCTTTTAGCTTTTATAGGTTTGCTAATTTTGAGACCGCGTTATTCTGCATTCAGTCCATTTCATTTCGAAGACCAATTCTTCAACAGAACACTTTTTAAACACTAAAATTATAGGAATGAAAACTGATCTAATTAAAACCATCACTGCCATTGCAATGGCCTTTTGCGTGATGTCCGCCTTTGTCGGACAGTCTGCAACGGCTATCGCCGCAGAGAATGCTCTGCTTCAGCAGAGGACTACCGATGTGAGAGGTGTTGTTTCAGATGACACGGGCCCGTTGCCGGGCATCAGCGTCATTATTCAGGGAACCACAATCGGAACCCTCACCGATCTGGACGGCGCCTGGTCACTCAACAATGTTCCTGTAGGAGCAACGTTGGAATTTTCTTCCATGGGATATGTCCCGCAGACCGTTGTCGTCGGCGATAATCCCGTAATTGACATCCTGCTTAAGGAGGACACCACCGAGCTCGAAGCAGTCGTAATGATTGGTTACGGTACACAAAAGAAAGCCGACTTGACCGGTTCAGTGTCTATTGTTGATGTTGATGAACTGAAAAAAACCTCCAACTCGAATATCTCTACCATGCTCCAGGGTAAGGTGGCAGGTGTTCAGGTTACCACCGACGGTCAGCCCGGTGCTGATCCTACCGTGCGAATCAGAGGTATCGGTTCCTTCAACGACACGTCACCTCTCTACGTTATTGACGGTGTTCCTATGGGAACTTCTATCCGTGACTTCTCATCCAATGACATCGAAACCATTCAGGTATTGAAAGACGCATCGGCTGCCGCCATCTACGGTTCTCGTGCTGCCAATGGTGTGATTATCATTACCACCAAGCATGGTAAGAAAGACCAGCCGATGAGAGTGGATTACAACGGATACTTCGGTGTGGACTACATTCCCAGCAGTGTCTATAACGTGATGAACGCTACCCAGTACAGCAATTATCTGGCTCAGGCTTGCGAGAATTCCGGTACGGCATTGCCTTCAGGATATGTTTACGACAGCACGACAGGAGCTTATCGTTTCTATGACGATACCGACACAAACTGGTTCGATGAGGTGTTCAAGACAGGAACCCGTCAGAATCACAACGTGAATCTTTCCGGTGGCGGTGCTCACAGTACCTATAATATAGGTCTTGACTATTTCAGCCAGAAGGGAACCCTTGAGGGTGCCGGTCCGAACTACGAACGTTTCACAGTACGTGCCAACAACACTATGGACACTAAGTTCGTGAAGTTCCAGACAGGTTTGGTATATTCATTCTCCGATCAGGACAACATGTCCTTGTCAAATGCTTCCGAGTATGTACAGGGATTGTACGGCGACGTCAGCAACGTGCTGAAATCTACATTGCTGATGCAGCCTACCATCAAGGCATACGACTCTTCTACCTGGGTACTTGACGACGTAGTGGGAGCAGCCAGCGATTTCACTTATGACGGCTACGGCTACGGTGTTTACTATGACTCTATACACGGAGACATTTCCGCTTCCAACCCCTTGTTGGTGAACAATCTGCTGCAGCGTAACACCCGCGTAAGCCGTTTCGTGGGAACGCTTGCCGCCGATGTAGACCTGTTCAATCTGTTTGGTTTCAAGAGCGCGAACCACAGTCTCAACTACAGGCTCAACCTTTCTTACAGCAAGACTCACTGCATGGACAACACCTGGATTCCTTCATGGATACAGAGTAACCGTGTTTATCTGTCCAAGAGCAACGAGCGTTTGGAGAAGGGTTCACGCGACTACTCTGATGCCCTGATTGAAAACATCATTACCTATGACGGTACGATGGGTAAGCATCACCTCACCGTGATGGCAGCCCAGACCTATGAGGAGGAGTACACCGAATTGCTGACCGGATGGGGACTCAGCTTCACCGAGCCTTATTATCTGCAGCTCCAGAATGCTGAAAATACCTATTCATCCAGCTACGAATACGAGCACGTATTGTTCTCATACCTCGGTCGTATCATTTACGACTACGATGGCAGATATCTCTTCTCTGCCACGGTACGTAGGGATGCAAGCTCCCGTCTGACCAAGAGCATCCGTTGGGGTACTTTCCCTTCAGTTTCTTTCGGTTGGAGATTCGATAAGGAAAAATTCTTCCCCTTCGACCTGAATGTGGTGAATCTGTTCAAGATACGCGCCAGCTACGGTGAGCTTGGTAACGAGAACATCGGAGAGTACGCATATCAGGCTACGATGATGCGTAACAACATGACCTACAGCTTCAACAACTCTGCTGTGACGGGTTCTGCCATTTCAACTTTCGTTGACAATAATCTGTCATGGGAGAAGAAAAAGTCCTACAATGCCGGTGTTGACCTTGCCTTCTTGAACAACCGTCTGGAGTTCACGGCAGAGTGGTATAAGAATATCAGCCAGGACCTGTTGTATGATGTTCCTGTTCCTACGCAGGCCGGTGTATCCAATGAAACCGTAACGATGAACGCCGCCTCAATGGACAACTCCGGTCTTGAATTCTCGCTTACCTATCGTAACTACGACCGTGAGTTCAAATATGACATCTCAGCCAACCTCAGTACGCTGACCAACCGCGTGACCTCATTAGGTTTCGGTACGGATTACTATCTTACAGGCAACTACATTACCATAGTAGGCCAGGAAGTCGGCCAGTTCTATGGCTATGTATATGAAGGTATCGCCCGCACTCAGGAGGATCTTGACAACCACGCCACCCAGAGTGGTGCCAATGTCGGCGACTGCCTCTATCAAGATACGAACAACGACGGCGTTATCGACGAGGATGACCGCGTAGTATTGGGAAGCGGACTGCCTAAGGTTAATTTCGGTCTCAATTTCCACTTTGAGTTCAAGCGTTTCGATCTGAGCATCGTTACTTACGGAGCATTAGGTTTCCATGTGAGCGACGACATCTACAACTCACTCATTTCCAGCTACGGATGGTCAAACAAGGATGTGTCTTTGCTTGATGCCAACCGTTGGAGCGAAGATGGAACCACTTACATTTCCAGCGTACCTCGTACTTACATAACTAACAGTGCTACGATGTCATGGAACGACCTCTTCAGTTCACGCTACATTCAGAATGCAGCTTATTGGAAGATTGCCAATGTAGAGCTTGGTTATAACTTCCCCGACAAGTGGTTCAGGAATTATGTACGTGATGTTCGTTTCTACGTATCCGCCCAGAACCTTTACACCTTTACCGGATATAAAGGATACAATGTGGACTATGCCGGAGGAACTTTCACGCCTGGTTATAACTTCTGCTCTTATCCGACAGCTCGTACCATCATGTGTGGTATTCATTTGTCCTTCTAATTTAATATGCTAAAACAACGTAACGTATGAAACTGATTAAATATTCACTGGCTTTCGTTTTAGGATTGGGGGCACTCTCTTCCTGTCTGGCTAATCTGGACGTGGTGAATCCCAACGAACAAACCTCAAGCACCTTCGGATATACAGTCGATGAATTGGAGGAATGCGTCATTGCCGCATATAACCACATTCGTATGGAAGGCTCTTATGCCCGTGTCGGTTATACCATCGACGTTTGCCGCGGTGATGAAGTCTGGAACTCTTCACAGGTATGGTACATGCCTTTCGACGACCTTGACGTGACTGTCACCGATGAAATTGCATATTGGTCATGGCGTGAGTGGTACTACACTATCAATGTGTGCAACTTTATCCTTTCCCGCACTGATGAGGACAACAGTACCCTTTCAGAGGACATGCAGCGAATCAAGGGACAGGCTCTCTTCCTTCGTGGACTGTCTTACTACAACCTGGCCGGTTACTACCAGAATGTGCCTCTCATTACGGACTACGAAACTTACTCATCGTTGGAGGGACTTTATGGAACCAATAATTCTTACGATGAAGTGCTTGATCAGGTGGAGGCCGATTTCTCAGAAGCAATGGAACTGCTCCCTTCACGTGATGAAGGAGGCGAATGGGCCGGAGGACGTGCCACTTGCGGTGCCGCTGCAGGTTATTATGCCCGTACTCTGATGGTGCGTTACAAGTTCAGTGAGGCTCTCACAGTCCTGGAGGGAATCATCAACGGCGACTATGGTACCTATAGGTTGATGGACAATTATGGTGACAACTTCCGCGAAACTTCAGCGTATGAGAACAATGCTGAAAGCCTTTTCGAAGTACAGTTCCTTGATTATGGTTCACAGGGAACCGACGATGAGTGGACTCCGGTGAACACGAGTGCCAATGCTACTCAGGGATCTGCTATCGAAAGCAACTATGCTCCCGGAGACGTTGGCGGTTGGGCTGACCTTTCGGCATCGCCCTGGCTTTATTACCTTTTCAAAAAAGAGCGTACCACCTCAGGCTCTCTCGACCCTCGTCTCTATTGGACTATCGGTAGCTATGAGGTAGAATGGGAGAACTTCGAATATGGTAACGTTGCTTATACCAACACACTTACACTTACCGATACCCTTGTGACCAACAACAGTTACGGAGGAATTCCGATTGCCAAATTTACCAATCTCCGTACCGGCTTGTACAGTACTGTCACCACAGGTCTGACCGATGGTATCAACCTGCGTATGATGCGTTATTCTGACGTGCTGCTTCGTGCAGCTGAGTGCAGCAACGAACTTTACGGTCCCACACAGCAAGCCATAGACTGGATTAATCAGGTGCGCAGTCGTGCCGGTCTGGCAGACCTGCAACTTTCCTACTTCAATGGTGATGCTGACAAACTTTTTGAATGGATTGTCAATGTGGAGCGCCCGAAGGAATTCGGCTGTGAGTTCGGTCGTGGTTTTGACCTTATCCGCTGGGGATTCTTCTACTCAGAGGATCGTTTGCAGCAGCTCAAGGAGCACGGAACTTTCCGCCGTTCTGTCAACAGGGTGTTTGAGGAAGTCAGCTACAGCGATGTCGGTACCGATTCTGAGCTGAAGAGTTCGTACGACACGTATGTACAGGGCCACGAGTTCTTGCCCATCGGTGATTATCTAACCAGTGCTAATCCTAATCTGGTCGGAAACTCGGCCAATTACAGCACGAGTAATGCAGACTACTACAGTGAAAACGGATGGACTATACGCCCTGTAGTTGATGTGGAAGATATTTATGAACATTTAAACTAGCACAATGAAACCTTTCAATAAACTAGCATTTTTATGCGGCTTCGCCCTTTTGGGCTTGTCGGCTCTGGTCGGCTGTGAAGAAGCACTTTTTTACACCGTGGATTATCCGGATTGGCTTTCCGAGAGGGTAGATTCCATTGCTGCTGCCTCGACGTCTGAAACGTTGGACATTGATGGAATGGAAGATGTCTACACCATCGGAGAAACAGACTATAGTTCAAGCTGGTGGACTGCGTTCTCAAAATACTATCAGGTCGATAACGGTGAGGAATGGCAGGCAAAGATCATCCTCTATATCAATCCGAGCGGTACGCTTTATTATCAGAACTTCGCTCTTATAATCAGCAACGATGAGGACAGGGACTCCGGCGATTATAAGGAATATGGAGCTATTCGCTTTGATGCCACTAGCGATTCGACATCCTATAACTCACAATGGGGATCGTCTTACTGGGATTTGCCTTTTAAATACACTTCAGCTACGCTGCTCTTCTCACCGGATAGTGACAATGCGGTGGACAATCTGTCAAGTTTAGGTGGAACGGTGATTATTTCAGTAGACCGTACTGATCCGGATGCGTTTACAGTTACGATGACCAACGGCACGCAGACCAAAACGTATGCACAGCCCTATGCGTTAGATAACTTGAATACAGACGCGACCAACGAAACCATCCGTTGTTTCCTTGTTCCCGAAGGGTCATACATTTTATTCCAGGAAACCACTATCGAGCCTATCGGTGGTGTGACTTCTTCAGAAGACAAGGATCCGGTGTCTATGGTATTGGAGAATGTTCCTGAACAGATTCAGATGAGTGATGATCTTGATGAAGTTCTGGCCGATGTTACTGCTGTCGTAACCTTCGAGGAAGACGTGACCAAGACCGTTACGGCCGATGAGCTTACTTTCTCTGTCGTTCCTGACATGACTTCTCCGGGAGAGAAGACGCTTGTAGCCGTTTACAACAAGACCTACAACGGTGAGAACTGCGACACTCCGGTTGTGGCTTCTGCTACAATTACTGTAATAAGCAGCGTGGTCAGCATTGAGATAACCTCCGCTGTTCCGACGTACTACTTCTATACTACGTCTGCTACTTCAGGTCTGTCAGACCGTACGCTGGCTTTCGATTCGTCAAATGTAGTCGTTACCGCTACTTATGAAGGCGGCGATACCGGAGTCCTTAGCAATTCTCTCCTTACCTTCCCTTCTACCATCAACGCTGAGGCAGGACAACAAGAATATACCGTGAGATACGGTGACTTGTCTGCCACATCATATGTGAATGTAGAGGTTTCTACTGCTTCTCAGGTATATAACTCTGAAAGCGTTGTCGGGGAAGAAGACAATAGTACAGGGTGGTGGACTGTATTCTCTGATGACTTCACCGTAGGTGCCGGAGAAACGAAATATATTACGTTCACCAACTATAGCAGCGGGGAGCAAGTTTACCATAACTACGCGGTGATTCTCCGCACTGCTGCTTATAGTGAGTACGCAGTTGTCCGTGCCGACAACTATGGATGGGGTGGCACCGGATATAACAATGTTATCAGTGACGGCTACAATGATTCAGATTGGTTGACAGCAATGGACGGTGCCACAGTTACGGTTTACGTGACCAACTGTAACAACAGTACTGCGGATGTCCAGTGTGTAGTTACAGGAAACGACGGTGTGTCCTACCCCCAGTATTACTTGGGTATAGATGTAGATGCTTCAGACCTGACATTTGCTCTGACTGTTGAAGGAGGTCATCTCGTATTCTAAAAACATATTGTTACTGTTTCCATGCTACTCTCCCTTTGGGGGATAGCATGGAACTTTTTTAAAAAAACATGAAGAAATCAAAATTTATATGGATGTCTCTCGTAGCATCCTTTGCTTTCACAGCCTGCGTCGACAAAGACATTGAGTACAGCGACAGCGATGTGACTGTTGCCGCTCCTACAGCTACATGGGAGGAGGGCGGCACTTCATTGACCGTCTCGTCATCGGTGACAGGCAATACAAGCAGCATCGCCAAGATGGGTTTCTGCTATAGCATCAACACGCAGAATCCCACCATCAGCAATGATAATGTGGAAGCCGATGACAATTTCACCGCGACAATCACCGGCCTGAATGGCACCCAATCCTACTATCTCCGTGCTTATGTATACGGCAACAGCCGCTACACGTACTCCGAGACGGTTGAGGTGTCCCCTGCTGACCTGACACTCGATGAACAGCTTGCAAACTATGTCGCTCCGACTTACGTGGACGACTATACATCCATTGCCGACTGGTCGTATCGCTCGCAGTGGAACCTGGCCAACGTTCATGACCCTACTGTGGTACTTGCTGATGACGGATACTACTATATGTATCAGACGGATGCTTCGTATGGCAATGCCCACACCGCAGGTGGACATTTTCACGGCCGTCGCTCGAAAAACTTAGTGGATTGGGAGTACCTTGGCGGCACTATGCAGGATTTGCCCGACTGGGTTATCCCGAAGCTGAACGAGATACGAACAGCCATGGGACTTGCTGAGGTTGAAGCGACTGACGACTACATTGATGAATTCGGCTACTGGGCACCTTGCGTGCGTAAGGTAAGCACAGGTCTGTACCGTATGTACTATTCCATCGTCTGCCCGGGCACTCTGAACGGTAACGGTACATGGAGCGAGCGTGCCTTCATCGGCCTTATGGAAAACTCTGACCCGTCAAACAACGACGGCTGGGTGGACAAGGGCTACGTCATCACCAATGCCTCCGACAAAGGACTGGACTACAATGTCTGGACGACGGACTATGACAACTGCTACTACAAGTGGAATGCAATCGACCCCAGCTACATTATTGACGAGGACGGGCGCCACTATCTGGTTTACGGCTCATGGCACAGCGGCATTGCCATTGTGGAACTTGACCCGGATACCGGTTTTGTGCTGGCCGATCTGCCCGATCCGTGGGGTACGGAGGAGGATATTGCTGACTACGGGCAATTGATATATACACGCACGGCGAACAACCGTTGGCAGGGCTCTGAAGGTCCGGAAGTTGTCTACCGCGACGGCTACTACTATCTGTTCCTTGCTTACGATGCTTTGGCTGTGCCTTACAACACCCGCGTGGTACGTGCCACGAGCATTGAAGGCCCGTATTACAACATTAACGGCACGGAGGTAACTAATGGAGGGGATGCTTACCCTATATTGACACATCCGTACAAGTTTGAAGACGGCTATGGCTGGGTGGGAATCTCACACTGCTGCGTCTTCGATGACGGTAACGACAACTGGTATTTCGCTTCTCAGGCACGTTTCCCGGAAAATGTCGGCGGCAATGCATACAGCAATGCCATCATGATGGGACATGTCCGCAGCATGAGATGGACGGAAGACGGCTGGCCTATCGTGATGCCCGAACGTTACGGCGCAGTGCCGCAGGTGGACATCAGCGAGAGCGAGCTTGTGGGCGATTGGGAGCACATCGACCTCGGTTACTCATACGGCAACCAGAAGACATCGAGCACCATGACACTGTCGGAAGACGGTACCGTGACGGCAGGAACATGGCAAGGTGTCAGCTGGTCGTTTGACAGCAGCAACAACACCATAGTGTTCAGCAACGGTATCACCGTTTACTTACAGCGTGAAGTTGACTGGGAAGCAGATCCGAGAGTGGCCACCATCGTATATGCAGGATTCGGCAACAACAAGACTTATTGGGGCAAGAAGAAGACCAGTTAACAGGAAAACTTTTTGTGTATAAATTTGGGCTGACTTCATTTGCGAGGTCAGCCCATTTTCTATTCTCCTCTTTTCTGGAATATAATAGGAAATACGAAAGTAATCGCCACAGGCTTGCCATTAACCTTGCCGGGAGTCCAATTTGGTGACATGGATATTACCCTTACGGCTTCCTCGTCCAGCTCCTTGCTGACTCCTTTAAGCACTTTCACATCGCCGACCGAGCCGTCCGTATTTATGGTGAACTCCAAATCTACCCGACCTGAAATGCCCGCAGCCTTGGCTTCCGCCGGATATGTAAGATTCTCGGCTACCCATTGGGAGAATTTATTAGCGTCTCCGCCCATAAATTTAGGCTTTTCCTCCACATCCTTATACGAAAGCTTTTCTTCAATCTGCTGTTCTACGTAGGATGACTGATCCGGAGAATTTTTGCTAACTTCGCCTGCATAAGCGGGTTTTGTTGAAGAGAACACGAGCACTAAGCCCGCACACAGGGGGAGCATCACAAGCGACTTTACGCAGGCTCCCATACCGTTTTGATTGTTGAACATCATAGTAATACGATTTTTGAGGTTATTATGGTTAAAGCTGTTGGCAATGGAGTAGGAAGCCGTGCCGACAGCTTTCTTTATCAATAGTTTCTGATATTCCTTCATGTCCACACCGCTGCGAAGCACCACGCGGTCTGCACTGTATTCATGAACTTGGCGCAGGGAACTGCCGATGAGCCATGAAACAGGGTTGAACCACAGCAGGCAGGTGAAAATTTCGCTGAACAGCACATCCCAGGAATGTCCCTTGCGTATGTGCCCCATTTCGTGAAGAATAATGTCGCGCCCGTCGCTCTCGATGTCCTCCCTGCTTATCATGATGCTGTTCATCCAACTGCAAGGCGCAGTTCCCGGCTCGCTGAGGTACAGTTTCACCTTACGTCGGCAGCCCGTCAGTCTCGCGCATTCCGCCAGCAGGGCATTATATTCATCGGTCTTGACATATCTGCGCATACTCAGATGCAGGCGTATGTGGGCCACAAGATATATCAGTGCGGTAATGCCCACTCCCGTAAAATACACGAGGTGAAGGACTGCAGGCAGACGGGGTCCGGAACGTCCCGGCGAAGCGGCTTCCAGCATTTCCGGTTCACCTACGACAAAGGAGGAAGAAAGTATTTCCATGTTATAGCTGAAGCTGACGGGCAAGGGCACACGCACCAACGGCAGTACGAGCGAAAGCAGCATTGTACCGAGCCAAAGAGCACGTACATATTCGTGCATGGTTTCCCTCTCCATCAGAATTCTGAAGAACAGGTACAGGAGTATGGCCGTTGCCGAAGCCTCCATGAGATATAATGCTAGTGCTGACATGGTTCGCCTCCATTTTCCACCATTTCGAGCAGCCGGCGCAATTCATCGGCAGAGAGTTCCTCGTTCCTGACCAAAGCGGACACGGCATTAAAAGGAGAGGCATCGAAATACTTCCCTATCACGCTACTGAGCGAGATTTTCCTGTATTCCTCCCTCTTTATCACCGCAAAATAGCGATAGGTCTTGCCGTAGCTCCTGTGAGACAGGTAGCCTTTTTCCTCAAGGCTCCGCACTATCGTGGAAAGCGTGTTGAAATGCGGCCTCGGTTCTTCGTAATGTTCCAGCAGTTCCCTTACGAACATAGGCCCGTTGTCCCAAAAGAGATTCATCACCTCTTCCTCACGAGCCGTCAGTCCCGCCGTCTTGTTTCTTCCCATAATTCTGAAATTTTATGTTGTTCACTTTTCTCCCTCCCCTGCACCCCGACCTCGGTCGTTGTCCCTCGGGACGGGTGCTATCAAGCAGCCTTCTGCGAAAAACTTAAACCGTCTATCGCTCGCGGCCACTGCGGGATTTCCGCGCCCTTGAAATGAGCGCAGCGCAAATATAACTACTTTTCTTAGTTATACAACTATTCTAGGAAAATTTTCAACTAAAAAATGCAGTTGAATGCTTATTCAAGACCTTTTATCCATCTCGCCATGTCCTTCAGGACCTCGGTAGAAATGGTGTACGGCAATTTTGCGTACTCATCGACTGAACCGGTTTCACATCTTTGGAAAAGATGGTTCAGCCTCGGATATTCCTTGATTATTGATTGGGGATTCTCCGGCAGATGTGTCCTCACGGCGGCAAGATTGAGTTCCGCCGGCACCTGCACGTCCAAACTGCCGTTTGCCACAAAGGCAGGACAAACAACTTCGGGCAGGAATCCGGCAGGGTCACAACGCACAAAACTGTCCAACCAAGCACCGGTCCCGGAAGCAATCAGTGTCAGATTATAGACAAAGGCGGCGGGCAACTCTGCCCTGCAGTCCCTCACCAATGAATCCACTATCACCTCCGCATCAGGCAAGGTCTCCCCTATTTCGGCATGAGCAGTTCTGTATTCGAGCACCTTGCCCAATACAGAACAATAGTCGTCCGTCACGGCGAAAGGCACTCCTGACTGATTCAGTACACTGCGGTTCTGCTCCACCAAGAGGACATCGCCCCTCAGTGCGGAACCGGCAAGGCTCAAAATAAAATCGGTCATACCCCCGGCAGCGAGCATAAAGGCTATAGTTCCGCCCTCGCTGTGTCCGAGCACCCCGACTTTGGAAAATCCGCACGAATCCCGCAGATAAGCTATTCCTGCCGCGGCATCCTCCGCATTGGAATAAATGGTAACGGAGTTCGGGTCGCCCGTAGATGCCCCGACTCCCCTGTCGTCGTAACGAAGCGAGGCTATGCCGTTGCGTGCAAGGTAATCGGCGATTACGAAAAAAGGCTTATGCCCAAGAAGTTCCTCATCGCGATTCTGCTGCCCGCTTCCGCTGACCATGAGCACTACCGGAACATCAAAGGCATTGCCGTTGAAAGGGGCAGGCCGACAAAGCGTTCCGGCAAGCGTCACCTCTCCGTTGCTGAAATTCACATCCTCGGTCTTGTATGGATATGGCGGTCTCGGAGTCTGCGGGCGGTACATCATAGCGCTGCTGTCGACGGGTTGCACTATGTCCGCTGTGGGAGAATCTGCTGCTTCTGCAGAAAATCGGTCCACGGAAAGGGTGAAGGTCGCCGCAATGAGGATGAATTTCATATATGTTCCCATAACGCTGTCAGCCAAGAAGTTTCGTCGCCATTGCCCTGCCGAGTTCGCAGCACTGCCTGCGGGTGTCCGCATTCAGGCTCTGACGTATCTCCACAGGCTCTCCGACCTGCTCGAAATGCAATTTGTTTTCATTCCACTCGCGTATCGTCGACACTGCCTTGCCGGCCCACGAAAAACTGCCGAACCATGACAGGTAGTGGTTCTTTATTCCCCTGCCGGCAAGCTCGGAAAGCAACACTTCCATCTCGTGATACAGACCACCGTTGTATGTGGGCGCACCGAGAATCAGTCCGCGATAGCGGAAAACGTCCCTTATTATGTAGGAATGGTGGGTCTTTGAGACATTGTACATGGCTATGTTCTTCAGACCGGCATCGCTCGCGGCCCGCGCTATTTCCTCGGCAGCACGCTCGGTGTTGCCGTACATTGTGCCGTAGCAAATCACAAGTCCGGGTTCAGTTTCGTAGAGGCTCATCCTGTTGTACATCCCGATGACACGCTCCACGTTGTCATGCCAAACCGGGCCGTGCGAAGGGCAGATATAGTCGATTTGCAAATTGGCCAATTTCTTGAGGGCCGTCTGCACCGGATTGCCATACTTGCCGACTATGTTGGAATAGTAACGCACCATTTCCAGCCAGAAGGGTTCGCAGTTGATGACAGAGTCCACAAGTCCGCCGTTCAGCGCACCGAAGCAGCCGAATGCGTCGCAGGAGAACAGGATTTTGGAAACCGGGTCATAAGTGACCATGGTCTCGGGCCAATGCACCATCGGAATCAACGAGAAAGTCAGGCTGCGTCCGCCGAGATCGAGGGTGCTTCCCTCCTTGACTTCATAAGTGCCTTCGTTTATGCCGTAGAAGCCCTGCATCATGGAGAAAGTAGTCTTGTTGCCGACGACCTGCAGGTTCGGATACCACTGGCGAAGCAGGGCGAGCGAACCGCTATGGTCCGGTTCCATGTGATTGACAATCAGATAGTCTATCGGCCTGTCGCCAAGCACTTCCCTGATGTTTTCGAGGAAGGGAATGAAGAAGTCAGCCTCCACAGTGTCCACCAAGGCAACTTTCTCGTCTACAATCAGATATGAATTGTATGACACGCCGTTGGGCAGCGGCCACAGTCCTTCAAAGAGGTTCTTGTTGCGGTCGTTAACTCCGACGTAATAGATATTTTCAGCGATTTTCTGGGTCATGGTCTTTCGTTTTAAACAACTTCTAAAGTTACGAATTATCCGCGAATTGCCGGAAATAATGCGCATGATAGATTATGCACGGGAGCGTATGCTTGCCGAGGGCAAATGCCAGTGGGACGAGAATTACCCTCAGGCCCCGCACATACTTGAAGACATCAGGCTCGGCCACGCCATGCTGCTTTGTTCAACAGCCGGGATTCCACTGACTTACGGGGCAATAGTCCTCGGCGATGAGCCTGCTTACAAGGACTTGCGCGACGGGGCATGGCTGACGGAAGAAGGAACGGCATACGGTGTCGTCCACAGGCTGGCAGCCGCACCGGAAGCAAGGGGCAAGGGGTGCGGCAGCGAGTTCATGCTGCACATACTCGACAAACTCGGTTTCAGCTACTGCGGCAAGGTTATGTACGGCCACGGTGAACGGCTGGCATACGAGAAAATCCTTCTGCGCCAGCAGTCTGTGGGGTAAAATTTCAATTCTCCTCGTCCTCGGGATCCTCAACCTGTTGTCCGAGAACTTCGAAATACAAGGTTTCGTCAACTATGGTCGTGCGGTAAATGGTATTGTCGACGGCGTAATATTCGTGGTCATCCAGATATACCGTGCGGTAGTCGTCCGGCAATTCCTCCACTAAAGCGCCTGCAGGCGGCACTATGGTTACATAGTCGCCCGAGGAATCCTGGACATAGAACACTCCGTCGTCATAATAATATTCCTGTGTAACCGAAGCATAGCTCTGGGCCAGTCCGAGCCTGTCGGCAAGACGGGCCGCACTTGCAGCCCTCTCTGCATTCAGGTCACTTGAAGAAGCCATTGCCGCAAGTGCGTTTGCCTGCGATTCAAGGGCTTCGGCCTGGGCCTCTATCGCAGCTGCCTGGGATTCTATGACCTCCGCCTGAGAAGCTATGAGAGCATTGTTGGCCGCTATAACCTCGTTCTGCTCATATATGGTCCGGACGTTGTCGTTGATTACGCTGTAGGTGTAGAGCCTGTCGGTATAATAGGCGAAATGGCAGAGCGTATGCACGACTGCTGCGGTCGCATCAAACACGAAGTGTACGCCGAAGGGAGGACGGCACACATAGTAGTAGCCGTTGTGATAGCGGTAGTATATGTCGTCCACTATGTAATAAGGGATTCCGAAGTACACTTTGCGGACAAAGTTCTTAGGCATATTGTGTACGCGATAGCCGTAATAGTGGTTTGCGCCTTTAGTCCGGAAGTGCTTGGGCGTGTCGTAAGAAATAGGATCACGCTTAACGGGATGCAGCTGCTGGGGAGTCCGGTGGGTAGTAGTCTTGCGCTGGGCTGACTGACTTGCAGAATTGTTCCTGGACGAGCTGCTGCGCGAAGGAGTGGAAGGACGTGTATTGGTGCTTGTGCTTCTGTTAGAGACAGTTCCTGTATTCTTGCTCGTAGTACGGGAGACCGTGCTGCCCGTAGTTGTGCGGGTATTGGAACCGCTGCGGGTCTTCAACCTGGTACTGCTTGAACTGCTGGAGCCAGTTCGTGTATTCTGCTTGGAAGTGCTGCCTGAACTGTTGGAACTCCTGCGGGTGTTCTGTTTGGAACTGCTGCTTGAGCTGTTGCGCTTGTTCTGCGTGGAAGCGTTGCCGGAAGGCTTCGAATTCTTGGATAAAGAACCGCTCTTCTTCGTGCTTGTTGTTCCTGATGAACGGGATGAACCGCTTGAACTCGTGCTGGTATTCTGCGATGAACTTGTCGAACTTGACGAGCCGCTGCGGGAAGACGACCTCGTATTCTGGGCATCTACCGGGCTGAGCGTCATGGCGAGCATGGCCAGGACGGACAAAATTGTGGAAGTAAAACGTTTCATGGTAGCGGCGTTTGTATGTTAACTCAGTAAATATAGTATTTTTCAGCCAATTCCCGAAAATCTTCCACTTCTGCGGACCAATATTCCTCGATGTCCGCTACTTTCATTGACCTGCCGAACACCCTGCTGATGTAATCCGACCCGCATACCTTGTTGAACATGGAAAGTCTGTCGGCGGCAATGACGAAAGGATTTTTGCCATAGAGTTCCCAGACAGCCTGCATTACATAGAATTGGGTGAGGGTAAGGGTTGCGGCGAGATAATCCGTATAATAATACTGTACCCCGTGGACAAGTTTGCCGCTCAAACGTCCGGCAATGGGCTTGTAGTGAATGGTGCGGAATGCCACGCCGGAAATGCCGTAACTGTCCAACTTGGCTTTCAGTGCGTCCGCATCCACCCACTCTTCGGCAAAAGTTGCGAAGGGCATGGTGTAGCCAATGCCTATGTTGAGATAGTTGTATAACTCGCCGCAAAGGCCGGCAGAAGGATAGCAGATGGCGCTTTCGGGGTAAGGTATATTCGGCGACGGGCTTACCCAAGGCAAACCTGTGTCGTTATAGAGCATATCCCGGGTCCAACCTTCCATCGGCACCACGTAAAGTTCGCAATGCAGGTGCGGCTGTTTGCCGTCCTGGCCACGGTTCATCCCTTCCTCGTTAATCATGACAGCAAGTTCACCGACCGTAAGCCCGTACACATACGGTATCTTGTACTGCCCGACGAAAGAATTGAAGCCGTCACGGACAAGTGCGCCCTCGATTTTCAGGCCGCCGAGCGGATTGGGACGATCCAGCACCACCACCGGTATGCCGGCTTCCGCACAACTGCGCATCACTAATCCGAGGGTCGAGATGAAGGTATATGAACGGCTGCCAACGTCCTGAATGTCGTAGACCATGATGTCCACGCCTTTGAGCATGGTCTGAGTAGGCTGGCGTGTGGAGCCATAGAGCGAATGTACCGGCAGTCCGGTGTGTTCGTCCACTCCGGATTCCACCTTTCCGCCTGCCCAGATATCACCTCTGACACCGTGTTCCGGCGCATAGAGGGCCACTAATTCAAAGCCGGGAGCCTCGTTCAGTATGTCTATGGTGGAACGCAGACGGCTGTCCACTCCGGAAGGATTGGTTACAAGGCCTACGCGCTTGCCCTGAAGCAGGGAAAACCCGTCCCGCTCTAAAATCTCTATACCCGTCCTGACCTTCGGAGCAGCGGAAAGTGCGCATGAAATCAGCAGCGCCGCCGCACAAAGTAAGTAACTAAAATTGTGGCGATACAACATACCATTACCAACGTGAAAAATCCGACATAACCCATCGCTTCCTGCAGCCAGCCGGCGAAAATGCCGGGTATCATCATGGACAGGGCCATGAAAGCCGTGCATATCGCATAGTGCGAGGTCTTGAATTCCCCTTCCGAGAAGCGCATCATGTAGAGCGTGTAGGCGGTGAATCCGAAACCATAGCCGAACTGGTCTATGGCGACGAGCGTATATATTATCCAAAGCTGCTCCGGCAGGAACAGCGCCATTATCAAGTAAACCACGCAGGGCAGCGCAAGCGACAGGGACATTGGCCAGAGAGAACGTTTGAGACCGAATCTTGCCGCAAAGATTCCTCCGAGTATGCCGCCGACAGTAAGGGCAATGACCCCGACCGTGCCATATACGAGGCCGGATTGGGCAGTGCTGAGTCCCAGTCCTCCTGCTTCCGGCGGATCGAGCAGGAAAGGAGTCAGCATCTTGACCGAAAATGCCTCCGGCAGACGATACAGAAGCAGGAAAGCGAGGGCAAGCAGTATCCCCGGCTTCTTGAAGAAACTTGACCATGCGCGGCCGAATTCACTGAATATCGACCTGAAGGCAGTCTCATCTGCTGAGATTTCCGTTTTTGTAGCGGAAGTTTTCTGTCCCGCGCGTTCTGCTGCAGTTGAGCGTCCCGCCTTTCCGGGGACATCCGCAACAGCCACAGGCAGGGCGAACAGATGCCAAAGGGTGATGAGTGCGAACAGCAGGGACACTGCCAAAAGCACTATGGTCCACGCGAGGGGGATATTTCCCAATCTTTCTTCGAGCAGGCCGGCGCAGACCACTATCACACCCTGTCCGAACACCGACGCAATGCGGTAGAAAGTGCTGCGTATGCCCACAAACAGGGACTGGTCCTTCTCATTGAGCGCAAGCATGTAGAAACCGTCAGCCGCAATGTCGTGGGTCGCGGAGGCGAAGGCCGTGATATAAAAGAACACTATGGTCAGACCGAAAGCCGTAGGACTTACCGAAAGGGCTACAGCTGCAAAACCAAGCACAACAAGAACCTCGGTGAGCAGTATCCACCAACGTTTGGTCCTGATTATGTCCACAAACGGACTCCAGAGCGGCTTGATGACCCACGGAAGATAGAGCAGAGAGGTAAACAGAGCCAAGTCCCCGTTTGACATGTCCAAACGCTTGAACAGGGTGACGGAGATGACATTCACCACGAAATACGGTATACCCTCGGCAAAATACAGGGTTGGGACCCAGGCCCAGGGGTTTCTAAACGATTTCAGCGCCCTCATAATAGTATTTCAGAATTTGCACATAATCGTAGCCCTTGGAGGCCATCACTGCCGCCCCAATCTGGCAAAGTCCTACACCGTGCCCCCAACCGTGGCCGTGCAGCACGAAATCCCCGTTCTCACGGCTTATCTCAAAGGCCGAGCTTTTCAGATGGTTGGGGCTGAGCCAGGAACGTATCTTCAATTCCTTGGAAATCGTTTCTGACCGCTTTTCGCCGACTATCTTCATTTCGCAGATGCGTCCGGACGGGCCGCTTTTCAAGGGCACAAGGTCCAGAATGACACCGAAATCCTCCCCGCTTTTTTGCCTGACGATTTCGGAAAGTTCCTCCGGCGTGTACCTTATCGTCCAATCGTGGAAATCCCGGGTCTGCAAGTCGTAGTCGTTCAGCACCGTGGAGAGTATCTCATCATTTTCGCAATCGCAGAAAGGGTCTTCTATGCTCTGCAGATACGGATAGTCCACATCTTCCCAGCAAGTGCTGTAAAGTTCCGTGCGGCCGCCGCAACATTTGGAGTAGCGCGTGTCACATATATCGCCATTCCAGCGCAGCAGCCGTCCCCAGGTCTCGTCTATGGCTGACCTCACCTTGTCGCCCACGGCCATGGTCAGACCCTGATAACGCTGGCAATGGTCATCGGCACAGACATCGAAATTCTTATGCGGGATTTCAGCAGTTCCGCCTTGCCGCCTGTCCCTGATACGGGAAGCGAGCCAGCTTCTGGAGATTACGGCATGGGCTTTCAGGAGTTCCAGCGGAGCCGTGCTTTTCATTTCGGAAGATATTACACTCAGCAGGTAATCCTCAACCCCAACGCAGTTTATCGCGATTATCTTGTCGCCCTCAACCACGAATTTCAGACCTCCGGCGAATTTCAGGCTGCGTTTCTGCTCCCAGTGGAAGTCAATGCCTATCACCACGTCATAAAGTATGAACGAGGCTTCGGCGAACAGGGTGGACATGGTGATGGAATCGAAATATAGCTCGTCATAGAGCATACCGTTGTAGGCTATACGACCGTCTGACCATGTGACTTTCTGCGGCCCTGCACCGTCGGATATTATCTCGAAATGTATTTCCCGGGCGGAGAGTATGCCCACATTGACTGTGTCCTGGCTGCGGGTCAAACGCCATTCTATCATGTCCTGCTCGCTGCGGCTGATGGTCACTTCGGAAAGGAGTTCTTCGAGCATTTCCGGCGTGGCTTTTTCGAAGTCCTCACGGAACGGTGCGACGAAGATTCCGGCCATGTCCGCCGCTCCCGGGCTGATAGTCAGATGATCCGGGCCATCCGAATCGAAATGGTGCGAACGTTTGCGGGAGCGCATGACCACGAAAGTGCGGTACTCCCCTGCCTTGGCGTAGGTGTAGAGGTTGAATTTCGGCTCTGTTTCGTCGGGATTGCGGTCAGTGCAGTCCAGCAGACGGTAAAACAATTTGGCGAGCGACTTGGTGGTGCGGGCTTTCAAGGCAAAAACTCCGTTCGTAAAGCCGCCGAAACTGTACAGCGATGCGTCCTTGACCGTGCCGAGAGGGGCAGGCGGATTGTCGAGGAATGCGTCTATGGCCTCCTCTAACGGCAAGTGATGACGTGGAATGGCCTGAAAATGAAGATGATCGGGCGCAGTGGCACCGCTTCCCGGCCCGTTATAGAACACGAGGTAATCGGGATATTTGGTCGTGAAGTCGAGCATGTCCGGAAAATGATGCCAGATGGCCTGCGGAAGATGCTCGTCGCGCACTATCACGAGATGCTTCGGGAAAATCGGATATGGATTCAGCTGTATGCGGTACATCCGTCCCTTGCGGCCTTCAAACTTGATATAGCCCTGTTCCTGAGGCAGATTGCATTCGCACAGGAAACATGGCCTTGCGGCTATGGCCTCCGGTGAGGTGTTTGCGGTGCTGGATATCACCCTGCGGGGATTGTATTGTACCTTGCAAGTCAGTCCCGCCACCGTGAGTTCCCTCGTTTTCAGGTTCTTGAGCGCACGGAAATTTGTGGCGGCCAAAGGCCACACGGACAGTTGGTCCCGTATGAATTTCTGGATTTCCTTGGTCATAGCAGCGATTGTAGTGCTTTGCAGATGCGGGGATATTCGCCCTCAAAGTTGGGGGTAAGTATGCCTTTGCCGATAGCGTCCGAGATTTCGGCGTGGCTCCAATAACGGCCGCCCGCAAGTTCATCGGGATCGGGTTCGGGCTTGAAATCGCCGACAGCGGCGAAAACGTTTACCAGTTCGTGCTCGCTTTCGTTCTCAAATTCGTAGGAGAGCAAGTGAATCGGGTGAAATTCGAAAAGGTGCAGTTCTTCGGCAGCCTCGCGGTGAAGTGCCTCAAGGATATATTCACCGTAACTCACATGGCCTCCGACGGCCGTATCCCAATACAGGGGCAGGAGGTCTTTTTCAGCACCGCGCTGCTGGAGATACACCAAGCCGTAACGGTTGATCAAATGGAGGTGGACCACCGGATGCATGGGTTTCGCGGCTCCGTGGCAATGGCTTCGGGATGCCTGGGCTATGACCTGTCCGCTGAAATCGACTACGGGGAGCATTTCAGAGGCCGGCTCCTGGACGCAGCCCGGCAGCAAGGGGGCCGGCTCCGAAGGATATATCAGTTCAAGCATGTACTCAATAGTTTATGATGCGGAGTTCTTCAGGGCTGTACAGTATGCTGTCCACGAGGTCCGGAGCCGCGTGCGCGAGGATTATGAATGCTGCCAGCGCAACCGCCGCAACCGCCAGTATTATCAGCGGTATCAGCCACCAGCGGCGTTTTCCGGTCTTATGTACGGATTCGGATATTTCAGGATTGCGCTTATCCGGCACTGCAATCGGCGTTTCTGGGGTCTCTGAAGTTCCGGACTCTGCTGCAGTTGCTTCAGGTGTTTCCTGAATTTCGGAATTCGCTTCGGCCTCCGCAGGTGCTGTGGGTTCGGGAGCTGCCGGCTCTGGCGTTTCTACAGTGCTCTCCGAGGGCTCTACAGGTTCCGTAACTGTCGGTTCCGGTGTTTCTGCTGTGCTCTCCGCAGGTTCTGCGGACTCGGGGCTGGGTTCTTCCGGAGTTTCATCCGAAGTTCCGCCGGAATCAAGTTCTGCCGCTCCCTCAATTCCCGGCTCTGAGTCCGGAGTTGTCAGGCTGGCGCTCTCCGTTTCGGATGACTCGGAAACGCCTGCTGTTTCGGTCTCGGATACAAGCGGCTCTGCGGGCTTTTCCGCCGCTGCGGCCCGTTCGGGATTAAAGACAAAAGGCACCACGGTTTTCTCCTCATCCGTAGCAAGCGATTTCAGGGAAACCGGTTTCAAAGCATATCCATCGGGATATATGTCGAGATTCTCATTGGCGACGAAGAAAAAATTGTTCTCCCTTGTTGCGCGCAGACGGCCGAGACTGGGAAGTATGATGGTTTTCCGCTGCATCAGCACCGTCTTCATCTCCGACAGGAATTGGGTCAGATATACCCTTGCGGCATCCGTCGGAACGGCATTCGAAGAGGCATAAAAATCCACGAGCAGATTATCCTCGAGACATTCTTCCGTAAAATACAACCTGCGGTACGGCGGATTTATGGTATATCCCCTGTCCGAAAAAGAGGCCGGCACTATCTCCGCAACGAAAGTACCGACACCCGGGAGTCCGACCTTGTCGTGGTCGATGACCAACTCCCCTATCATCCTTGATAGAAGCTCAACATCCATAGAATACAAAGGTAATATAAAATCGGGAAAGGCGCCTAGTATTTTCTCAGTCTGCCCTCCGGGCGCATTCAGTACAAGTGCGGGGAACTCACGGAGTTTCAAACTGATACGCAGCATTCCCCGAAAACCGGAAATAGGCAGACTGTCCGAAAGAGTAATTTTATCGCAAAAATTTTGCAATTTATTTTGGAGGTTAAAGAATTTGGCGTATATTTGCAGTCCCAAAACGGGAGTTGACAACAAATTCCTCTTTAGCTCAGTTGGTTAGAGCACCTGACTGTTAATCAGGGGGTCCTAGGTTCAAGTCCTAGAAGGGGAGCAAAATCAAGCACTTGCAGAAATGCAGGTGCTTTTTTCGTATACCATAAAACGCCTTGTCTTTTTACAAAAACTTTTTCAGCCGTTTAGGATAAGTTTTCTTTTTCATAGTCATGCGTAAAAATAAAAAACACTTACCCTGAGCGCGCTGTTCTTACGGGAAGCGGGGTAAGTATGTCGTTACAAAGGTAGCACATTTTCTTGTATGACAAAACATTCATCCATTTTCCCCTTTTGTCTTTATGTATAAGCCTCTTTTATACATATTCCAAAATTTTCTCACATGTGCCGTAATTTGGCACAGGCGGGAGATATTTTTGTGAAAAGTTTGAGAAATAAATAAAAAGAAAACATGAGACTAATGAAATGCAAAGGCTGTGGCAACACGGTTTCAAGCGAAGCCGGAACTTGCCCGAATTGTGGATTGTCGGTGGAGCAAATAAGCCCTGAACTGACAGAAGCCGTACAAAAATACGATGAGCTGAAAGATTTTCACGAAGGAATGGCAATGGTTCGTAAAGGCGGCTTATGTGGATTTATAAACAAGAATGGAGAAGAGGCCATTCCCTGTAGATATAATGATGCATGGGATTTCTCGGAAGGCTTGGCAGTGGTTTCGAAATGCAACATGCGTGGATGTATAAATAAGAGTGGGGAGGAAGTTATTCCTTGTATATATGATGATATTTGGCCCTTTTTATTAGAAGGATTGGTAACGGTTCGAAAAGGCGGCTTGTGTGGATTAATAAACAAGAACGGTGAAGAAGTCGTTCCTTGTATATACGATTCTATTTGGATTTTTACGGAAGGTTTGGCAGAGGTTAAAAAAGGCGACTTGTGTGGATTAATAAACAAGAATGGTAAGGAGGTCACTCCTTGTATATACAATGATGTGTGGGCTTTTTCAGAAGGCTTGGCAAGGGTTGAGAGAGGCGGCTTGTATGGATTTGTGAACCAGAATGGCGAGGAGGTCATTCCTTGTAGATACGATTATGCATTGGATTTTTCAGAAGGCCTGGCAGTAGTCAAAATTACCGGCAAATGGGGTTATGTGGATAAAAACGGGAATAGCACTTTTGGACACAAGGAGGTTAAGTTATGAGTTTGCAGTTGTTCCATGTATAAACCTTTGTACTTTTTGATTTGTAAGCTAAATTTGAGAGATGTATGTGACAAACATGGAAAATTAATAATTTGAAGCAGTAGTTAAAATTAAAAATTATGAATGGAAAAGATAAAGATCTACTCAAGACTTGTAATGTCATTGATCAGATAGCTGTAAGCGATTTGCTTGACGGACGCACATTTTTTATTCCATCATATCAGAGAGGATACCGCTGGACTGAAACCCAAATATATGATTTATGTAATGACCTTCTGGAATATGCCTTAAAACCGAAGAAAGACCCGAAATCATTTTATAGCCTTCAGCCTCTCATCGTAAGACGTGAGCATCAGAAGATAAACGGTAAAGAAACGGATGTCATTGAAGTGATTGATGGCCAGCAAAGGCTCACCTCAATTTACATTATATACAGGGTTCTCATGTCTAATTTTGGAATTTCTTCGTCTGAGCAACTGAAAAAGTATCGAGATGCCACATTGTATCACATCTATTACGAAACCAGGCCGAATGATTTTACTTTTATAGAAGACTTAGGACTCAAAGAAATATACAAAGGTGACATAAAGGATATTGATATTGCACACATTGTAAATGCCTACAACTATGTTCAGCAATGGCTCGAGAATGACCACAATGGCGCAAAAGCTACTTGGGAATTGTTCTGCAATGAAAAATTTACGCTGCATGATGTCGCCAACATACTGTTCACCCTTCTTAATAATGAAAAAGATTCTAAAAAACCCGAAGGCAATGCACAGTTTATCTGGTATGAAATAGATGCCTCAAAGAATGCTATCCAAGAATTTCTCAGTGAAAACAAAGGCAAGATCCGTCTCACCAATACAGAAAAAATCCGGGCTTTGTTCATGCAAAGGAAGAATAAAGACGATGCCGGTAATCTTATCCAGTTAAGCATGGCTAAGGATTGGGAGCTCATAGAGAACACATTACACCGGAACGATTTCTGGTCTTTTATCAGTAATGAAACTGATAAAGAGGATGACCGTATAGAATTGATTTTCCAATATATTTATGACCGGGACTGCGGCAACAAGGAATATCAGGGTGATGACAAACTATTCCGTTACTATTATCAGTTATTTAACAAACAATCCCATGATACTTATATTGTCATAGAGGAATGGAATAAGGTTATGGAAGCATTCCGTATGCTTCAGAACTGGTATCAGAACCCTCGCATTTATAACTGGATAGGATTATTGACTAAAGCCAGAAGTGCCAATATATCAATCAAAGACATTGCAGCGATTTATGACGATGAAAAAGTCATTACAACGGAAGATTTCATTCTCAGCCTGAAGAAGAAAGTTCGTGAAGCAATCATTGATCAGATTCCTATTGCGCAAAAAGAAAATGAGTATCTGGACATGAAGGAAGGGGATAAATATATAAATCTATTTTTCGATAAATCTTCAGATAAAGAGAAAATCCGGGAACTATTGAGATTCTTGAACGTAAATATCCTTTGCCAACAAATTGAAAAACTTCTGGAAGATGTAGATAAGCCGGATGACCAGAAGAGGGCTTCTGATATGGGGAGAAGCAGCCGTGACGGGCAGTGTACTATATACCGGTTTCCATTCGAGGCTCTGGATGCTTTTGGGTGGGATATTGAACATATAGACTCTGCAACTACCAATTCTCTTTCTAAGTTAGAGGAACAGATTGAGTGGGTGAATGAAGCGGAATCAGCGTTGGGGGCTACTCTTACTGAAAACAAGGATTATTCGGAGAAAAAAACAGCCTGGTTATCCGGAACTGAAGAAAATAAAGATTCTCTAATGAGAAACATGCTCGAAATCATCAAAGAATTAATAGGTGAGGACGATATTGAAGAGCGCAAGAACTGGATAGGCAATCTGACTTTGTTGGATAGTGGTACCAATAAAATGTACAAGAACAAAATTTTTGCAATGAAGCGTCAGATAATACAAGACAGAATAAATCGTGGCGTATTTGTACCATTGTGTACCCAAAATATCTTTAATAAGATTTATCGTGGGTGTACAAAAAATAATTTAAGATGGGATTTCAATGACAAGAAAAGCTACCATAAATATATCCTTGATACAGTAGAGGACTTTAAGAGACAAAACAATAGCTAAAATATGAAAACATCAGAATTACATACACTCAGATCGATTCTCACAGAAGGGATCAAAATTGAAAATCAAGATCCGATAGAAATATCTTGTATCTACATTCCAAAGATTCAAAGGGCATACGCCCAAGGGCGCAATAAAGAAAGTGATGTCAGAAAGGATTTTCTGGATGCACTTTTTGCTGTTTTGATGTCTCCGGAAGAACGGTCTATTGAACTTAGTTTTCTGTTCGGCTCAAAACAGTTTAATGCGAAAAAATCAACAGAAGGATTTGAACTGTTGGACGGTCAACAGCGTGCAACTACTCTGTTTCTTCTTTATTGGTATGTGAGCATGAAAGAAAAGGAATGTGTCCCGCAATTTCTATCTAAGTTTACTTATGAAACCAGAGATACGTCAACGCAGTTTCTTTCCAACATCACGGCCAAAGATTTTAAAGTCAACATTCAGGAAAATAAGCCTTCATCCGCGATAAAAAGCAACAAATGGTTTACGGATGATTACTATTGCGATCCAACTGTATGCGCCATGCTTACTATGTTGGATTCCATAGATGAACTGTACAAGAAGCATCAGTGTGACAATATATTCGATAAGCTGGAAAGACTGAAATTCTATGTTCTGTTGCTTGAAAAGTTTGACATGAATGACGAACTTTATATCAAAATGAACTCCAGAGGCTTGTCTCTGATTCCTTTTGAGAACTTCAAGGCATCAATTGTTCAGTTCATGAAATCTAAAGGGCTTTATGGTGCAGATAAAGTTGAAAATGATCGCCCTCCTTTCTGGTTTACTTTTATATCCAACATGGATGCAAAGTGGATTGACATCTTCTGGAAATACGTCCCTTCGGAAGAAGAAAAGATACAAGAATGCAAAGACATAATTGAAATCGACGATCATCAGATTGGAGTCAATTTTTTCAACTTCATCAACAGATATCTTTTCACCAAGGCAGCACTTACAGATAAATTATCGTATGAAAAGATCAACTCGCTCACTTCTTTCTTCTACAAAGATGTAGAGTCGGACAAAATGAAAAGTCGTTTATTCGGTTGGGAAAATTATGAAGATATTTTCCGTCAGAATGAAGAATCTGCTCAATTAAAAGATTCTCTTTTCTATAAAATGCAAAAAGTACTGGATGCTTTCCATGCACATAAGGAGCATATTGAAAAGAGTATCCAAAGTGATCCTTTTGGCCGTGCTGCAGGCTTCAGAATAAACACTGACAGATTCAATAATTTTCATGAGCGTGTAGCCTTTGCAGCTGTCACCGAATTCATTGAAAATATACCGGAGAATTATTCCTTTGACGATGAAATTGTGCAGACTAATTTTAAACGAATGCTCCGTGTAGCGTTTAATATTATTGAGAATACCCTCATTGAGAGTCCTGAGGCCGCAGTCCGTGTAATCAAAATACTCCATGCTATGAATTCTGCAGCCGGAGCTATATCGGACAATTTCTACAGAAGTCTTGCAACTACCACTTTCGAAAGTGACAACCGGCAATTAAAGGAAGAGATACTGAAAGCCAAGGAAATGTTTTCCGAGAATGACAATTTTATTCCTGAGTGGGAAGAGGCATTCATGATGGCGGAGAAGCATCCGTTTTTCAAAGGTTCTATCCGCTTCTTCTTTACAGAAAAGTCCGGAACCAGTGAGGATTTCATTGCCCGATATGATGTAGTGAGGGATTTGTTTGATGAAAGGGGAATCAGTGAAGAATATAGAAAAGACCACATTTTGTTACGTGCCGTTCTCAGCCAGTTGAACACTTGGCGTACTCTTGTGAACCGCTATTTTACCGAAGATGCAGATCGGGAAAAATATCTTAAGAATATTATCATCGGTCAAGACGAAATTAGAAAGTTATTTTGCACTTATTTTGACTCGAATACAGCAAAACCTATTGAAGAATATTTAGTCGATGTGATATCCGATGCCGGTCCACAGGAAAATGAATCTCAGGGATTCAAAATGCTATTTAATCGTCTGGTGAAAGATTCGCGTGCTGTCCACCTGCTTGACTGGGTATATGAAAGGGAAATTGCCCAAAGGAAGAAGTTTCGTATACAGGTAAATCGTTCCTCCTTGGTAATTAATATTCCTGACACACGGTATGACAGAATGCTTCTTGATACTGAACGTGATAAAATAATCCCGGCTCTTGTTGATAAATATCATATGGAGTATGATGATCCCAACCAAAAGAAAATGATGGAAAGCCCCATAAAAGATTCGTTTGGTTGGCGCATTTCCATAAAGAGACAAATTGACTGTAAGTCAGTTAGATACAACATTATAGTGACTTTCAATGAATGGAAATGGGTCGATTTTTACATTTATGGCCCAGATACCGCAGAACTGGCATCCAAGTTTGATATACATGAAGTGAGCAGAATACACAAAGATTGTATACAATTACCCTCCATGCCATATTGTTTGCTGAAAGACATGCAATCTATAGATGAGGAAATTGAACGCATTATTAAAGAATTGCAAGAATAATAAGGTATAGCAATAGTCTTGAAAGTCCTTGCCTTTTTGGCATAGGTAGAAAATGTTTTTGTCCCAAAACATAATCGAAAACTTCCTTTATATTAAGCAGTGCAAATAATAGAGGAAATACCTGTTATATAAAATATTATTGTTATTTTTGCTACGTTTTAATGTACTATTAAAATAGAGCATAATGGCATTGGAAGAAATAAGCATACTACGTAGAAAAATACGGATAAGTACCTGTGGCAAAGAACGGTTGAAAGGCATATCGATCGGTGAAAAGTTGTCATACACATTTTATGAAGGAGTCTATCAAGATACCCCCATGATTTTTTTGGAGCCGAAAAAGGGCAATCCGACACCGAAAGAATGTGAAATAACTTCCGGCAGGATTATGGCTTTATTAGGTGTTCCTGTCGTATTCATTCTGAAACCGGGACCTACATACGAAAGACAAAGGCTGACTGATAAAGGAGTGTATTTTGTCATGTCTGATAAATATGCACATTTGCCTATGCTCATTGCCTTGGAAAAGACTAGTGACAGGAAAACGGCTTCTGTTCTCACTCCGGTTGCTCAATATATCCTTCTGTATCATCTTCAGGAGAGAAGTCTTGAAGGACTTTCCGCCAAAGAGATAGCAGAGCTGGTTCCATATTCCTATGAAAGCACGACATTGGGGATAACCTGCATGGAAGATTTGGGACTATGTAAAAAGGTACTTGCCGGTCAAAGGACGAAGCAGATTCATTTTACAAAGAGAGGCCTTGAACTATGGAAGCATGCAGAAGCATTTCTCATATCCCCTTTGGAACAGCGAATCTACTGCGATGCTCTTCATTCAGAAAAGGCATTTCCTGTTTGTGGAGTAAATGCTTTGGCGCATTATACACGGCTTAATCCGGATCCGGAAAAGATGTTTATGATGACAAACAAGGAATATCGTACATTAAAGGATTCAGGAGTCCTTGAAAACCCCAATAGCTATGATGGCAGTATTATCATAGAAGTATGGAAATATCCCGCTATCGGATTGGCTGACAAAAATATACAATGGGTTGACCGCTTGTCTTTAGCCATCACATTGGCAAAGGACAGTGACCAGCGCGTTGAAAATGAAGTGGAACGAATGATAAATGATATGGAATGGAAGGATTAGAAAAATTTCGAGATGCCTTTGCCGAGTTCAACAAAGAATGTGAAAAATGCGTTGACTTTATCCGGAAAGCCGTAGCGGTCAGCAAGGCTCAACATAAAATAGTTACTACGCATCATGTTCCCTCTTTTCGTATGCAGCACCCTAAATTCACGGGCAGCAAAGCAAACGGGGCTTTCACTGTAGAATTAGAGAACTACATAAAAGATAGTGGTATAGAATACTGGACATACGGGCATTCGCATTACAATGTTGATGTACAAATTGGAGGTACAAAATGCGTAACCAATCAACTCGGATATGTTTTCCATAACGAACATCTGTCGTTTGATTCGGGGAAATTCATAGAGCAATAATTGTAAAAAGGTCATAAAACCTGGCGGTCGTCAGAATACCCTATTTTCGAGGTCTTGCTTGTAAAATTTCTTTTCCATAGCCACCATTTACGGGACGCAAATATGGAAAATATTGCTACCTTCGTGAGAATCATATCATTCTAACTCAAATGAGAAAAGTCTTTTCGTGCGCTGTTTTGCTTTTTGTTCCGGTCTTGATTTTTGGGCAGTCCCTATTTGAACGTTATGAACCGATGCTCACGCAGCCAAGGTCATACGATTGTTACCGAACTGTTGATCGCATAAAAATAGACGGCAAACTGAAAGAAGATTCCTGGAGCAGGGCAAGCTCCTCAGAACCCTTTGTGGACATAAGCGGATATGATTTCGAAGCTCCCTGCAAGCAGACTACGGTGAAAATGCTCTGGGACGATGAGTATCTTTATATTGCAGCCGTCCTTGAAGAGGACAATATAGTTGCCAGGCTAAGTCAGCGTGATACCATAATCTACCACGACAACGATTTCGAGGTTTTTATCGATCCGGATTGTGACGGGGTGAACTACTTCGAAATAGAGAACAATGCCAAGGGTACCATAATGGATTTGATGCTCGACAAGGCCTATCGCAGCGGCGGTTCCTTTTTTCTGCCCTGGAACTGTGAGGGCCTGCAATTGGCGGTGAGTCACGACGGCACACTGAATAAGACTCAGGATGTCGACCGCTCTTGGACTGTGGAAATGGCTATTCCCCTGACTTCGTCAACGTGTCACCCAAAAATCATCTTCAAATAATGGTGCAATACGTTGATGCCGTTTCATGAGCATGGTTCGGGTGATGGTCTGCTCATTTCGAGGCAGCGTCATCTGTATTGTCACAATAGTCCGGGCAAGTCCCAGAACCTTGTCCACACTCATGTTTATATTTGATAGTTTCAGAAGCCGCTCCAGTTCCTTGTAGACTTTCAACGCCACAAAGCAGATACATACATGGGCCTCTATCCTGCGCCGGGTGAAGTGAAACATCGGTCGTATTTCAATCTTCGATTTTGAGATACGGAAAGCTCTTTCTACATGCCACAGGTTATGGTATGCGGCATAGACTTCGTCAGCCGGGATATTTGTATTGGTAAGGTATCCCTTCAGCCCGTCCCATCTTGCATCGGTTTCAAGTTTGTCGTAATCGATACTCACCCTGACATCGCCCTCCATTTTAAGGAACTTGTTGTAACCGCGCTTGTTTATCTTGTCTTTAGTGAGGGTCCCTCGTCTGTAGGCCTTCTCCAGTCGGCGTATGCCCTTTTCCCTGTTGTAGGCATCCTTACGGGCACGCTCATCGCTATATCCAACCAGAAGCCTGCGTCCGCCTCCCTTGTCATATTCTACCATCTCCCTGTCGACCTTCGGCTGCCCAAGTATCCATTCCTGTATCTCCCTGCTCTCATTCTTGATTTTCGCGCCGATAATGTACTTGTAGCCGTTCGATTCCAGGTCAGCGATATTGTCTCCGTTCATCAGCCCCGAGTCCGCAACGACTATGAAGTCTTCCAGCTTATATTTCTTGACAAAATCCGTCACTACCGGCAACATCGTGTGCCCCTCGTACTTGTTCCCTTCATGTATGCAGTAGGCCAGCGGATAGCCTCCCATGCTGACCAGCAGCCCCAGTATTATCTGCGGATTCCTGTGCCGTCCTTCTTTCGAGAACCCTGTCTTTCGCAACTCATCCTCATAATCCGATTCAAAATACAGGGTGGTTACGTCATAGAACAACACTCCTATATGGCCGTCCAATATCCGTTTTGTATGCAATACGCTTATGTCCTGGACTATCTCATGCTGGCTGTCGCTGAGTTTGTCCAAATAACGGTATATCCTTGACAGGCTCACATCCTCGTCAAAATGGTTCTTCAGATACTCCACCGTGGCAGCCTTGCTTGCAGGATATGACAGACGCGCCTTCACCAGTTGCCGGAACACCTCGTCCTCAATCCGGTTGAACCCAACTTTGTCAAACACCCGGTCAAGTATCAGGTCGGCCCCATTTATTGAGATGTTTGTTATATATGAAAGCACCTGTTCCGCACTCGACAGCTCTTCCTCACATTTGCGCCTTTCCTCCCCAAACAAATCCAAACGAGGATGTCGCCGCTCCTCTTCCCTGTCAATCCAATCTCTTGCTTTTGACACGAATGCGTCTATTTCTTCGGGACTCTTGGCTATGCCGATCGTTATAAGTTCTTTCATTCGCCCATTGATCTTTTCTGCTATAACTACACCGACATTGCCCGATGGATATTTCTTCTTTCTTATGAACATATTTTGAACCGTGTCACCCTAAAATGGGTGACACGAATTTACAAAATATTTACTGTCAATTAGTTATAAAATCACTACTTTTTGAGTGACGAAGTCAGGAAAATATTGCTACCTTCGTGAGAATCATATCATTCTAACTCAAATGAGAAAAGTCTTTTCGTGCGCTGTTTTGCTTTTTGTTCCGGTCTTGATTTTTGGGCAGTCCCTATTTGAACGTTATGAACCGATGCTCACGCAGCCAAGGTCATACGATTGTTACCGAACTGTTGATCGCATAAAAATAGACGGCAAACTGAAAGAAGATTCCTGGAGCAGGGCAAGCTCCTCAGAACCCTTTGTGGACATAAGCGGATATGATTTCGAAGCTCCCTGCAAGCAGACTACGGTGAAAATGCTCTGGGACGATGAGTATCTTTATATTGCAGCCGTCCTTGAAGAGGACAATATAGTTGCCAGGCTAAGTCAGCGTGATACCATAATCTACCACGACAACGATTTCGAGGTTTTTATCGATCCGGATTGTGACGGGGTGAACTACTTCGAAATAGAGAACAATGCCAAGGGTACCATAATGGATTTGATGCTCGACAAGGCCTATCGCAGCGGCGGTTCCTTTTTTCTGCCCTGGAACTGTGAGGGCCTGCAATTGGCGGTGAGTCACGACGGCACACTGAATAAGACTCAGGATGCCGACCGCTCTTGGACAGTGGAAATGGCTATTCCCTACAGTGCCCTGACCCTGAATTTCGATAACCCCGGGAAATATTCCACCTGGAGGATCAATTTTTCCCGTGTGCAGCATCTCGTGCCGGGGGCTCCTGAAGAAAACTGGGTATGGTCTCCTACAGGAAAGGTGGATATGCACATGCCCGAGCGCTGGGGGTTTCTGAATTTCGTGGATGCACCGGTGGGCTCTAAAGTTGAGAGTGTGGGAAGTTCTTTGGATGAAGGGGCTTACAAACTTTTATGGGCCATGTTCTATGCCCAGATGGACAATAAGGCAAAGAAACAGAACTATCTTCGGACTGTCGATGACTTCTTCCTTACTCAAACAGAACTTGAAAGCATAGGAACTCAGGACAAGATAGAAGTGGAGGCAAGTTCCGAGGCTTTTACCATAAAAATCAACTTGGCCGAGAGGAAGGAATATTACTCTGTGAATCAAGACGGAAAGTTCAGCACAGGCAAGATAGAGCCGAAAGTGGTAAAGAACTGGATGTGGATGAGGTTCAAGCCGGATTGGAACGAGGAACAGTACAGGCAGCATTTTGAAAAACTCAGGGCTTGCGGAATCAGTGCCGTATTGTTCGAGGGTTATGAGGAAAAGGTATATAGAATCTGCAAGGAAGCGGGACTCGAGGCTCATTACTGGAAATGGACTCTTAACCGCGCCGAGTGCTTGGAGACTCATCCCGAGTGGTTTGCAGTGAACAGGAAGGGGGAATCTTCCTACGATAAGCCTGCATACGTGGATTATTATCGCTTCCTCTGTCCTTCCCGCGAGGAAGTGGCCGAATATTTGGCGGAGGACTACCTGGCTCTTTCCAATCTGCCATACGTGGACGGCATGCACCTGGACTATGTGCGTTTTCCGGATGTAATACTTCCCGTAAGTCTGTGGCAGAACTATGACATTGAGCAAAAAGAGGAATTGCCGGAATATGACTTTTGCTATTGTGAAATGTGCCGGGAAAAATTCAAGGCCCTGACCGGTCGGGATCCCTTAGAAATAGAATATCCTATGGAGGATCAGTCTTGGCTGAACTTCAGGTACGATGCCGTTACGGGAGTAGTGAAGGCCATAGCCTCCAAACTCCGGACTGAAGGCAAGGAGCTTACTGCGGCTGTGTTCCCAGGGCCGGGCATGGCGAAGAAAATGGTACGTCAGGATTGGGCTTCCTGGCCTCTTGCCGCCTATTTCCCCATGATATATAACGGATTTTACTATGAGGGCCCTGAGTGGATAGGCCGTTCCGTGGCTGAAAGCGTAAATGCCGTGGGTGGCAGGGCACTGATCTATGCGGGACTGATGTTCCCCGATATTATGGGCGAGGACTTCGAAAAGGCTTTGGACGAGGCATACGGCAATGGGGCAAGCGGAGTTTCCTTTTTCGATGGGCCTGATTACGAATACCTTGAAAGGCTGAAAGCCTATATGGACAGTCATGATATGCTGGCCGCCGAGTGAAACAAATATTAAACTTTATAAGCATGAGACATTTCCTGACAGCCGCAATGGCAATTTTTCTGTTGGCATCCTGCACTGACGCGGACAGTTTCTTTGCGGATGACAAAGCCTACAAAAAAACGGTGCTGAAAGATTACAAGCACAGGGTAGAACTTTTGAACGGTTATGGCGCTACAGCCATAGTAGATGACCCCGGAGTTAGTCCGAGGGAGAAGGAAATCTTGCAGTTCCTCTATGCCTACATGCCCATGGGAGACATGATCAATTATCCCGGGGAATATTATCTGAAGCATGTGAGGTTGAGCGAGGAGGCCCGTGAACTTTTCTCCTGGGGGGCGGACATACCCGATATTATTTACAGGCATTTCGTGGTGCCGATAAGGGTGAACAACGAGGATTTGGACAATTCGAGGGAAGTTTTCATGAATGAACTCGAGTCCAGAGTCAAGGATCTGTCCATCAAGGAAGCCATATTGGAGGTAAACCACTGGTGTCATGAGAAAGTGATTTATACACCTACCGATTCCCGTACTCGTGGCCCTTTGTCCTTAGTCAGCAGCGGTGCGGGAAGATGCGGGGAAGAGTCCACTTTCCTGGTGACTGCACTTCGCTCTGTGGGCATTCCGGCTCGTCAGGTTTATACTCCGCGCTGGGCCCATACGGATGACAATCATGCCTGGGTAGAGGCTTGGGCAGACGGGGAGTGGTATTTCCTTGGGGCCTGCGAGCCTGAACCCGTGCTGAATCTCGGCTGGTTCAACAGTTCCGCAAGCCGGGCCATGCTTATGCATACCAATGTGTTCGGTCGCTATAACGGGCCGGAGGATGTGATGCGCAGTACCGACTTGGTGACGGAGATAAATATCACGGGAAACTATGCACCGGTAGCTGCTTTGGAAGTGCAGGTGGTGGATGCTCAGGGAGCTCCGGTTCGCGAAGCAGAGGTGGAATTCAAGATTTATAATTATTCGGAATTCTATACCGTTGCAAGGAAGATTGCCGATGCCAAGGGCAAAACTTCCATAGTTGCGGGTTGCGGAGATGCCTTGGTATGGGCAAGCAAGGACGGCACTTACGGCTTCCGATTGGCTTCCCTGGGTGAAGATGAGGAAATCAAAGTGGTGCTCGAATATCAGAGCGGGGACAATTTCACTTCGGAGTTCTATGTGGTGCCGCCCGAGGAAAGCGGGGAACTTCCTTATGTGAGTGATGAGCAAAGGGCTGAAAATACCCGTCGCATGGCTCAGGAAGATTCCATACGCAATGCCTACACAAGTACCTTCTATACCGTGGAAACTGCCAAGGCATTTGCAAGGGAAAACGGTCTTGACGAAGATGTAATGTCCAGGTTGTTGCCCGTAGCCAAAGGGAACCACGAAGTAATAAAGAGTTTCCTTTTGGATGCACGTGCAAATGGAGTATTGGACAAGGCTCTTGTTCTCTTGAGGAGTATCAGGGGTAAAGATTTGAGCGATACTCCCAAGGAGGTGCTTGAGGATCACTTGTACAATAGTGAAAGCAGCGATCCGAGGGTGCTCAGTCCACGGGTAAGAATGGAACTTTTGAGGGCTTACAGGGCTTACCTGCAGGAAAATATAGACGAGGAACTTGCAGAGGCTATTGTGCAAGACCCTCAGAACCTGGTTTCCTGGTGTAGGGAGAATCTGAATATGGCTGATGCATACGCCATGACTCTCGTACCCATAGGGCCTGAAGGAACCTGGAAATCCAAAGTGTCCGATTCCAGATCCAGGGATCTCTTTTTCGTTGCGGTTTGCAGAAGTCTGGAAATTCCTGCATGGATAGACGAGGTTAGCGGCAAACTGCGTTATATGCATGACGGGCAGGAATACGATGTGGATTTCGATGCTCCCGAGCCCCTTCCTAATGCTTACGGGCAGGTGATACTGAACTATATTCCCAATAAGGAAGTGCCGGATCCCCGTTATTCCATTCATTTCACCCTGTCCCGTATTGAGAACGGGAAGCTGAAACTGATGAACTTCGATGAAGGAGGTCAGGTTGGGGAACTTTTCACTCAAGGAGCGAGGCTTGAAGCCGGGGATTATGCCCTTGTGAGCGGAATTCGTCTCGATCAGGGGGAAGTTCTGTCTCAAATGACGGTATTTACCATACCCGAGGACGGTACGGTAAGTGTGGATTTGGTAATTCCCGACAAAAAGGATGTGCCTTCAGTGCTCGGTGTGGCTGATTTGAATGATGCTCTCAAGGAGTTTATAGGGGATGAGAAGTGCATAGTGGCTATACTTGGGCCGGGTGAGGAACCTACGAATCATGTCTTGAACGACATTTCCCTTTTCAAGAAGGAGTTTGAAAAGGCAGGGATGAAGCTGCTCTTCCTCTTTGAAAATGAAGAAAGTCTGCAAGCCTTCAGGCCTCAGGATTTCCCTAATCTGCCGTCCGGGGTTAGTACAGCCGTTGACAAGGATTCCGAGGCGAAGCAGGCACTTTTGAAGGGTGCAAATACTTCAAAAGAGGCTCTGCCCATAGTGACAGTTGTCAATGCTGAAGGAGAACTCAGCTTCTTTTCGAGCGGTTACATGATAGGAATAGGGGAAAGGCTTCTGAGAGAGTTCAGATAGCCGCTGCATTGCGTTGATGCCCGGCATACACATTATAGTTAAATGCAGTGCCAGTCGTGCTCCTCGGAACTTCCGTCGGACTGGACGAGATTCCGGAGGAAATAGCGGCTTTGTAAAACACACGACGAGGTAAATCGTTTTTCTTAATGCGTCTCTTGGTGCGGGGCCCTTTCAGGCTGATGCACCAAGAGTCCTTTTATATCTCAATCAGATTCGGAGTATTAAGACTCGTATAATCCTCATTCATGATTGCGCCATTCGAGTAAATCGTCGAACCGTCTTTTTTCACTCCATGCTGTTTATGGATATGGCCAAACAGATGTACGCGGGGCTGTATTTCTGTTATCCTTTCCAAAAGTTCTGTAGATCCATAGTTTATTTCATCATCAAAATCGAGAATACCATAGGCGGGACTGTGGGTAATCAGCACATCCGTATCTGCAGGTATGGCGGCATAGTGACGGCTCTGACGGTTTGAAATACAGTCTTCCACAAACATGGGAACACCATAGAATTTTATGTTTTCAATGGTCACTCCTGAGTTGCAGAGATAGTACACATTTTTATCTAACCCGTCTATCTTGGCCCCGTACAGGCAGTTATCGTGATTGCCGCAGATGAAAATCTTGTGGGGATGAGGCAGGTCGCAAAACCAGTTCATAAAATCAAGGGCTTCTGCCTCGCTTCCATTCATGGTGAAATCACCGGAATGCACAAGAACGTCTGCATCGGGCAGCCGGGCAAGCCGCCGATGCAAACCGTGGGTGTCGGAGAAGTGGAGAATCTTAAGCATTTCCTACAACCTCCCACCACAAAAATTCATCTCTTCCAACTCACACCATCCGGCATCACGGATTTCCCGTAAAAACAGCCGCGCACACATTTCGGCATCGTCTCCGGCTCGGTGATGCCGGGCGTATGGTATCTCGAACTGGTCGCACAGGTAGTCCAAATTGTTGCAACTGAAGTTATAGAGTTTGCGGGCAGCACGCAACGAGCAGTAATAGCTGATATCCGGTTTCTCCATATTGTATAGCTCCAGCGAATGGCGTATGCAAGACATATCGAACGCGGTACTGTGGGCGACAAGCACAGGAATTTCTTTGAGATATTCGGAAATCTCTGTCCATACCTCCGGAAATTCAGGAGAGTCAAGCGTGTCACTCGGACGTATTCCGTGAATCTGCGTGTTGAAATCGTTGTATATGTTTCCTTGCGGACGGACGAGCCACGAGCGGGTCTCCACAATCTTTCCGTCACGCACCACGCAAATACCTGCCTCGCAGATAGAAGCTCGCTTGCCTGTGGCCGTCTCAAAATCTATTGCTATAAAGTTCAGTCCTTGCATTGTTCGTCCTCCTACCGTGTGTAATAGCTTAAAATTGTTTGTGCGAGCCTGCGCATCTCGTTGCGCACGGATTCCGGTTCCAACACTTCCACCTGCTCTCTCGCGTCAAGCACAAGCTGATAGAACTCCCAGGTCGGTTTAAGTTGATATTCAAAGTCTGTGAACGTGAACTCATTATCGCTTCTTATCTCACGTTGCGACTCGTGCCAAGGCAATGTGCGCAGATAGTCGGGATACATACCATTGGCCCGAATTACGATGCGTTGGGCAGATTCATCTGAAGTTATCACCCCGCAGCAACCGTCAAAGTAACTCTTCACATCAAAGTCATCATTCATTTTAAACGTTTTACCCGTCTCTTGCACGTCCTTAATGCGGTCCAGGGCATATACCCAAGGTCTGTCGCTGTTCCCAAAATAGGGATTTCGCGCTACCACATACCAGCGGCGTTTCACTACTTTCAGGCAGTATGGTTCAATCTCAAACGTTTTCGGCTCCGGTTTGCCGAATCCTTGATACGTTATCTCCAAAACGCGATTGCAGCGCATGGCTTCAGTGATAGCATTGAGCCATATTTGCCCGGAAGGGATATCCTCGAAGATGATTCTTCCCTCTAATTTCTTGTCCGCCTGTATCTGGTTCAGTGTGGCGTATGAACTTATGAGCCAACTTTTCAGGTTGTTACTTTCTACTCTTTCCAAACCGTCTATGTAATACTTGTATCCGTCTTTACGGTCGCATTCAATGTCCACATCAAAAATATCCTGGATAGCTTCCCGATGATTGTTGAAAGTGCGCCGAGGCAAGGGTTCTTTATCGCCCAAGCCGCTTTCCTGCCACTTTTTGCTGATTTCTTCAAATGTCAGACGCTTATATCTGAGCAATATATCCATCAGCCATACATATCGTCCGAAATGATTTGCTGCCATATTCTTTCCGTTTTAGTTGTGCCGCAAAGTTACACATTTACTTGTGCCAAATCATGGCACAAGCTCAACAATTTTCACCTTTTTTATATTCTGCGGCGTTTTGGCACATTGCGAACTTTATTTTGCAGCAGGATTTTCCTGTTTTACCGATATAATTTACTGAAAATAAGACAGATATAGCCAAAAAACCAAATAAGCACATTTAAATATGCTTATTTGGAACACTCTTGAACAAGAAATTACAAACCGTAGGATAACTTTGTATGCATCATAGTGTTTTCTCCTACAATATAAGCGTAGCACGCCACAGGAATAAATTGTAAAGTCAAATTGTCAAGCTTTATACTTCCGCTTTTGCTGATACTTGTGACAAGCGCATATGTCAGTAGATTTTTTTCCATGAAATATTTAAGAGAAACCAATTCATTGGGATGTTCATAGAAACGGTCTGACCACTTTATTTCAACCGCCCAATCAGGTTTCTGACGTGCGATATTAAGTCCTACAATATCTACTTCGCCTTGCTGCTTGCCTATTCTCCAGTTGGCATAACGGATTGACACACCTTGTCTTGGAATCCATTGGGCATACACGGCCGTTTCAACCATATTTCCAATCTCACTGTCTTGCTCGCTGATAGGTTGAAACAAAGCACATCTAAGCGAGGGATTGGTAAGGTAGATTTTAAATTGCGTTTCTCGTTGATAGTGTTTGGCTGTATCATCCGTTCTGCGTACTACTTTTATAAGAAAAGCAGCCTCGAGATAATTGATATACTTTTTCAAGGTTTCCTTCTTTACTCCGGATTCTTGTGAAAGCTTTTCATAAGAAAATTGTGCACCTGAATGATATGCAATCATGGTGAATAGCGAATTGAGTTCTTGGACATCGCTAATGCCATACAGACTTGGAAGATCACGAAGCAGTACTTTGTCTATAATGTCATGGCGGATAAATTGTCCGGGATTCTCCCGTATTTCTTCAGAAAATACGACTTCCGGATAACCACCATAATTTATATAATCAATAAATAGCTTGTTTAGCAGCTGCAAATCTATTGCCTGGTAGATACGTGCTTCGGTATCATGCCATTGCAAAGAAGTCGGGAGCATAATATTCGAATAGTTTTTCAGGTGTATATATTCATAAAAAGTAAGTGGCGGTAAACTAAAATCAGTGAAACGGCCCGCACCACTTTCGTCACTTCTTTTTTTGAGCTCGGCAGCCGCAGAACCTGATGCCACAAACTTAACATTGTGATAAGTATCAACCAAGGATTTAAGGTCTAACTCCCATTCTTTAAGGTATTGTATCTCATCAAAGAATACATACATTTGTTCTTGTGTGGGATTTTTAGCCAATATCTGACAAGCTAAATTGAAAAGTTGTTCCAAATAAATTTTATTGTAGATAGGAGTTTCTACCGATATATAAATGATGTTCTGGGCAGACACACCGCTATCTATCAACCGTTGTATCGTATGAAACATCATCACTGTTTTACCTACCCTTCGGGGTCCCATGAGTATCAACGCCCTCCGAAGTCCTGTGGCTTGAACTAAGGGCATGAAAATATCAAGATATAAGCGAGGGGTCATTTTGGCATAATAGTCCGGTATTCTGCCTTCCGTCCACCAAGGATTATCGACTTTTAATCTTCCTATTATCTGTTTTTCCAGCAATTCTGTATATTCCATGAGTAAATTAGTATGATTTAATGGTACAAATATAGCCAAAGATAGAAAAATAAGCACATTTAAATATGCTTATTTATCCAAATTTGGTAAAATAAGCTGTTTTCTTGGAAATGAACGGCTAAAAATCAGTTTGGAGTGATTCCGTCCGGGCTGTACCGCGTTTTGGCACATATCACCCATTACTTTGCAACTTGAAACACTTCTTTTATCTTTGTTAACAATAAACCGTAGAGCACAATGAAAACCATTCAAAACCACGACGTAAAGATATTCACGGACAATATCGAATCAATTGCCCTCGAACAGATAGAGCAGTTGCTGACCATCCCCGCATTCAGCGGATGCAAGATACGCATCATGCCCGACGTACATGCCGGGGCCGGTTGTGTTATCGGCTTTACGGGAAACCTGGGCGACAAGGTCATTCCGAATATCGTGGGCGTGGACATAGGCTGCGGCATTTTTGTCCAGCCCTTCGCCTGTGTCGGTGACATAGACTACCATGCTCTCAACGAGTTTATTCTCCGCCATATACCCTCCGGTCGCAAACACCGGGACGATAAATATGCACCGCTCCCGCAGCAATACATGGAGATATATAGCGAAGCCAAGGATATTATCGTGCAATTGCGTTGTTACCGCGAACTGAAGGAAACAAAACGCTTGAACGCCTCCATCGGCTCCTTGGGCGGGGGTAACCATTTCATCGAGTTGGACAAGGATGAAAGCGGCATGACTTACCTGGTGGTTCATACCGGCAGCCGTAATCTGGGGAAGCAGGTAGCGGAGATATATCAGAAATTGGCTGTAAAATGCCAGTCGGGATGGGCGGAACTCCTGGAAGAACAAAAACGCATGATTGAGGAATACAAAGCTGCCGGACGCAAGAGCGAATTGCAGGAAGCCATACGGCAACTGCACAGTTCATTCAAGATGCGCAAGCCGGCCATTCCGCCCGATCTTTCCTATCTGGAAGGTGAGTGCCGCGAAGACTACCTGCACGACATGCGTCTCTGCCAGCACTGGGCCATATTGAACCGCAGTCTGATTGCCAGCCTCATCATGGACTACTTCATCAGCCAAGGCAATGTGGAAATGAAGCAAGAAGATTTGGCGTTTGAAAGCGTGCATAACTATATCGGGGACGACAACATTATCCGTAAAGGGGCGATAGCAGCGTACGAGGGACAAAAGTGCATCATCCCGCTGAACATGCGCGACGGTTCGCTTATCTGCATCGGCAAGGGCGATGCGGACTGGAACTATTCTGCTCCGCACGGTGCCGGACGTATCATGAGCAGGGGTAAAGCCTTCAAGACTATCTCCATGGATGACTACCTAAGCTCCATGCAGGGCATCTACAGCGAAAGCCTGTCGGAGGGCACCAAGGACGAATCGCCTATGGTGTACAAGCCGAAAGACGAAATCATCGGGAATATCCGGGATACTGTGGAGATAGTGAATGTGATAAAGCCGGTCTATAATTTCAAGGCAGCGGAATAAAAAAACAGGAACTACGGGATTATCCCATGCTCCTGTGAATATTTTGACAACTAACTACCGTCTTGGGATGTCGTCATGAAATAATGAAGTTTTCATAGTTTAAGCCTTCGGTAACTGCTAACTGAATTGCTCAATAATCGATTAGAATTGCGAGCTAGTCTTAGTTATTCTCGTCCTTTCCTTTACAAAAGACAGGTAAAAGTACCAATTTGTTTGTTTTTACAAATTTAAAATCTGCGAATTGCCGATTTTTGCCGGCAAGTCGCCCTTCCTTTACCAAAGAACAATGAATCAACTGTAAATCGGGCAAATAAAAAGAGTGACCGCTAAGCCATGCAGACTTGTCGGTCACCCTATATATTTTCTGTATCCGGTAATTACTTGCCGATACATTTGGAAGCTGCTCCGAGCTTCGCCACTGCCTTGTCAAGAATCTTCATGGCCGTCTGGCGATCGAGCGATGCTTCGTCTTTGGTCTGCTCCAGGTCAGTGATGCTGTTTTCCGCTTCGTCTGCCTGCAGTTCAATATCAGCTGAAATTCCTTCATTCATGTCGAGAGCTGCCATTACAGCCGACTGGTCCAGTTCAGCCTCAGCGATCTTTACTTCCACGCCAGAACGAAGATTGTTGGTATCATCGTTAGCCTTGGCGGTGTTGGGAACTGCTGCAAAAACGAGTGCGGTAAGAACCGCTGTGAACATTAACTTCTTCATTTCTTGTGTATTTTCCGAGGCGACTTAATTTCAATAATCATGCCACCAAGCACTTAATTCCACTTAAATAACTTGAACAACTCGACTATAACCAAGGGCACGAAAGACAGGCCTACCACGATGAGCCACATCGTGTGGGACAGGATTTCGAAGCCGAAGGCGTGCCTGAATCCGGGCACAAGCATGACGACGAGGCTGAACAGCAAAGATACGCAGATTGCCAGGATGAGCCACTTGTTCTTCATCGGATTCCACTTGAAACGGCTTTCGGTATTGGAATGCAGGTTGCCGGAATGTACGAGCTTGGCGAACACCAGCGAGGCAAAAGCCATGGTCTGTCCTATTGCCTCGGCCTTGGCTGCGGCATCCTCTACTATACCGGTATACAGTTCCAGTCCCAGTTGCTTGCCGAGCAGGAAAGCCACGAGGCTTATCGCGCCCATCATGATGCCCTGGTAGCAGATGCGCCATACCATACCCTTGTCCATAAACTGTTTTCCCTTGCCCCGGGGACTGTGCTTCATTATGTCGTCCGCAGCCGGGTCAAGGCTGATGGCGAGAGCAGGGAAAGTTTCGCTGACGAGGTTAATCCAGAGTATCTGTATGGGCAGCAGCGGCAGACCGAGTCTGAACACTGTGCAGACGAACAGCAGCAGCACCTCTCCGAGATTGGTCGAAAGCAGGTAAAGTATGGTCTTGAGGATGTTATCGTATATTCTGCGGCCCTCGGAAACGGCGGAAACTATGGTGACGAAGTTGTCATCGGCCAGCACCATGTCTGAAGCGTCCTTGGCCACCTCAGTGCCTGTGATTCCCATGGAAACGCCTATGTCGGCCTGTTTGAGCGCAGGGGCATCATTCACTCCGTCTCCCGTCATTGCGACTATCTCGCCCTTCTTCTGCCAGGCTGTTACTATCTTCACCTTCTGTTCAGGGGCTATGCGGGCGTACACCGAATATTTCTCCACGCTGGCGTTGAATTCATCGTCGGGGATTTTTTCGAGTTCCGTTCCCGTAATCGCAACGTCTCCGGGATTGTAGATTCCTATCTTTGAGGCGATTGCGAGCGCAGTAGCCTTGTGGTCTCCGGTAATCATGACCGTGCGTATGCCGGCTTCATGGCATTCGTGTATGGCATCTATCACTTCCTCCCTCTCGGGGTCTATCATGCCGGTGATTCCGACGAATACAAGTCCGCTTTCGGCTTCTTCGGGGGTTTCCGGTACGGAGTCCACCGTCTTGTATGCCATTGCAAGCACTCTCAACGCTCCTTCCGCCATTGCGGTATTGCGTTTCTGTATGTCCTCGATGTCGGATTTTTCTATCGCGCGTATACCGTCTGCGGTCTCAATCTGCGTACATACGGAGAGCACCTCGTCAAGCCCGCCCTTGGTATTCACGCAGTAACCTCCTGAGGGAATGCTATTTATGGTGGACATGCGCTTGCGTGTGGAATCGAAGGCCACCTCCCCTACCCTCGGGCAAGCAGAGTCGAGCTTGGATTTCAGCACACCGTGTTCCTTGCCGAAGTCAATCAGCGCGAGTTCCGTGGGATCCCCCACCCTGGCGATTTCGCCGTCGGCAGTCTTGACTTCCTTGGCATCGCAGCAGAGCACGGCCACACTCACAAGCCTGTCGAGCGAGTCGCACGACGAATAATGGGCCACCACCGTCATCTGGTTCTTTGTCAGCGTACCGGTCTTGTCGGAGCAGATTACCGTGGTGCAGCCCAAAGTCTCCACTGAAGGCAGTTTGCGTACTATCGCGTTGTGCTTCACCATGCGCTTGACTCCCATGGAAAGGATTATGGTGGAAATGGCCGGAAGGCCCTCGGGAATGGCAGCGACCGCAAGGGAAACCGCAACCATCAACATGCTTATTATATTGTGTCCATACAGGACTCCAACCACGAAAATCACCGCGCAAATCACCACTGAGGCCGTTCCTATTACCTTCCCGAGCTTGTCGAGACGCACCTGCATCGGAGTCTGGGCATCGGAGTCGCCGCCGAGCATGTCGGCAATCTTGCCTATCTCGGTGTTCATTCCGGTGCCGACAACTATGCCCTTGCCGTGGCCCGCCGTAACAACCCCGCCGGAATAGGCCATGTTCACGCGGTCACCAAGCGGAATTTCCTCACTGTCAAGGACTCCGCAATTTTTAAGTACGGGAACGGATTCCCCGGTAAGGGAGGACTCCTGTATGCTCATGTTCACGGCCTCGGTCAAGCGTATGTCCGCAGGGACTATATCGCCGACCTCGATTTCAACCACGTCACCGGGAACTACATTCTCAACTCCTACCACCACCGGTTCTCCGTCCCGGATCACCTTGGCAAGCGGCGCTGTCATCTTCTTGAGGGATTCGAGCGAACGCTGGGCCTGATATTCCTGCACCGCACCAATTATGGCATTGACTATCAGAATGCCCATTATTATGTAGGTATCGAGCAGCCCTTCCCCTGTCTTTACGCCCATGACCCCGGAAACGATTGCCGCAAGTATGAGCAGAATTATCATGAAACTCGTGAACTGTGAAAGGAACATCACGATGAAGGGCCTCCGCTTTTTCTGGACGAGCGTATTGGGCCCGTATTTGGCGAGCCTTTCGGCCACCTGTTCGGATTTCAGACCCTTTGAGGGGCCCGTGCCAAACTCCTTAGCGATATCCTGAACCGAACGATTGTAGTATTGTTTCATCTAAATTTCGTTTTGCAGGCGCAAAATTAAACGCAGTGCAGATATATATTGTTATGTTTGCAGAAGAAAAAATGTGTAAAAAGTCGTTTTTTTCATGAAAGACCATAAGACGGGAAAACACAGGAATATTGACATCAGCGACTTGTATAAAGTCGTTAACTATCAGCCAATCAAGAATTTTTACATAATTCATTCGGAAAATGGAGGCTTGTTTTCCGAAAAGGGCACTTCATTCAATTTTAACGGTTTCTGCTTTGCGGTGTGTACGGCGGGCTCCTGTGCCCTGAAGATAGGAGGCAAGCGCTGCAATCTCTCCCGTGGAGGGGTCATGGTCTTGAATCCCAACCAGATAGCCGAGGTGGAGGACTGTTCGGATGATTTCAGACAGCGTGCAGTCCTGGCGTCGTTGGACGTGATACTCGATTTTCCAAGCCCGTTGGACATAGACCTTATGTATTTTCCGCTGAGGAATCCCGTAGTCATGACCGACGGGAAAGCCACCGAAAGACTGCTCGGCTTCTACGATTTTCTGGAAGAACAGTACGGCCGGGTGGACAGTTATTACCGGGAGGAAATAGCCAAGACCCTGCTTTATGCCCTCGTGCTGGAGGTGTGCGAACTGTTCAAGAGCATTTCCGGCGACATCGGAGACTATTCGCGGCCGAGACAGGAAAAGCTCACCGACGACTTTTTCCGGCTATTGAGCAAACATTACAAGACGGAACACCAGGTGGATTTCTACGCAAGAGAACTGAACCGCACCCCAAAATACCTTTCCGGTGCCATCAAGCGCATAAGCGGACGTTCGGTGTCGGAATGGATAGATTCGAGCCTCATCAGCGAAATCAAGCTGCAGCTGCGCACCACTGACAAGACAATATGGGAGATTTCCGAGGAACTGAACTTCTCCAGTCCCTCTGTCTTCGTACAGTTCTTCCGCCGCAACACCGGCACCACTCCCCTGCGCTACCGCAAAGAGGCGTAGGTGCCGCCCTGTCAGCGCAATTTCCTGTTCTTGTAGGATTCTATGCAGGCAGGGATGATGCGCTTGTACTCGGTGCTCGAGAACAAGGGTGAACTGATTATGAAATCAGCCGTACTCCTGTTCGTGGCGAAAGGCACGTTGTAGAGAGATGCGAGCCGCACAAGACCCATCACGTCATTCTGGTGTCCCTGCATAATCAGGTTGTCGCAGAAAAAGAC
>CAZOQW010000009.1:0-51073 GCA_964582235.1 uncultured Muribaculaceae bacterium | reverse complement strand
AGAAGACCCGCGAAAACCTGCGTAAGGCCACCGGGCGCGAATTTGAGATACCCGAAAATATTGCCCACCCCAGCGATATCATATACAAGTATCGCAAGGAGTTGAAGGCGAAAATGAAATACCAGTTGGTGAACAAACACACGGGTGAACCTCTCAAGGGAGTTGAGCACGTCGGGTGTCACTACGGAAAATTATTCAAGGACAAGGCTGTCGGGGGAGCGGAATTTACCCAGGTACTCGCGGGCTTGATTAAGGAATGGGGCGGGGAAGTGGTGGACTACCCGGAGCGCCGCCACTGCTGCGGTTTCGGCTTCCGCAATTACCTCGTGCGAGCCAACCGAGGCTACTCCGTGGCCAATACAAAGAAGAAATTCGAATCGATGGAGCCTTACAAGCCCGACTTCATCGTGTCTAACTGCCCCGGGTGCTCCATGTTCATGGATCGCTGGCAATACACCATCGCCGAGATGGAAGGAAGAACCTATGGCAACGACGGCAGAGGTATCCCGGTGCTCACTTACGAAGAACTGACCGGCATGCTCCTGGGCTTCAACCCTTGGGAGTTAGGCTTGCAAGTACACCAGGTGCAGGTGGAATCGCTGCTCGACAAGATAGGGGTAGAATATGACCCGGCAACCAAATACATGGGAAAATCGGGAAAACAGCTCGGCGAACCGGAAAAGCCCGAGGTGCTGAAGGTGTAAAGGGCGATATAGACAAGAGAACGAACAAACATGGAAAAGAAAAAGGTTTTGATAATCGGAGCGGGATTGGCCGGTGCGGAAGCAGCAGCCCGACTCGCAGAAAACGGGGTACAGGTGTGCCTGCTCGAAAAGGAGACGGAGACAGGCGGCAATGCAAAAAAATGGGCCAAGCTGTTCCCTGATTTCACCGTAGCGGAAGATGTAAGGAAGGGCGTGCTCGGAAAATTGCATCACCCTGGCATAGAGTTGCACACGGGAGTGTCTGTAGAGGCGCTCGATAATAAAGGCAACGAGTGGACGGCCAAAGACAGTCAAGGAAATGAATATAAGGCCGATGCCGTGTTGCTGGCGACCGGTTTCACTCCTTTCGATGCCGGCCGTAAAGAGGAATTGGGTTACGGCATCTACGATAATGTTATCACCTCTGTAGAATTTGAAAAAGCCGTCCTGCAAGGAAAACTGCTCACTGCGCAGGGAAAAGTGCCGCAGCGGGTGGCTTTTCTCAACTGTGTCGGTTCACGCGACGAGAAAGTGGGGAATAACTACTGCTCCAGAGTGTGTTGCATCAACGCCGTGAAGCAGGCAGTGGAATACAAGGAAATGGTGCCCGACGGCGAGGCCTACGTATTCTACATGGACCTGCGTATGTCCGGGCAGTGTTATGAAGAGCTGTACCGCCGCTCGCAGCAGGATTTCTCCGTCAATTTCATAAGAGGACGCATATCAGAGGCGGCCGGCACTTTTGACAAACGTGTACAAATCAAAGCAGAAGATACGCTGACGGGACTGCCGCTGAAAATAACGGTGGACATACTCGTGCTTATGGTGGGCATGGAGCCTTCAGAAGGCACCAAACGGCTTGCGGGACAGAACGGCATAGCCGGTGAATACGGATTTGCACGCGCGGCTGGAACCTTCCTGTCTGACAACCTCAGCGGGAAAGAAGGGCTGTTTCTGGCCGGCACATGCAAACGCCCGCTTACCATTCCGGAAACCTTGGCCGACGCCCGCTCGTCCGCGCTGCAAATAATAGAGTACCTGAAATGAAAAATTTTGGATACAAAATATCAAAACCGCGCGCCATCGATTTGGACGCTGCCGACACGCGCTTGTACGGAAAGCTTATAAGGCAGGTGCCGTCTTTGGAGCGGTGTATGATGTGCGGCGGGTGTACTGCAACCTGCTCGGTGAACAACCATACCAATTTCAATTTAAGGAGGTGCCACCTCATGTTCCGACGCGGGCAACTGGATATGCTTGCTCAGGAACTGGACAAATGTATGCTGTGCGGTAAATGCACCCTGGTATGCCCGCGTGGGATTAATACCCGTGCCGTGATAATGAACATGCGTATCCTGCTTGGGAGCGCGTCATACGAAAGGAGGATAAGTCATGCTGTTGGAAAGTAGCCGCACGTTCATAGAATTTCTGCAGGGCACGTCCCTTTTTATTACTGTAAAGAGCAGCCATTTCATTTCTTTCGTAGTTCCGTTCTACTTAGGCTGTATCTTTCTGTTTTCCGTACTTATCTACAAGTTTTTAATCTGGCTCAGAGGTATTGATTTGAACCAGCGAAGACGAGTGTGGAAAAATTTCCTGAGCAAAAAAACCTTGTATGCAATCAAGGAAATGTTCATGGAGTCGTTGGTGCACAGGAAAATATACAAGCGTAATCCGCTGTTGGGATTCATGCACATGAGTCTGGCATTCGGGTGGTTCCTCATGATTGTTTTTGGAAAAATTGAAAGCTCCATTTACAACCGCAGCTTGCTGGACGACCCCTCATTTGCCATCTTCTTCCGCTTCTTCGTGCGCGAAAAGGGTCTTTATCCCGGACAAAATACACTGTCGTTCATCATGGACCTGCTTCTGCTTGTCGTGCTGACCGGTGTATTGCTGGCAATCATCAAGCGTTTCCGCTCTCAGTTGATGGGTATGAAGAAAACGACCAAGCAGACTACGCTTGACAAAGTGGCTCTCACCGCTTTGTGGTGGATTTTCCCCCTGCGCCTGCTTTCGGAGAGTGTGACGGCTGGAATTGCGCATAACGGCAGTTTTTTGACTCAAAGCGTCGGAAATCTTTTCGTGTCCCTCAATCTGCCGCTCGAGCAAACGGAGATTTTCGTCTGGTGGGCTTATTCGCTTGACTTGTGCGTCTTCTTCGCCTGCCTGCCTTTCTCGCGCTACATGCACATTTTTACCGAGCCGCTTCTGATTTTCCTTCGCAAGTTGGGTCTTAAGACAAACAAGACGTTCAATGGTTACTCTATGGTACAGTTGAATGCCTGCTCACGATGCGGTATCTGTATAGATGCTTGCCAGTTAGGCTTTTCTGCCGGAATCAACAACGTGCAGCCCGTCAATTTCGTGGCCGATACCCGCTACGGACGGTTGAATTCCGAAGTGTTGAACGACTGTCTCATGTGCAACCGTTGTGTGGAAGTGTGTCCGGTGGGTGTGGAATCAACGCTCATACGTCAGCAAGTCCGTTTCAAAAAGGTGGATGAAAGCAAGTTGTTCTACGCCTACGACCAGGCCGAAAAAGCCAAGAAAGACAAAAAGAAATACAATGTTATCTATTTTGCCGGCTGCATGACCCACCTGACCCCGTCTATCATCACGTCCATGAAGAAGATATTCGAGGAAGCCAATGAACGCTATTGGTTCATGGATGAAGACAAGGGTCTGTGTTGCGGACGGCCATTGCGCCAGCAGGGCTTTTTCCAGCAAGCCGACGAATTGATGATGAAAAACAAGCAGTTGATTGTCTCGTCGGGTATCAAGTTGCTCGTGACATCCTGCCCTATATGCTACAAGACCTTCAAGGACGACTACAATCTGGGCTGGATGCAGGTCATGCATCATACCGAGTATATTGACTACCTCATTAAATTCGGGCGCATCAAGGTCAAAAAGTCAGATATGGAAATTAGCTATCACGACCCGTGCGAGTTGGGACGTGGGTGCGGAGTGTACGAAGAGCCGCGCCGCGTGCTGCGCTCTGTGGGAGTGTTGCAGAAAGTCGAGCAGGAAAAGGGAGCTGCCTATTGTTGTGGCAACACCATGGGCAACTTGATTCTGCCCTCGGAAAAGCAGGAAATGGTGCGTAACGAGGCTCTTGAAATGCTCACCAAGAATAATCCTGACATTTTGGCAACGGCCTGTCCGATGTGCAAAAAGAGCTTTACTCAAGGCAACGGTGTCAAGGTAAAAGACATTGCCGAAATAGTGGCTGACAATCTGGAAATAACTTCGAGAGTACGATATAGTTAAATATCCCCGATTTGGGGACTTTGGCGGTTAAGGGAGAACCCTTCGGTGTATTGCCGAGGGGTCTTCCTTTTTGGTGCAAGTCCGTTGCGAGAAGGAATCAGAAATTCACCCCAACCGTAAAATTGAGCCAGTGATCCTTGAAACCTACATCTTGATATACATAGCCCATTGATAAGGTAAAGTTCCTAATGTCAATGCCTATGGACGGAGATACATATCCGCTGAGACAGGTCATACTATACAAAGAAATACCGAATTTGTAGTCCACAAAAGGGGATACTGTCTTATCGAAAAAGCTATATTTGAAATTGACGAATACAGGAACGGTAAGATCTGTTGTAGACATTACACCGCCGAATCCTAAACCTAAGAATGCACCGTTTCCGTACGAATAGCCATGCGACGTTAATACGGTAAGCGCTGAACCGAAATCATATACAAGTCCGGATGTTGAACCTAAGGCAAAAGTCCCGCGATAGCCTTTTTTGTAATACAAATTTTCATGCTTCTCCTTTTCCTTAGCATCTGCCTGTACGGTCACAGCAGTCCCCATAATGAACACCAGAATTAGGATTAAGAATACCCTTTTCATAAAATCAATTAATTTGTAATGTTACTAAAACTAGCTCAAGGCATTTTTCGGACGCGAAGGTAATACTTTTTTCACAAGCAAGATATTGTATTGTTTTGAGAAAAAGCAACGAGTGTGGAGTTTCTGAGGAAGAAGAAAACACCGGCAGTGCAATTGAAATCCCTTGCCGGTAGGGTCAGGCTCTATGCGTTTCGCTTGAAAAAATGTGTTGCGACGAGCATTATTCCCTTGAAAAAGTGTAAAGACGTACGTTGTATGTTTAGCGGGGATAAGGAAAATTTGGTGGATATTGACAATTTGCCGAAAAAGATTTGGTGGAAATTGGCATTTCAGGGAGGGTTGAGGATTATAGGAGAGAGGATGGAAATAGCATGATTAATCTTTGAGACATCGAAATACGATTAGTCACTTGGTATTTTTGTGGTATTTCACTTGGTATTTTTGCGGTATACTCGCTGCGTTTCGCTTGAAAAAATGTGTTGCAACGAGCATTATTCCCTTGAAAAAGTGTATTGAATACTGGGTTATTCGTTTTAAAAAGTGTAATTTTGTCGCAGAGAGATAAGATTACACCATGCTTAAAAGGAAAATAGAAACATATTTGGCCAACTGGAAACAGTCTGAGGGCAGAAAGCCTCTTGTGATAAAAGGTATCCGCCAATGTGGAAAGACATATATTGTCCAGAAATTCGCAAGGGAGAATTATGACAGTGTGGTCTATATGAATTTCATTCTTGAGCCAGACAAGAAGTCTGCCTTTACCGGCAATATTGATGTTGATACCATCATTCTCAACCTTTCTGCTTTGATTCAGGGCAGTCGTTTCATTGAAGGGAAAACCTGCATTATCCTTGACGAGATTCAAGAATGTAAGGAAGCAAGGACTGCCTTGAAGTCATTCCATATAGACGGGCGTTTCGATGTCATTGCGACAGGCTCTCTTTTGGGCGTGAAAGGCTACGGTCAAAGCAAGAAAAAGAAAGATGATGAAGGACAGGATTCTGTTCCCGTCGGATATGAAACCGTGATTGACATGTACCCGTTGGATTTTGAAGAATTCCTGTGGGCAAACGGTATCGGTGAGGAGCTTATTGATTTGGTAAAATCCTGCTTTGAGAACGAAAGGGCTGTTCCTGACGGGGTCCATAAGGCAATGATGGAACTGCTGTACAGATATGTCATTGTCGGAGGTTTGCCGGAAGTGGTGAATTGCTTCCTTAAAACCAAGAATATCGAACTTATATATAAGTTGCAGCGAAATCTTATTGCCGAATACGAAGAGGATATGGTTAAATATGCAGATAATGCAGACAAACCCAATATCCGGGAATGTTTTGAATCTATTCCGAAGCAATTGGCAAAAGAGAACAAGAAATTCCAGTATTCAACTATCAAAAAGGGTGTAAGGTCTTCTCAATACATCGGTAGCATTCAATGGCTGGAGGATGCAGGAATCATCTGCAGATGCTATAACACACAGACCACGGAACTGCCGTTAGAGGGAAATTCTATCAAAGACTGTTTCAAAGTGTACACTACCGATATAGGTCTCCTTGTGGCAATGCTTGACTACGGCACTCAGGCGGATATTTTAAAAGGCAATCTTCTTGGATACAAGGGAGCTATCTTTGAGAACCTTATGGCGGATTTCCTTTGTAAGTCCGGTCAGAAACTGTATTATTTCCATAAGGACAGCGGGCTTGAACTGGACTTCCTGGTAAGGTTCAAAGGCGAATGTGTTATCATTGAAGTCAAGGCAAGGTCCGGCAAGGCAAAAAGCATGACTACGGTTCTTAAAAACAAGGACGTGTATCATGTCAAAAATGCAATCAAGTTGGGGCAGTACAATGTAGGACGGGAAGGAGATATACTCACCATTCCGCTGTACATGGGCTTCCTTGTTAACGACAAACTTGCAGACCTTATCATTCCAGATGTTGATATGAGTTTATTGAATGTATAAAGGGGATAACGAAAATTTGGCGGAAATTGGCAAATCTAATCTTTGAGACATGCCAAAGGAATCACTTTAACCCCATCGGGACGAGAGTACGCCATTGCTCCACCCGTCATCACAATAAGCAAGTCCGGTTCCCGAATAGGCACCTGCTTCTCCGTCTTGTTGTGCTCCTGTATAAGCCTTCTGAGTTCCAGCAGATGTTTTGCACCATCATCTATTTCATGGCTGCCAAGTTTGCATTCTATCAAGGCGTAACGCCCGTCTTCCAGATGTAACACCAAATCGGCTTCCAGACCATATCTATCTCTATAATAGGAAATACGACTATTGAAATCAGCTGTATATGCCTTCAGGTCTCTGATACACATCTGTTCAAATATGAAACCAAAGGTCTTGAGTTGAGTCTCTAATGCTTCTGCATTGATATTCATGGCAGCTACAGCAATAGAGGGGTCAACAAAGCAACGCTTGGGAGAGCTACGGATGGCTGTCTTACTGCGGATAGCGGGACACCACGCATCAATATCTTGGATAACGAACAATTTTTCCAAGGCTGCGATATAATCATCAAAGGTATTCATGGACAAACTGATGTCTTCTGACGCAGTGACATCTGCAAGGATATTACTTTTCTTGGCCAGAGTACTGATATTTCGGGCATACGACTTCATGATTTGTCGGGCAATTTTCGGATTTCGCTGTTTGTTATCCACAGCCGAAATATCATTCTCGCAAACGCTATTTACATAATCCTTGGCGATGAACATACTTGCTTTTGGTGACATCTGCAAGGTGGCAGGCCAACCTCCCCGACAGGCTGCCAGAATCAATCCGGGAATATCCAATTTGCTTGCTGCACCATCTATATCTAAGTCAGGCTTGTTGAAAAGTTCCTGAATAGAAACTTCTCCTGATGATTCCAAAGATTCCCATAAACTCATCGGGTAAATCTTCATTCGTGTAATGCGTCCTGTACCAGTATGACGAATCTTTGTTTTATCCACAGTGTTGCTTCCCGTCAGAATAAATTGTCCGGGCTTACCTCCTGCATTATCGACAGCTAAACGTACAGCGTCCCAAATCATCGGGGCATCTTGCCATTCATCTATCAATCTCGGTTGCTCTCCTTTTAATAATAAAGATGGCTTGGTGGCTGCTGTGGTAAGATACTCTTCCGCTTTATCCGGGTCTTGTAACTTGATTACACTCTTGGCGTGTTGTTCCGCTGTGGTTGTTTTTCCGGTCCATTTTGGGCCTTCTATCAGCACTGCACCAAATGTTTCCAAGCGTTCTTGAAGCATTTTGTCTGCGACTCTTGATAAATATTTCATGACGGCTGCTCTATTTTTACCACAAAAATACTGATCTTATTTGAAATACGATTAGTCACTTGGTATTTTTGTGGCATTTCACTTGGCATTCTTGCGGTGTTTTACTTGGTATTTTTGAGGTGGTTTGCTTGGTATTCTTGCGGTATACTCGCTGCGTTTCGCCTAAAAAAGTGTGCGAATGCTGATTTATTCGTTCCTAAAAGTGTAAAGACGTTCATTGAACGTATAACGAGATAAAGTAAAATTCGGTGGATATTGACAAAACGGCAAAAAAGATTTGGTGGATATTGACAATTCGTGGATAACTGAGGATTATAGAAGAGAGGATGGAGTTGAGTATATCCCAGTGTATATGACGATGTTTTTGTGATTACGATATTTACGTTACGATGATTACGTAACGAAAAAAGGGAATGTGTGTTTGTGGTATTTCACTTGGTGTTTTTGTGGCGTTTTGCTTGGTATTCTTGTGGTAAACTCGCTGCGTTTCGCTTGAAAAAGTGCTTGGTGTATTAGGTCTGTAAATATCTTTTGCAGCCAAAATTTGAATAGGCATGTATTGACAGAAGAAGGACAGGAAGGCGTGGATTTGAAATAGCGTATTGTACTTGATACTCACATGATAAAGTTTTATATTTGAACTATTTTTTAATCAATGTAACGGAATTACACAAAAGGATAACCAAAAGATGAGATATAGTTTTTCGGGACACGAGACATTTCATTGTCGCTCACTATGGCTGAAAAAAGGAATTGATTACATACAGAACGGTCATTCCCTGCAAGACGATTCCGCTGTGGTTGATTTGGGGGTTGGCAAGAATATGGTAGCATCCATCAAATTTTGGATGCGAGCAACAGCGCTTCTGCACGAAAACACAGTTACAAAGCTCGGAGATTTTCTATTCGGACGGGAAGGTAAAGACAAATATTGTGAAGATGCTGCAACATTTTGGATTCTTCACTATCATTTGGTTACATCAGGCGTTGCCAGTCTATATGGATTAACATTCATTGATTTCCAAAGAGAGAAGAGAGAGTTCGACAGGGACTCGCTTCAATCGTTTGTAAAAAGAATGTGCAACACGCCGGAACAGAAAAATGTTTATAACGACAATACTGTCCGTAAAGACATTGGGGTGCTGATTCAAAATTATGTTGCGCCTACTGATTTAAAACAAATAGAAAGATTTTCGGCTTTATTCATAAACCTGAATTTGATTTCGTGTTCATTGGATAGATATAGATTTGCGGAAGTCAATAAGAACGTCATTCCTGACGAAATCATTCTTTATGTGCTATTTGATTTCAAAGGAAATGATCTTTCTCTTTCGTTTGATGGTATTCAGACTCTCGCTCTTCTTTTCTGTATGCCTACATCTATTTTCCTTGAAAGACTGTCCGATCTTGCTGAAAAGTATTCACACATAATAGATTATAGCGATAATAGCGGCATTCGGAATATCCTTTTCAAAGCCGAGATAGATAAATACGATTTCCTAACCTCATATTACAATAAGTTATGAAATACACGCCATCAGTAAATATAGAATATGGGATAGAGGATTTTCACTACATCGTCACCCCAAACGCCCTTCAGGTAACAGCCAACATTGTATCATCTTATCAGTCGGGCATACATTCTTTTACAATTATTGGCTCTTACGGGACAGGTAAGTCCAGTTTCCTGCTTGCCCTTGAAAGTGATCTGAATAAGAAAACTTCAACCTTGCTCCGGAACAATAAAGTTCTGGGGAATCACAGTGGCTTTGAGATACTTAATATAGTCGGTGATTACAATTCCTTGTCTAATATCCTATCGGATAAAATAGGAACTGATGCTGACAATAAAAATATTTTTGATGCTTTATCAAAAGTATATCACAACTGCGCAAAACACAATAAGATGCTTGTCATCGCCATCGATGAGTTTGGAAAAATTTTGGAACATGCTGCTAAGAACAACCCTGAAAAAGAACTATATTTTATTCAGAGATTTGCTGAATTTGTTAATGCCCAGACAAGAAACATTTTGCTGATTACCACATTGCATCAAAATTTTAGCGCATATGCATCTGGGTTGGGTCAGGCACAGAAGAATGAATGGGCGAAAGTCAAAGGTCGTTTCAAAGAAGTCATATTTGCAGAGCCAGTCGAACAGCTGCTTTATCTTACATCGGAACAGTTGTCATCAAAAACAGACATATCCGAGGATATGGTTGCTACTCAGCGAAATATTTTGAAGTATGCGATAGAGAACAAATATGTAGGTAATAATCTTCAGGAAAAGACAGTTTTTGGTCTTGCTCCTTTGGATGCCCTTTCGGCAATGTGCATAGCCAAAGCAATTCAGCGATATGGACAGAACGAGCGCACACTATTTTCTTTCCTAACCGCAACTGGTGCTAATTCTGTGTCCGGCTTCACGCAGAAGAACATCACATACAGTCTGCCAAATGTCTATGACTACATAACCTACAACTTCTTTTCTGGGTTGCAAGAGGTAATATCTGATGCCTCACAGTGGACAGCAACGCGCGTCGCGATAGAAAGAGTGGAAAATGGTGAAATAAAAGAAAACGAAATAGATGCCGCAATAAAGATAGTCAAAGCTATAGGTCTCTTGAACCTTTTCGGAACATCATCAGCAAGGCTCTCAAAAGATATGCTTGTTCACTATGCCTGCAAGGCAATGGGAATTTTAGATCCAAATGCTGTCATAGCCTCGCTTGAATCTCATAAGATTATCCGTTTTGCATCGTACAAATCATCGTATATCCTGTTTGACGGCACAGATATAGATCTCGAAGACGAACTGTATAAAGCCGCCAATATCGTTCCTCGCCCTCAGGCTACCGTGGAAAATATCATCCCCTACATAAACAGTAGGGCTATGCTTGTATCAGAAATTTATTATCAATTCGGAACACCACGATATTTCGAATTCATAGTAAAGAATACACCGGAATTGATGGTGCCTTCCGGGGATGTAGATGGCTATGTTCAAATGGTCTTTCCTCTGTCAAATGATGATGTTGCACAGGCGTATTCACTGTCGGAACAGTCGCATTCAGCCAACATCTACGCGGTCTTTATGAATGTAGATTATATAACTGCCCATCTTTATGAAATCCACAAGCTCCAGTACCTTCTTCAGAATATAGTATTTGAGGACAAAGTGGCGCAAAAGGAGGTGAACAATCAGATAGAATACGAAAAACAGATGCTCAACTCCGCCATTAACGATACTATTATGTCAGAGAATGATGATGTTATTTGGATATATGGTGGAAAAAGAACACTTGTGCATTCGTTGAGACAACTCAATAAACTGATGACGGATGTCTGTCGTGAAATATACTACTCCACACCGGTTGTCATAAATGAACTGTTCAATCGTCAAAAGTTGAGTTCAGCCATTTCATTAGCCCGAGTAAAGCTGCTTGAGGCAATGATTGATAACAATGACCGTGAAGATTTTGGTTTTGACAAGAACGCTTTTCCCCCAGAAAAGGCCATATATTATACCTTGTTCAAAAAGACAGGCATACATCGCCAAAACAAAGACGGCATCTATATACTGGATGCTCCTACAGAAGAATCCATGTACCCACTATGGAAAGAATGCGAGAAATTCCTTGAATCTTCCGTGGATACACCGCGCAAAATCAGCGACCTCATCAAGCTCCTCAAAGATGTTCCTTTCAAACTCAAACAAGGATTCATTGATTTTTGGATTCCGATATTCCTGTTTGTGCGCCAGCAAGCCTTTGCGGTGTACAATGCCAATGGAGCATTCGTGATGAATATCAACAAGGAGTTCTTTGATTTGTTGCAGAAGCATCCGCAGGAATACACTATCAAAGCATTTAATGTGTCAGGAGTTAAAGTTGAGTTTTTTAAAAAATATCAGGAGTTCTTGAAACGGGATGAGAATGCAGCGATAACAAGCGATTCTATTGTTGCTACATTCAAGCCTTTTATAGCATATTATCGCAAACTTAATGACTACGCCAAATCGACAATCAAGTTCGATTCCAAGTATACTGCTGCATTCCGAAATGTCCTTGCATCCGCAAAAGATCCGGAGAAGGCATTCTTTGAAGATATACCACGCGCATTTGGGTTCAAAGAATCTGATTTGTCTTCCAGCAAAGAAATCCTTGACAACTACCTGGACTTGATCCGCTCTGCCATCAGAGAACTCAATATGTGTTATGATCGCCTGATTCAGAGGATCGAACAGCACATAATCTCAAGTCTTGCCTTGCCAAGAAAATACGAGGAATACAAACAAGTGCTTGAAACAAGGTACAAGGATGTAAAGAAACATCTTCTATCACCGAAATGCCGTGTCTTCTTGGAGAGGATAGTTGCTCCGTCGGCTTCATCCAAAGAATTTATTGAAAAGATTTCCAATGCGGTAATAGATAAACGATTGAATCAGATTAAGGACAATGAGGAAGAAAGACTGATAGAAGATTTGTTATATTTGTTCAACGAATTAGACCAGTTCGTATCAATTTCATCTTTTGATGTAGAAAATGGAGAAGTATATAATATAAATGTAGCGAGCAATATTGATTCAGAACGGTTATCGCGGACTATTATCCTGCCGGAGGCAGAGAAGCCTGAAGTTGAGCGTATAATGTCATCAATACAAGAATTGCTCACCGGTGATGCCAACATTGATAGCTGCATTTTAATGAAACTTCTAAATAACAGAATGAAGAAATGAAAGTCAGACACATATTAGGGATTTCTGGCGGAAAGGATAGTGCCGCATTGGCCATATACATGAAGAACAAGTACCCGGAGTTGCAGATAGAATACTACAACTCCGATACAGGCTGCGAACTCGAAGAAACCGAGATATTAATCAGTCGACTGGAATCATATCTTGGTGGTATTACCCGTTTACGTGCTGCTGAGGGCAGTACCGAGAAAACTCCTTTCGAACACTTCCTGAAAGCTAACGGAAACTTCCTTCCTTCTCCACAATCACGCTGGTGTACACAGAAAATGAAGCTGCGTGAGATGGAGAAATTCGTTGGTGACGAACCCGCAATATCGTATGTTGGTATCCGCGGTGATGAGGAAAGAGATGGATATATCTCAACAAAACCAAATATTCAGGCGATTTTCCCTTTTCGCAGGAATATATGGAGTCTAGATGTGATTAATCAGTTCTTCAATCCGAAGAACACGGAACAAATTGTCGCCATATACAAAGATATCTGCCACGAGTCTAAACTTGAAACCGCTTTATCCATAATTACTGCACCTCTGACTAAGAAATTCTACTACAGCAAAAAATTGAATGGTTTGCTGGATCTTGATGTCAAGACATTCAACAAAGCGATGTTTCTCTACTTGAAAACTACAGACCTGCCAGTAGGCAAACTCGAAGAATTCCCCCTTGTTGATAACGATGATGTTCTCGTCAAGGACGATATATTCAATATATTGGAAAACAGTGGAGTAGGAGTCCCGGGCTACTATAAGCCTATAGAATTTGAAGTTGATGGACAAGTAGGAACATATTCCCGAAGCCGTTCAGGTTGTTATTTTTGCTTTTTCCAGCAGAAAATAGAATGGATATGGCTCCTGGAGCAGCACCCCGACCTTTACGAGAAAGCCATGGAGTTTGAAAAAGACGGCTATACATGGAATCAGAATGAAAGTCTTGAACAGCTCCGGCAGCCGGAACGAGTCAGACAGATTAAACTCGATGCAATTAAAAAGCAAAAGGCCGCTAAAGTTACAGGAGACGGCACACTTGCTAGTTTAATAGATGACGATGATGAAATATTATGTACCAACTGTTTTATTTGAGGAAGATAAGGTATGTTGAAGTCCGATGTAATATGGCCTAATAGCCGTAGATACAAATCTCATTCAGAGTGGGAGCCTGTAGGCTTCTTCTCGGATTGTTTATGCAATGCAACGAGATTTGACTTGAAACTCGGATTTTTCTCCACTTCCGCTATCAATGTGCTCTCTGATGGCTTTGCTGCTTTTTTATATAACGGAGGCAGAATGCGGCTGGTTATCAATGATATTCTTTCCGAGTATGACAAAGATATCCTGAATAAAGCAAGCGACAATAACACCATCATTCAGGCGATTCCCTTAAACGATATAGCGAAACTAAAGGAAACTTTATCTGAACGAGGCCGGCATTTCTTTGACTGCATTGCTTGGCTCATAAGAAATAACCGCATGGAAATTAAGGTTGTAACGCCGAAAGACAGCAACGGTATATCGCACACTAAATGCGGTTTGTTTGCAGATGCAACCAATAAAGTAGCATTTGACGGTAGCTGTAATTTTTCAAGAACCGCATTGATAGAGAATGTCGAAAGTATCACAGCATTCTGCGACTGGGATAGTCCGTCTGATAAATTCCGCATTGAGGATGTTGAGGAAGATTTCATTCGGACATTCAAGGGAGAGGATAAAAGTGTTGAATACCTTGACATCTCCGCGATCCATACAAGTATTACTGCCGCTTTTCCGGACAAGAGCATCAAGAATCTGCTGGAAGAGGAGGCGGAAATGTTACAAACCAGTATTATATCAGATTATCCTCTCTCGATAAAACGTGCATTGAGCAGAGCCAAGGAAAAAGTTGATGCTGCAATTAAGAAATCTCAAGAAAATCTTGCAGCTACATCAATCGAAAGTAAAGAGCCTTGCTTTCCATATTCAAGCGGTCCGAGAGACTATCAAGTACAGGCATTCAAGAACTGGAAAGATAATAGGCAAAAGGGATTGTTTGCTATGGCCACTGGTACAGGCAAAACGATTACATCCTTAAACTGCCTCCTTGAAATTTATAAGAGACTTGGTTATTATAAAGCACTTATATTAGTTCCGACTATTACGCTTGTTGAACAGTGGGAAAAAGAATGTGAAAAATTTAATTTTGGTAATGTAATCAAGGTCTGCTCCAAATACGGAGGCTGGCAAACCTCGTTGGCAAACATACGAATGTTGGAATTGTCAGACCCAAACAACAAATTATCGTATGTGATTATTTCTACATATGCATCTTTTATTCGACCGGCCAATTTTTTGGATTTAAATCAATTTCCAAAGGCTAAACTGTTGCTTATTGCTGACGAGGCTCACAATATGGGAGGTGGGCTTGTTGCCAAACGATTGAACGATATTAAATATTTGCGACGTATAGGACTGTCAGCTACTCCTGAGCGACAGTTTGATGAAGAAGGCAATTTGCGACTAATGTCATTCTTTGGATGCGATAATAAATATACTTTCGAGTACTCAATGGCCGAGGCCATCAGAAACAAGGCATTGTGTAAATATTACTATTATCCTCATTTGGTGGAATTGACTCAAGATGAAATGAGCCAGTATGTTGAGTTATCAAAGAAAATCGCAAAAATTATTAATAGGACCGATGACGATAGTCGAGAAATCCTAAAACGACTTTTGCTTAAACGAAAACAAATTATACATAAAGCTGAAAATAAGAAAAAAGAATTTGAAACTATATTAAAAGATCATTTATACAAAACCGGTTCTTTAAAATATACTTTAGTGTATGTCCCAGAGGGAAACCAATTAGATGATCAAACCGCAGACATTTTCGATACGGTAGAAAGAATTAAGGATGATGAAGATACGCTTCATCTTATTGATGAATATACTCGTATAGTAAGAGACATTGATTCACACATAGTTGTGCGTCAATTTACATCTGAATCTGCTGACCGTGATTTAATGTTGTCTGATTTTGCGAATGGGAATATTGATGTTTTAACGTCAATGAAGTGTTTGGACGAAGGTGTTGACGTACCACGTAGCGAGTTGGCAATCTTTTGCGCCAGCACAGGAAATCCTAGACAGTTTATTCAGCGTCGAGGTCGCGTGTTGAGAACGCATAAAGACAAACGATATGCTATTATTCACGATCTTGTGGTAATTCCGGACACGAATTTCGATCCGGAATGCTATGAATTGGAAAAGAGTTTAGTCTCAACCGAAGTAAAACGAGTCCGAGATTTTGCACTTCTTTCCGAAAATTGCAATGACACATTAAATATCTTAGATGATGTATTAAATCGATATCAAATATCACTTTTTAATTGAGACTACTATGGCTATTCACTGCACAAATGGAGACAGAATACTGCAGGCAGTATTGTCAGATCAAAAACTTGCCGAATGGGGTGGGTATATACCAACCGGAGATGAAACAGTTGCAGACGCTCTTGATTCTGAAAATGCCACAATACGTGCTGTTGCCATGATTATTGATGGAAATGAGAATCAGTACACCCCAAAAGAGATATATAATAAGGTGTCTAATTATTTGACTTCTAACATATGAAACTAAATAAGATTATTATAAAGAACTTCCGTAGCTATTACGGTGAAAACTGTTTCGAACTGTCGGATGGCTTGACCCTTGTCATTGGAGATAATGGTGATGGCAAAACAACATTCTTTGAAGCTTTGGAATGGTTATTTGATACAAGTAAGGATAATAAGAGCGAAAGCAATATATCCGAGATGCGCAAGGCAGAGCTGGAAATTGAAGATAGAGATGAGGTATCTGTAACTATGACCTTCGAGCATGGCGGAAAAAAAGAAATCTGTAAGCGATTCATTTTCGAGAAAGACACAAGCGGAGTTATAAGGACAAGAGATTTTTCTTTTGTTGGATATGAGATTGTTGGCCCGGAAAGATACAAGCGAGACGGAAAGAGTTTGTTGGAGTCCTGTTTTGATACTGTAATACGTCGTTATTGCTTATTCAAGGGAGAGCGAGAGTTAAATGTCTTTGATAATAATACTGCTCTCAAAACCTTAGTGGATACATTTTCTGGAATAAGGCAATTCGATAATCTTGTCGAGCTTACATCATATTTTGAGCAGCAATCTGACAATTTAGTTACCAAGGAGCTAAAAAAAGATAAAAAGCAGGAGAAGGTTATTAAGCAACTTGAAAGCGACCTGCTTACGGTGCAATCTGCAATTACTAATGTTCGCCAAGACATTAGTGCCAAAGAAAAGGCTGTTTCAGACTATGAAACCAGATTAAGAGTTCTGGAGGAAAATCAAGATGCTTGTGAGAGTCTACATGATATAAATGCTCGTATTGAGCAGAAAAAAGAAGAACAGCGTAGACTGAAGGCCTATATCAGTCTAAACTACAATGCTATGTTGTTGGATGACATGTGGATTCTTAGAGCGTTCCCGTCTATTTTAAGCGAGTATCAGAAAAAAGTTGCAGCTCTTAGCCGAGAGAAGAGAAAATTACAAAAGGCAGAGGACGAAAGAATCGCTATCGAGAAAGGTAAACAAGAAGCGATAAAAGAAATCCAAAAATTAGCTAATGATGCCGCCCCTCTCCCGTGGAATCTTCCTGATAAGGAGACTATGCAGGAGATGATTGATGATGAGATCTGTAAGGTTTGCGGTCGACCGGCAGAAAGAGGAAGTGACGCCTATAACTTTATGGTTAATAAACTTAATGAGTACCTTGATCATGTTCGTAAAGAATCAGAGGTGGCTCAACAGCAAAAGTCCCCAGCTAAGCCACTCTTTGAGAATGCATACATAAATGAGCTGCATACGCGTAGCATTCAGTTGAGTGGAGATACTGAGCGAGAATTGACGGGTCTGGCAACCGTTATTGCCGATAGGTTATCTTTTGTGCAAAGCAGAAAACAAGAGTTGGAACGAGTAAATAAAGACCTGACAGAGGCCGAAGATGCAAAAATGCAGCTTCTTATTCAAACTCCTGATCTTACTGAGGAGATGCTCGTCAAGAACTTTAAAGATTTTAAAGGACTTTCTGATAGTAGCAAGCGAGCTTCATTGGATCTTCAAGAATTGAATCATGAACTTGAAAAATTAGAGGCCCAAAAGCAAAAACTAAAAGAACAACAAAATCAGATTGTCCCATCAAATGGAATCGTAAGAGTTTATCAGAGAGTTCATATTACGCTTGAACGAATCATGAAAGCGTTTGAATCGGCAAAGAATAGAAATGTAGAAGAATTTATTCAAACCCTTGAAGAGCAGGCTAACATGTATCTTAAGAAACTTAATGCAGATGATTTTCGTGGCGTTGTTAAGATAAAAAGAACCGCAGACGGTTCTGCGCGAATAAGCCTCTATAGCTCTAATGATACATTGATAGCTAATCCAGGTGGCGCTCAAAAAACCACGATGTACATGTCTGTTCTTTTCGCTATATCAAAGATTACTACGCTTAAGAGGGATGAAGATTATCCGTTGATTTTTGATGCTCCAACTTCATCGTTTGGAGAATTCAAAGAGGATATATTCTATAATATTATTGATAATATTGATAAACAATGCATTATCTTTACGAAAGATCTGTTGAAATATGATAGGGACGCTGGAAAGCGAGAACTTGATTTTGATAAGATAAATCAACTTTCTTGCTCTGTTTATCGCATACAGAAAGCACCTGGGTACGATGAAGAAGATTTGTCAACTATTAGAACAATAACCGAAAGAATAAAATAGATCATGGCAGAGAAACTATATGATTTATGGGCAAAACGTAACCCTAATTGGGAGAAACGTTTTGAAGACTCTATCATTAAGAATTTTAGTGATTATGGTAAGGGAGTGACCACATTAGGAGAGGCCAAGGGAAAGCTATTTGGTGCTGGTTACGAAGTTTTTATTATAGCATTTTTTATTGGTCTATATTACAACCAAAGGCGGAAACTCATAGATGATAGTACGAAAATCAAATCGTTTGGACAGCCTATTCAATATTGGGGTAATATTGATCCAGTAAAAGGGAGGAAAGCCTATCCTAAGTTGAGGGAGTTTATTTTTACAGCATTAGTTGCTAAAACCGACTTTGATTTTATAGCGCTTGATAAAGGTCAAGTAACATATCGTAAAGCGGTTGACGCCTTAGTGCAAACGATGGAAGAGTATGCTAATTGGGGTTTCCATTTTATGGAAGACAAATTGATGGATAATCCTAATTTCTTTTATAAAGAAACGGCTTTTCTTGAGGTGTTTTTAACTTTTGATGCAAGTACAACAGAATCACCAGAAAATGATGAACCTGAATCGTTAGATTAGGACATGATATGTGATTGCATATAGAAGGATTAATTACTTAGAATCCACATAAAAGATACCGGACCGGAACCGTTATCGAGAGACTCCATCAGAAATTGCACTCACTACTAACCCTACCCTGCAAATTTTCCCTCTGAAAAATTTCAAAACAGATTCAGATTTCTTAAATTTGCGAGATTGAAAATAATTCATAGCACTATGCAACAATACATCGATTCTTACGATTTCACCGGCAAGAAAGCTATTGTCCGCGTGGATTTCAATGTCCCTCTTAACGAAAAGTTCGAAATTACCGATGACACCCGCATCCGTGCGGCCATCCCTACCCTCAAGAAGGTGCTGGCTTCCGGCGGTTCGCTTGTCATCATGTCACACCTCGGCCGTCCCAAGGGCGTGGACGAGAAGTTCTCTCTCAAGCATATCGTGGCGCACGTGTCCGAGTGCCTCGGAGTTGAGGTCAAGTTCGCTCCCGACTGCCAGAAGGCACAGGATGAGGTAGCAGCTCTCAAGCCCGGCGAGGCCCTGCTTCTCGAGAACCTCCGTTTCTATGCCGAGGAGGAAGGAAAGCCCCGTGGAGTTGCCAAAGACGCTCCCGAGGAGGAAGTCAAGGCTGCCAAGGCCGCTGTGAAGGAAAGCCAGAAGGAGTTCGTGAAGACCCTCGCTTCCTATGCTGACTGCTACATCAACGACGCTTTCGGTACCGCTCACAGGGCACACGCATCCACCGCTCTCATTGCCAAGTATTTCCCCAACGACAAGATGTTCGGTTATCTCATGGAAGGTGAGATCAAGGCAATCGACAACGTGCTGAAGAACGCCCAGCGTCCTTTCACCGCAATCATCGGCGGCGCAAAGGTTTCTTCCAAACTCGCAGTGCTCGAGAACCTGCTCGACAAGGTTGACAACCTCATCATCGGCGGCGGCATGGGCTACACCTTCATCAAGGCAGAAGGCGGCAGCGTCGGTTCTTCTCTCCACGAGGACGAGCTGATTCCTCAGGCAACCGAAATCCTCGAACTGGCTAAGAAGAAAGGCGTAAACCTCTCGCTTTCAGTCCAGACCCGCGTTGCAGACGACTTCAGCAACGACGCAAACGTTCAGATCGTGCCTTCTCACGAGATTCCTGACGGATGGCAGGGAATGGACGCAGGTCCCGATTCTCTCGAGAACTGGAGGAAGATTATCCTCTCATCCAAGACCGTACTCTGGAATGGTCCCGTGGGAGTGTTCGAGTTCCCCAACTTCTCAAAGGGTACCCTCCAGATTGCCGAGGATCTCGCTGAGGCTACCGCCAACGGCACTTACACCCTCGTAGGAGGCGGAGATTCTGTTGCCGCAGTTACCCAGATGGGTTATGCCGACAAGGTAAGTTACGTTTCTACCGGCGGCGGCGCAATGCTCGAGGCTCTCGAAGGCAAGGATTTGCCCGGCATCGCTGCAATCCGCGAGTAATACGCTATAAGCCATATAATTAGGATGTCCACCCGGACATCCTTTTTTTATCCCCTCAGTCTGCTGTCGCAGACAGCTCCCCAGGGAGCATGACGGCGTGCCTGTGGTCACGCCTACGGCTCCGCTTGCGCTATCGCACGGGCCTGCCACAAACGTTTCCCGGCAAGTAGCCTATGTCCCCGGCCCCTGCGCTTCGCTACGCCGCCCGCCCGAAGGCGAGCCTGCTACGCAGGGAATTACCCCACAGTCTGCTGTCGCAGCCGGGCCCCGGGGAGACCGACGTCGTACCTCCAGCAGCCTACGGCTCCGCCCTCTGCGCACCTCCCCAAACGCTCCAATAAACAATAAAGATAAAATTGCTACATTTGCAGGCTAATTAATGACGCCAATATGCTGAACATGCTTTTCATAAACTGGCACGTGAGTCCCGTAATATTGGAAATCGGGCAATGGCAGCTGCGCTGGTACGCCCTGCTGTTCGTATCGGGATTCGTAATAGGCTGGTATCTTTTCAAATGGTTCTTCAAACGCGAAAAAATCGACACTAACCTGCTGGAGCCCCTGCTGTGGACCCTCGCCCTTGCCACCATAGTCGGTGCACGTCTGGGGCACTGCCTTTTCTACCAGCCTGACTACTTCCTCGGCTCGTGGAAAGGCTTCTGGGAAATCTTCATGCCCTGGAAAGGCGGACTTGCCAGCCACGGAGGAGCGATAGCCCTGCTGCTCAGCATGTGGTGGTTCAGCCGCCATTACGGCCGCAAGAACAATTTTGACTACCTCTGGATTATGGACAGGCTCTGCATCACCGTCGCCTTTGCCGGCTGCATGATACGCCTGGGCAACCTTTTCAATTCCGAAATATACGGTGACGTGACGTCGCTGCCCTGGGGTTTCATTTTCGAACTTCGCGGCGAGACCGAGCCAAAGCACCCCACTCAGATATACGAAGCCCTGACCTACCTGATACTCGGGCTTGCGCTGGCGGCAGTGTACAAGTACAAGGCTGACAAAGTGTACAGAGGCTTTTTCTTCGGAGCCTTCCTCGTAGGCTGCTTCGGCATGCGCTTCATCATCGAATTTATCAAGGAACCCCAGGTGGGTTTCGAGGAAACCATGGTCCTGAACATGGGGCAGTTGCTCTCTATCCCCTTCGTAATCGCGGGATTAGCCCTGCTGATATGGTCCTTCAAGAGCAAGCGTCCGGCATTGAGACAGGAGCCGACTGTCAGGCGCGCTCCCAAGAACGTCGGACTGAGTTCCAACGTTCACAGTGGTCGGAAATAAAATTTTTTAAAAATATTTACCTGACGTACCATCAAGCAGCCCTTGGTGGTACGTTTTTTGTCCGTTATGCGCCCCGATATTATTATCAAGTATATGAATAGAATCTTTATTTTGTTGGTTAGTTGTGCGCTTGCCGGTTTTTCCGTCGTGGCAAACGCCCAGGCTGAAAACCAGCAGATAGACACTGCAATAACTACTGGGCCCAAGTATATCACGCTTGAGCAGGCACTGCAGATTGCTATCAGTGAAAATGCGTCCGTAAAGGTTGCGGATATGGAGATACAGAGGACAGGATATGCCAAGAAGGGCACCTATTCCTCTCTTTGGCCGCAGATAGACGGATCAGCTTCTTACCAGCGTACTATCAAGAAGCAGGTAATGTACATGGACTTCGACACGGGAGAGGATTCTGACGATTCGTCATCCTCTGCCTTGAGTGGCGGAATCGAAGTCGGAAGGTGGAACACCTATTCAGTAGGAGTTACGGCTTCCATGCCTCTTGTAAACGCCCAGCTCTGGAAAAGTCTCAAGATTTCCGATTTGGACGTGGAACTTGCGGTCGAACAGGCCCGCAGTTCCCGTCTCGATATGGTCAATCAGGTAAAGCAGGCGTATTTTGCCTGTCTCCTCGCCAAGGAGGCCTTCGATGTCTACAAGTCGGTATACGAGAATGCCCTTGAGAACTACAAGCTTACCGAGATGAAGTACAATGCCCGCAAGGCATCTGAACTTGAACTCGTCAGGGCCAAGACCACTCTCGCGAACTCGATACCTGATGTGTACGATGCCGAGAGTTCTGTTATTTTGTCATTATGGCAGCTTAAGGCTGTCATGGGAGTGGACCTGAACGAGAATATCGACGTTGCCGAGTCCCTTGGGGATTATGCTACGAGGATGTTGGTGGATGAAAGCATGGCCGATTCCCTTTCTCTCGCGAACAATACGACCATGCGCCAACTCGAAGTTCAGGCCGAGCAACTTGCCCACACTGTCAAGTTGCAGAAGTTCGCTCACATACCTACGCTCTCGCTCGGATTCTCCTACAGCTACAACGCCATGACCAATGACTTCAAATTCAGTGAGTACCAGTGGTCTCCGTATTCTTACGTCGGCCTTACGCTGTCAATCCCCATTTTCTCGGGCGGACAGCGTCACTATGCAATACGTGAAGCCAAGGTGCAGGCAACCGAACTGGAGATACAGCGCCAGGACACCGAACGCCAGCTCCATATTTCCATCCGTCAGAACCTGAACCAGATGGAGACTGCTACCAAGAGCTACGGAGCATCCCTGACGGCCCTTGATGCAGCGCAGAAGGCCTATGACATCACGGCCAGGTCCTATGAGGTGGGAAGCAGTACCATCACGGATCTCAATGATGCCCAGCTCGCCCTTACCCAGGCAAAACTCACGGTATCTCAGGCGATTTACAATTTCCAGATAGCAAAGGCCAGTCTCGAAAGCACCCTCGGTGCTGATTTCCTCGATGAGGACGGCAATGTTGAATTGAATAATCAATAGAAAAATGAATAAAAAATGGTTAGTGGCAGGCGCAGCAATCCTGATTCTTTGCAGCTGTGCCGGTAACAAGAACAAGACGGAAGAAACGGTGGAGGAGTGGCTTACTCCCGTTACGGTAATGAAGACCTCCCGTCAGGAAGTGCCTCAGACTTCGGTATACTCATCGACTGTACAGGCAAACATCGTCAACAACATAGCATCCCAGACTTCAGGGCGTATACGCACGCTCAATGTGGAAGTGGGAGATTTTGTAGAGCAGGGACAGGTATTGGCCGAGATGGACAAGGCATCCCTCGACCAGAGTGCTCTCAACCTCAAGAATTACAAGGATGAACTCGAGCGCGTCCAGGCCCTGTACAACGAGGGCGGAGTTTCGCAGTCAGACTTTGAAAGCGCAGAACTCGCCTACAATGTGGCAAAAAGCACATACGACAACCTGCTTGAGAACACCGTGCTCTGTGCACCCGTCAGCGGTGTGATTTCAGCCCGCAACTATGATGCAGGCGACATGTACACGATGTCATCGCCCATATACACCCTCCAGCAGATCACTCCGGTAAAGCTTCTCGTCCCCATTTCCGAGGTAGACTATACCAAGGTAAAGAAGGGTGACAAGGTTACCATCACCGTGGACGCTATTCCCGGCAAGACCTTCACCGGCAGCGTCGTGAGAATCTATCCCATCATTGACTCCTCTTCACACACCGTCAATGTTGAGGTGCATGTGCCCAACGCCGACCGCGTTCTGCGTCCCGGAATGTATGCCCGTGTGACCGTGCTCTTCGGCGTGAATAACAGCATAGTCCTGCCTGATGCGGCAGTGGTCAAGCAGCAGGGTTCAAGCGTCCGCACCGTGTTCGTCCTCCAGAACGACAACACCGTTGAGGCGCGCGTGGTGACCTTGGGTGTTCATTTCGACAGCCAGTATGAGATTCTTTCAGGCCTTGAAGAAGGCGAAACCGTAGTAGTAACCGGAAGCTCCAGCCTTAACGGCGGAGACAAAGTGGAGGTTGTAGGATGAGTCTGATAAGGTCAGCCGTCAACAAGCCGGTTACAACCACGATGGTGTTCGTAGCCTTCGCCATCCTGGGAATCTTTTCCCTGACGAGGCTGTCAATCGCGCAGTATCCGGACTTTGACGCAAACATAATCATGGTTATGTCCTCATACCCAGGCACCAATGCCCGGGATATCGAGACTAACCTTACGAAAGTCCTTGAAAATGCCCTCAATGGCGTTGAGGACCTCAAGGAACTTACTTCCCAGTCCAAGGAGAATATCTCCCTGCTTACTCTCGAATTTGAATATGGCGTAGACATCGAAGATGCGACGAACAATGTCCGGGACAAGTTGGACATGGTTTCGTCCAGCCTTCCGGACGGTGCTTCAACCCCGGTAATCTTCAAGTTCAGTGCAGACGACATGCCTATTATGTCGCTGTCGGCCACTGCGGATGTCAGCCTTCCCGGACTCGACAAGATACTTGATGACAAACTGACAACACCTCTTGCCCGTGTTTCCGGAGTGGGAACGGTGTCTGTCTCTGGTGCCCCGCAGCGTGAAATCCAGGTGTACTGCGACCCCAACCGTCTTCAGGCTTACGGTCTTACAGTCAGCGGAATTTCCACGACGATTGCGGCCGAGAACCAGAACACCCCGTCCGGCAACATAGACATAGGTTCCGAGACTTACACCCTGCGTGTTGAGAAGGAATTCAGTGACCCTACCGAACTGCTTGACGTGGTTGTGGGAACCTATGACGGCAAGGCTGTCTACCTCCGCGATGTCGCAACCGTCGTGGACGGTCAGGAGGAGCGTGAGCAGGAGTCCTACACCAACGGCTTGCGTTCAGCCAGAATCTCCATCCAGAAGCAGACCGGCGCAAATACCGTGGACGTAATCCGCAAGGTGAACGCCAAGATTGAGGAAATCAAGCAGGACCTTCCTTCCGACATTGAAATCGTGCCCATCTACGACAGCGCGACCACAATCGAGAACACCATCGACAGCCTCATCGAGACCATTATCATCACGTTCATAGTGGTGACCCTGGTGGTATTCATATTCCTCGGCAACTGGAAGTCCACCATTATCATTGTACTGTCCATCCCTCTGGCCTTGCTGGCGTCTCTCATGTACCTGTTCGCTACGGGCAACACCTTGAACATCATATCAATGTCTGCCCTTTCCATTGCGATAGGTATGGTCGTGGACGACGCGATTGTGGTGCTGGAGAACGTTACGACGCACTTGTCCCGAGGCGAAAAACCCAAGGAGGCCGCCGTACACGGTACTTCCGAGGTGGGTATCTCCGTAATCGCGTCCACGCTCACCATGCTCTGCGTGTTCATCCCTCTGACGATGATCGACGGTATGGCCGGAATCCTGTTCAAGCAGTTGGGCTGGATAGTCAGCATCATCATGGTCGTGTCCACGGCTTCCGCACTTACCTTCGTGCCCATGCTGTGCTCACAGTGGCTCGATGTGAAAGTTACCCACGGAAAGGTCTACAATGCGATATTCGTCCCCATCAACCGTTTCCTTGACTGGATTTCACGCGGCTATGCCCACATAATCCGCTGGGCGACCAAGCGTCGTGCTATCGTGGTAGTTTTGTTCCTTGGAGTATTCATCCTCTCCATGGTGTTGCTCATGCCTGGAATCAAGACGGAATATTTCCCCCATCAGGACTCCGACAACGTGCGGGTTACCATTGAGTTGCCTATGGGTACCGCACAGGATGTGACCCGTGAATTCGCCGCGAAGGTATATCAAGACCTGGTAGAGGCTATTCCCGAAATCAAGGTACTCAACTATACTTTCGGTCAGGCCGATACGGACAACACCTTCGCGAGTATGCAGGACAACGGTACGCATCTCATCTCCATGACCATCAACATCGGTTCGTCCGATGACCGTGACAGGACTTCTTCAGAGATAGCGAATCTGGTCCGCGCAGTCGTGAGCCAGTATCCTGAAGCTCGCCGTACAATCGTTACGGAGGGCAACGGTATGGGTGGAGCAACGTCCGTTGATCTTGAAATCTACGGCTACAGTTTCGAGACTACCGACGCAATTGCAAAGACCATTCAGGAGCAGATGCTCAAGAGCCCCGTATTCAGCCAGGTTACCTTGAGTCGTGACGAGTACGAACCCGAGCTTCAGATGGACTTCGACCGTACCAAACTCGCACTCAACGGACTCAATTCAACCACCGCCGGCAGCGCATTCAGTGCGGCCATGAGCGGAAGCGTCAGCTCATATTACAGGGAAGACGGTGAGGAATACGACATCCGTGTACGCTACTCTCCCGAGTACCGCACGAGCAGGGAAGACCTCGAGAACATCGTGGTTACCAACGGTTACAACCAGCAGGTACGCATGAAGGACCTCGGCACTGTGGTCGAGACTCTCGTTCCGCCTACCATCGAACGTAAGAACCGTGAGCGTGTAATCACCATCAGCGGAATCATCGACAATGACCACGCCCTTTCCGAAGGTGTGGAAGTCTGCGAGGCCATACTTGACAAGACCCCCATCCCTACCGACCTCTCCGTGGAGATAGCCGGAGACTATGAGGACCAGCAGGACATGTTCGCAAACCTCATGGTGCTTATCGTCCTGATGGTTGTGCTCGTGTACATGGTGATGGCAGCCCAGTTCGAGGCGTACATGGGTCCTCTCGTGATAATGTTCTCCCTGCCGTTCGCCCTCGTGGGCGTGCTGCTCGGTCTGAGAATTTCCGGACAGGCTCTCGGCGTGATGGCGTTGATAGGTGTGATAATCCTGATTGGTATAGTGGTGAAGAACGGTATCGTGCTCATCGACTATACGATACTCTGCCGCGAGAGGGGAATGAACATCCGCGACGCTTCCACCACTGCAGCCCGCAGCCGTCTGCGTCCTATTCTCATGACCACTCTCACTACCGTGCTCGGTATGGTGCCTCTGGCAATAGGTACCGGTGAGGGTTCCGAGATGTGGAAACCTTTGGGAGTTACGGTGGCATGGGGTCTGAGCATATCCACGCTCATCACGCTCGTGCTGATTCCTACCATGTATTGTTCGGTTTCATATAGAATGGAAAGGAGGAAAAAGAAGAAATGAAAGCAATGTTCATCGCCTATAATCAGGCATACAATGAAGAGATAGTGGAATGTCTGAACGAGTTGGGCCAGAGAGGCTGGACACGCTGGACAGATATCGAGGGCAGAGGCCATTTCAACGGCTCGCCCCGTCTCGGCAGCCATGCGTGGCCCGAGAACAACCACGGGCTCCTTGCCATAATGGACGAAAGCAGGGTGAAACCCATACTTGCGGCCCTGAAAGAGAAAGATGAGGCCGCACCCGATTTGGGGATAAGGGCTTTCGTCTGGAATGTTGAAGAGTATTATTGATTTTTGTTGTATATTTGTATCCGCCGGGGCAGGTTGCTTCGGCGGATATTTCATTTAATCGAATTGTTATGGCAAAAGTTGTTACCGACTCCAATATCGCGGAGTTGCTGTCTTCAGGAGTTCCCGTTGTAATCGATTTTTGGGCTACATGGTGCGGTCCTTGCCGCGCCCTCGCACCTGTCGTGGAAGAAGTTGCGGGGGAGTATGAAGGAAAGGCCATCGTGGCCAAGTGCAATGTCGAGGACTGCGAAAACATCGCAATGAAATACGGCGTTCGCAATATTCCTACACTGTTGTACTTCAAGAACGGCGAACCTGCCGACAAGACTGTAGGCGTGGTATCTAAAGCTGATATAACCTCACGAATCGACAAACTTCTTTAATCTCTACAGTCATGAAAAAAGTTATTATTGCAATTGTGGCACTTTTCATCGGTGCCGCTGCGGCCAATGCGCAAATCGGTATCATGGCGGGTCTTACCTCATCCTCTTCCAATGTAGGAACTGCGTTCAGTGACATCGGTAACGTGAATCAGTTCCACGTCGGTGTTGCTTACAAGTTGGGTCTCGGCAACATTCTCGCTATCCAGCCTGCCCTTATCTACAATGTGAAAGGTACTTCCTTTGACTACGACATCTTGGATGCCAGCATGGATTTAAAGACAGGCTATATAGAACTTCCCGTTCAGGTACAGGTGGGATTCGGAATCGGTCCCCTTGCAAGGGTTTACGGTTTGGTGGAGCCTTTCATCGGTTTGGCGGTCAACAATAAGACGAAGGTGACCTTGTCCTTGTTGGACAGCACCTCTACTGATACTGGCTGGGGTAATGTGGCGAACCGTCTGGAATACGGAGTTGCATTGGGCGCCGGTGTTGAAGCGCTGAAGCATCTGCAGGTTGCAGTGAAGTATTTCTGGAACCTGGGCGATGTGTACGGTGGTGAAATAGACCTTTCTTCAGTATCTGCCACAATCGGAGGCAGCAAGTGCAGCGGAGTGGCCCTTTCAGTGGTTTTCCTGTTTTAGTGATTGATATGTCGGAAAAGAAGGCGGTATTTTTCTGCTCCGCAGTAAAGGATATCGCACCGGAATACTTTCAATTTACACGACAGGCCGTTCGCGCGGCCTGTCTGTCTGGCTATGACATAGTTTCGGGAGGAACCGTGAAGGGCTTGATGGGTTGCGTATGCGACGAAGCCGCCAAACATGGCGTCGAAGTGATAGGCGCACTCCCGAGGTTTATGAAAGGTCTGGAACATCCCGCGCTTACCCAGTGCATCTGGACGGACAAGATGTCCGAGCGCAAGGATGCGATGAGGGAGGGAACCTGCCTTGCAGTGGCCTTGCCCGGTGGTATAGGTACTTTGGACGAACTGGCCGAAACCTATTGCCTTGCCAAGATGAGACTGTACAGCGGAAGGGTGGTCGCCCTGAATATCAACGGCTTCTATGAACCGCTGAAAGCTCAGTTGGATATGTTTGTAAGGGAAAAAATGCTGACTGTTGAAGACAGGGCACTGATATCTTTCCCGAAAACCATAAATGAATTGACAGAATTATTGTGAGTCTTCTGAATGAAATCACGGCCTATCTCGGGCAGGACTGGATTCTGCTGCAGGAGATGATGCGCGACAGCCTGTCGAGTACGGTGGGCCTGCTGAACAACACCAATTCCGAGGTGTTGTCCGCTTCGGGAAAGCATCTCCGGCCGATGATTTCATTGCTTACGTCCAGGGCCCTTGGAGAGGTGAACAGGGATAGCTTGAGTTATGCAGCTGCCTGCGAGCTGCTGCACAACGCGACCCTGATGCACGACGACGTGACCGACAAGAGCGCCGAAAGACGGGGACGACCCACGGTTTCGGCCCTGCTCGGCCCTTCCGCTGCGGTGCTGGTAGCTGATTTCTGGCTCGCCAAGGCAGTGGAACTCGTTATGAGCACCGAAAGGCACGAGCGTGCGGCAAAGTTCTTCTGCAAGACCCTTTCAGATCTCTCTGAAGGCGAAATGCTGCAGATGGAAAAGGCCGGTACTGCCGACACGACGGAGGAGGACTACTACACCATTATCCACGGCAAGACAGCCTCGCTTTTCGAGGTCTGCGGCATTGTTGCGGCGGATTCGGTCGGGGCTTCGGAAGAGCAGTTCGAGGCCGCGCGCCTTTTCGCCTGCAATTTCGGCATGGCATTCCAGATAAAGGACGACATCCTTGACTATGCAGGCTCTGATAACTGCATGGGCAAGCCCGTGGGAGTGGACTTGAAGGAACAGAAGATAACGCTTCCACTGCTCGGCGCCATGAAAGGCTCGGAGAGGGAAGAAGAAATCCGCAGGATGGTCAGGGAGATTCCTTCCGCTCCCGAAAACTGCGGAAAGATACGCGATTTCGTGGCTGAAAGGGACGGCATCGGCTATGCTACAGCCCGTCTCGACTCCTTCGTGGAGGGTGCAAAACGTGCCTTGCAGGGCTTTCCCGATACCCCGGCAAGGGATTATCTGGCGCAGATAGCTGATTTCAACGTATTCAGGCAGGTATGACCTTCGCGGACATCAGGGGCAACGACAAGCTCGTGCAGACGCTGGTGGGGATGATTGATTCCGCTCGCATACCCCATGCCATCATGTTCCACGAGGATGACGGCGGGGGAGCGTTTCACTTGTGTACCGCATTCCTGCAATACCTGTATTGCAGGCACAGGCATGACGGGGACAGTTGCAACGGGTGCCCGTCATGCAACAAGATAGGCAAGCACATACATCCCGATGTGCATTACATCCTTCCCATGTCGGCCGGACGCCTGACCGTGAGCGTGCTGAAGGAATTCCGGGAACTTGCGGCTGCCAATCCGCGTTTCCGTGAGTCCGAGTTGAATGCCGCGCTGGACATGGACGGAAAAAATTCCATGATTGCAGTGGGGGAGGCACGGCAACTGCTCTCCGACCTGTCGCTCTCGGCGCTGGAGGGAGGATACCGCAGCGTGCTGATATATCTTCCGGAGAAGATGAACGCTGAGGCAGCGAACAAGTTGCTGAAGCTGATAGAGGAGCCGCCCCGGCTGACCCAGTTTCTGCTGATTACCCATGCTCCTGAGCGGGTGCTGCCCACCATAGCGTCGCGATGCCAGCGGCTGAGGGTGATGCCCGGATCGGTGGAGAATGTCGGTACGTTGCCCGGGGACGATGAGTACGCCCCGCTGTTTTATGACCTGATGGACAGCCTGTTGGCGAAGAACCTGCTGTCCTGCCTTGATGCCGGAGAGAAGATAGCCGCTCTTCCTTCGCGCGAAAATGTAAAAGCATTTTGTAATTTTGCGGCTGGAATGTTACGGTCGGTCTTTCTGCTTCAGCAGGGGCTTGCCCCTCAGGACGGCGGCGAGAAGCTGCAGCGCTATGCGGCGGCCTTGCCCAGGTCCTTTCCCCGGAAGTCGCTGGAAGTCCTTGACAGGACCCGTTCCCTGATTGACAGGAATGTGAACGTCAAGATTGCGCTGACGGATTTGGCTGACCGCTTATGGATACTGTTATGAGTAGAGAATCAATACAATACGATTGTTTCAGAGGTTGTGTGGTCACTCACGATGAAGCTACGGGAGAGACCGCGTGCTCCTATCGTGTCGGCTGCTGCAAGTTGGGTTCGCGGAACTGGCTGCAACATGCCATGGACGGCACTTTCCACAACATATTTGAAGTGCGTTTCAAGAATACGCGCAAGGGCTTCTACATCAACGATTCGCCGCAGAACATACGTATAGGCGACATGGTGATGGTGGAGGCCGTGACCGGTCTCGACCTCGGTATAGTTACCCTCGAAGGACCTGCGGTGGGACGCCAGATGCGTTGCAAGGGCGTGGACCCCGAGACCGCTACTTTCAGGAAAATATACCGCAAGGCACGCCAGAACGACATTGAGCGTTGGCAGGAGGCCATTGCCCGGGAACAGGACACAATGATAAAGGCCAGAAGCATCGCGGCCATGATGGGGCTGGAGATGAAGATAGGCGACGTGGAGTTCCAGGGCGACGGTAGCAAAGCCATCTTCTATTATATAGCCGACGGCAGGGTGGACTTCCGCCAGTTAATCAAGGCTTACGCCGAGGAATTCCGCATACGCATAGAAATGAAGCAGATAGGCGCACGTCAGGAAGCGGGACTGATAGGAGGACTGGGCGTGTGTGGCCGTGAACTCTGCTGCTCGAACTACATTTCTTCCTTCCAGAGCATATCCACGGCGGCAGCCAGGTGTCAGGACCTTTCCCTGAACCCGCTGAAACTTGCCGGACAGTGCGGAAAGCTGAAATGCTGTCTCAACTACGAAGTCCCTACCTATATGGACGCGCTTTCGCGCATACCCAAGGTTACCGCTCCGCTCGAGTTGGAGGACGGTGCGGCTTACCTCAGAAAGACCGACATCCTGGCCGAGACCATGTATTTCTCTTACGAAAAGGGCTCGGATTCCAATCTATATCCCCTCAAGGCGGAAGAAGTCGCCGAAATTCTCGAAATCAATGCGCGTGGAGAGAAAGCCCCGTCGCTCGTGCCGAATGCCGGCATGTCGTCCCACCCGGCTCCCGAGTTCATTTCAGCAGTTGGCGAGGGCAACATAAGCCGTTTCGACAAGCCCAAGCGCAACAACCGGAAGCGTGGCCACAATGGTGGACAGAATGGCAACAGAAACCCCGTTGCAGCGCAACATCATTATCCGCGCAAACGCCCTTCGCGTCCGAAACCCGAGGGCAGGTACAATGGCGGCAACGGAAATCCGGGAGGTGATGCGCAATAGTTTCCTGCCATTCTTGTTGCTTGCGACTCTGTTTGTCGCCTGCCAAAGGCCGGCATCGGTGGAACTGTACCAAAAGTCGGCACGTGCCGTGGGCGGCGTATATAGTTTTGAACTGGAACTGGACGATTCCACCGCGGCATACGATTTCTGGTTCTACAGCCGTACCATAGAGCAGACTATCGGGTCCTTGCAGCTGAACGTGCAGTGGCTGGCCCCGTCAGGCAAGCGTTTTTCCGAAGTTGTGTACATGCGCGAAGTGGGGCGCAACGGCTCTCGCGAACTGTACCGCTCCGGGGTCATTCCGGCGGAATACGGCAAATGGAAACTGTCCGTGCGTCCGGTTTCGGACATGGACGACGAATTGTGCGGCATAGGCCTGATTTACAGCCATGGGACATAAGAAACTGAAGAAATTTGCGGAGAACGAGACTTTCTCCTGCCTCCTGCAGCCCTCGTCCGAGGCGCTGCTTGCCGACGGCTATGCCAACTTGCACGACCATGAGGTAAAGGGCCGCTGGAACTCCATGATGTTTTCCCGCAGCGATGCCCTTCCGGACAGCGGTCTGGTGCTCGAACTCGGCTGCGGCAAGGGCGAGTACACCATAGCTCTCGCGCAACTGGACCCGGCCCGCAACCATGTGGGAGTGGACATCAAGGGAGCAAGGCTCTGGAAAGGGGCCAAGTTTGCCACGCAGGAAGACTTGCGCAACGTGGCATTCCTGCGCACGAGAATCGAGTTCATTTCCGCGTTCTTCGGTCCCGGAGAGGTGTCTCAGATCTGGCTGACCTTTTCAGACCCCCAGTTCAAGAGCGAGAACTCCCGCCTGAGTTCACCGGTGTTTCTCGAAAAATACCGTTCTTTCCTGCGTCCTGACGGCGTGGTCCACCTGAAAACCGATTCCCGCTTCCTTTATGAATACACCTTGGCTGTCTGCCGTGCCAACGGCCTGGAGATACTCGCTGCCACCACTGACCTCTACGGCAGCGGAAGTTCAGAGGAAGCCCCGTCTGCCCTGGAATTGCGCAAGGGTATCCCGGCAGTGGCCACCGCAGTGCAGACTTTCTACGAGAGCATGTTCGTGGAGCAGGGATATTCTATCAAGTACCTCGCCTTTTCGATAGGGCATGAGGGCGCGTTTGTGGCTCCGGAGGATTTCGACAGCGATTATTGGAGATCCGTGGAAGGTCCGCGCAAGCTCTTTGGGCACGACACGGCAGAAACGAAACGCCAAAAAGGAAAATAGCCCGGCCCCTGCGCTTCGCTGCGCCGCCCGCGGCTACGCCGGGAGCACCCAATGAATACGCACGCCGCTGCGTTCCATGCCACGGAACCAGGTCATCTGGCGTTTTGCGAACTGGTGTATGGCAGTGGCAAGCCCGGAACGCATCTGCGCGTAGTCCAATTCTCCCTGCAGATACAAGGTGACGAACTTGTATTCCAGCCCGTAACCTATCAAGATCTCGGCCGGCACTCCGCTGTCCAGCAGGGTACGCACCTCATCCACCATTCCTTCCTCCAAACGTGCGTCCAGACGCTTGTCTATGCGCTCGTTGCGTACTTCACGCGAGACGAGGGTGCCGATGAAATAGGGTCTTGCGGGAAAGCCCTCACGTGGAAGGGACTCCTTGGGTGCGCTGAGCGGCCTGCGCTCCGAGAAATCGTATGCGGAGGTCACGGCACTTATATACATGCCAGTACCGCCGCACAGAATGGGTATGGCCCCGCGTGAGCGTATGTCGGCATAGCAACGCAGGAAATCCTTCTGGTATTCGTACACGTTGTACTGAGAGCCGGCCGGCACTATGTCTATCAGATGATAGGGGACATCTCCGTATTCGCAGAGATCCTTGCCGGTACCTATGTCCATGCCGCGATATACCTGACGGGAGTCGGCGGAGATTATTTCGGCATCATGTCCGAGTGCGTGCGCAAGGGAAACGGCGTAACTCGTCTTGCCGGAGGCGGTGGGACCGAGCACGGTTATCAGGTCCAGCTCACCCCGCTCCCAGGCCTGTGCGAGACTCGCAGGCTCAACGATTTCCGGTTCCGGCAAGGCTGCCGTCATGTTCTTGCGCAACTTGGGCATGTCTATTCGCGTTCCATTTCACGCCGCAGGTCCTTTTCGCGTATGCTGGCGCGCTTGTCGTACTCCTTCTTGCCCCGGGCGAGGGCTATGTGTACCTTGGCGAATCCGTTTGCGGCTATGTACACGCGCACGGCGACTATGGTGTTTCCTTTCAGCTTGACCTCCTGGGCGAGATGGCGGAGTTCCCGGCGGGTAAGCAGTAACTTGCGGTCGCGTGCCGGCTCGTGGGTGGTCCATGCCGAGGCCCAGAAATAGCTCGAGATGTTCAGCCCGCGCAGGTAGAGTTCCCCGCCGCTGAAATAGCAGTAGGCATCCTGCAGTGAGGCCTTGCCCATGCGCAGGGACTTGATTTCGCTGCCCACGAGGACTATGCCCGCATCGTACTGCTCAAGAAATTCGTAGTCGAACGATGCGCGCTTGTTGTTTATGGTAGGAGTCCTGTTGCTGTCCTTCTTCTTTGCCATATTCAGAGCTTGAAGGCTTCTTTTATCAGCTCAACGGAATCGAGCTTTTCCCAGCCGAAGAACTGCATTCCGTTCTCTACGTAGGGAGCGCGGCCGAAATGTCCGTAGGCGGCGCAAGGCTCGTAAATGGGATTCTTGAGTTCGAACTTCTGGATTATGGCCGCAGGGCGCAGGTCGAACAGCTCGGGAATCCTCGAGGCTATCCATGCGTCGGCATCAGTTCCCTTGTGTCCGGGTATTTGGGAGGTGCCGTAGGTGTTCACGAATATGCTGACCGGCTCTGCAACGCCAATGGCGTAAGAAACCTGAATGAGGCATTCCGTGGCTACTCCGGCAGCCACGAGGTTCTTGGCGATGTAGCGTGCGGCGTATGCTGCCGAGCGGTCTACCTTGGAAGGGTCCTTGCCGGAGAAGGCTCCGCCGCCGTGTGCGCCGCGTCCGCCGTAGGTGTCCACGATAATCTTGCGTCCGGTGAGTCCGGTGTCTCCCGCAGGGCCGCCGATTACGAACTTGCCGGTCGGATTCACGTGCAGGATGTATTTTCCGTCGAACAGGGCTGCCGTTTTTGCCGGCAGTGACGCTATGAGCCGGGGAATGACAATGTTGCGCACATCGCTTTCTATGCGCTCATGCATGCGCTCGTCTGTGTCGAACTCGTCATGCTGGGTGCTCAGGACTATGGTGTGTATGCGCTCCGGCTTGTGTACGTCGGAAAACTCCACCGTGACCTGGGCCTTGGAATCCGGGCGCAGGTAGGGCATGAGTTCCGGCTCGTTGTGGCGTATGTCCGCGAGGATTTTCAGGAGCTTGTGCGAAATGGAGAGGGCGAGGGGCATGTACTCTTCGCCGTCGATGCTGGCATAGCCGAACATCATTCCCTGGTCTCCCGCTCCCTGGGAGAGGGGATTCTCGTTCACTACGCCACGCATTATGTCGCCGCTCTGCTCGTGCAGGGTGCTGATGACTCCGCAGGAATTGGCATCGAAGCCGTATTCTGCCTTGGTGTAGCCTATTTTTTTTATGACACGCCTTGCCGTTGCGGGGATATCCACGTATGCGTGTTCGGAATGTACCTCTCCGCCCACTATTACAAGTCCGGCTGTGCAGAAAGTCTCGCATGCCACATGGGCATCGCGGTCCTGGCGGAGGAATTCGTCCAAAATTGCGTCTGAAATCTGGTCGGCGACCTTGTCGGGATGACCTTCGGAGACTGACTCCGATGTGAAAAGATAGTTCATTTGATTTTTAGCATTTTTTGTACGAGGTTGCAAGCATACAAATCTGTCCTCGTAGGTTATCGGCGGCAAAGGTAGGAAAATTTAATCAAATCTTAACATTCCATGGTTGCAAGGAAACTTTTGCCGCCGTATATTTGCGCCGTAAAAGTAGTGGCAGATAGCGATAATAATTGTATATTTGTATCCGAAAAATCTATTTTTATGAGACAAACAATCAAAAACCTTTTGCTGTCATTATCGGCAATGCTTTTTGTTGTGTCTGCTTCAGCGCAGGTGACAACGTCTTCTCTTAACGGTGTCGTTACCGATTCGGAGGGACTGGCAATTCCGGGAGCGACGGTACTGGCCGTTCACACGCCTTCGGGTACCACCTATTACGCGGTGGCAAACTCCGAAGGCCGTTTTGTTATTAACGGTATGCGTACCGGAGGTCCTTACTCCGTAGAGGTTAGCTGCTTGGGTTATCAGACCGTGACTTACACGGACATTACCCTGCAACTTGCCGATTCTTATCGTTTGAGCGCAAGCCTTGCTGATGACAACGAAATGCTGTCAGAAGCCGTCGTGATTTCATATGCGGCTTCCAAGTTGTTCAATGAAAGCGCAGGCGTGGCAACCAACATTTCCAACGATCAGATCACTTCGTTGCCTACCGTCAGCCGCAGCATCACCGATGTAACCAGGCTCTCGCCCTATGGTGGAAACGGAATGAGCTTCGTAGGTTCAGACGGTCGTAATGCGAACTTCACCGTTGACGGTGCCAATTTCAACAACAACTTCGGTCTCAGCGACGACCTTCCCGGCGGTGGCAACCCCATCTCTCTCGATGCAATCGAGGAAATGCAGGTCGTGATTTCCCCTTATGACGTCCGTCAGACCAACTTCATCGGTGGTGGCGTGAACGCAGTTACCAAGTCAGGTACCAACACTTTCAAGGGTTCAGCCTACATCTATCACCAGAACGAGAATCTTCGTGGCGACACCATTGACGGTGAACAGATATCCGGAGCCCGTGAGAAGGACCGCACCACAACCTACGGTTTCACCCTCGGCGGACCTATCATCAAGAACAAGCTCTTCTTCTTCGTGAACTTCGAGTACTCCGTGATTCCTACCGTGGTCAACCGCTGGAGGGCTTCCGAGGATGGAGTTGCCGATGCCGACAACTACATCTCCCGCGTTACCACAGCTGACCTGCAGAGGGTATCCGATTACGTAAAGGAGACCTACGGTTACGATACCGGTTCCTACACCAGCTATCCCGCTGATGAGAGCAATATGAAGGCTCTCGCCCGTATTGACTGGAACATCAACGACAACCATCATCTGGCACTCCGTTACAACTACACCCTCAACAAGGCGTGGAATTCAGTCAACTCGACATCCATGGACGGTGGTACCCGTTCGTCATACAGCCGTCTTTCGCAGTATGCCATGACCTATGCCAACTCCATGTACTCTCTCGACAACCTGGTCAGTACCGTTTCACTCGATCTCAACAGCCGTCTTTCAGACAAGCTCTCCAACCAGTTGCTCGTGACCTACTCAAAGCTTGACGATACCCGAGGATCCAACTCCGACGAGTTCCCCTTCATCGACATCCTTGACGGAACGGGAACCACCGGCAACTACATTTCCCTCGGTTATGAGCTTTTCACCTGGAACAATGCGGTTCACAATACCCACTTCAGCGTGAAAGATGACCTTACCTATTATGTTGGCAACCACAAGATAATGGGTGGTATCAACTACGAATACCAGATGGCCGACAATGCATACATGCGTAACGGTACCGGATACTACCGCTATGCAAGCATTGAGGACTTCATCAGCGGTGCGGCTCCCGAGATTGTCTGCCTTACCTACGGTTACGACGGCGAGGATAATCCTGCTGCAAGGGTAAGGTTCAACAAGGTCGGTATCTACGCTCAGGACGAGTGGCAGGCCACCGACAACTTCAAGCTCACTTATGGTCTCCGTCTCGATGGTCTGTTCTTCATGAACAGCGATCTCATGACGAACAACGCCATTCTCGCAATTGACTACTATGACGAGGACGGCAATGTGCGCAATATCGATACCGGCAAGTGGCCCAACAACAACATTTCAGTATCTCCCCGTGTCGGCTACTCCTGGGATGTGCTCAGAAACAACAGGCTGACCATCCGCGGAGGTACAGGACTCTTCTCCGGCCGTATTCCCCTGGTGTTCTTCACCAACATGCCTACCAACAGCGGTATGGTGCAGTATCAGGCCCAGATCAGCGACAGCAGTATCTTGTCGCAGTACTTCACAGGCGGTCTTGTGACCGACGAGAACGGCAAGGCCACCATCAGCGCCCTGCTCAAGAAGCTCGAAGATATTGGTTATCCCACAACCATAAATCCTGAAGACGGAACCGTTCCTGATTCAATTTCTGCAGTGGATCCCGACTTCAAGATGCCTCAGGTATGGAAGACCTCACTGGCAGTTGACTACAACATTCCCGTTTCCTTCCCCTTCTCTCTCACCGGAGAGTTCATCTACAACAAGACCATCAACGGTGTGACCATCTCTGACTGGAGTATCAAGAACGTGGGCGGTTTCGCAAGGTTCAACGGCGCGGACAATCGTCCTATCTATCCTGACAGCTACCGTTACACCGGAACCACCAAGGCTTTCGTGCTTGAGAACACCAACAAGGGTTACGGTTATTCAGCCAGCGTTTCACTGAACATGCGTCCTTTCGAGGGCCTCAGTTTCATGGCTGCCTACACGCACACCGTGAGCAAGGAACTTACCGGAATGCCCGGTTCCGCTGCTGAGTCCGCATTCACCTATGTGCCTACCGTAGAAGGACCTAACAACATCAGGCTCCACAACTCACAGTACGTGACCCCTGACCGCGTAGTGGCTTCACTTACCCACAGCGACAAGGGCGGCAACCACTACAGCCTTATCTACGAGGCATGGAGGGGCGGTTACAACTACACCTACATGACTACCAACGATATGAATGGCGACGGATATAACTACGACGTCATCTATATCCCTACCGATGAGGAAGTTGCCAGCGGAGAGTTCAGGTTCGTGTCAGAGGACGATGCTACCCGCTTCATGGACTACGTACACAAAGACAAGTACCTCAGCAAGCATCAGGGCGAATATGCCGAGGCCTACAGCGTTTACTCTCCTTGGGTACACAGGATTGACTTCAGCTACAAGCACGACTTCAAGGTTCGCATCGGCAACAGCGTCAACACCCTCCAGTTGAGCCTCGACATCAAGAATGTCCTCAATATCTTCAACTCATCATGGGGTGTGAGCAAGTACCTCAATCCCGCAATCGGTTCTGACGCACGTATCCTGACCTATGAGGGTGTGGATGCAGACGGTTATGCAACCTTCTCTACTCCTTCGGCAATCAGCGGCGACACTCAGACCTGGACATACTATCACGCAATCGGCCAGTGCTGGTACGCTTCTGTCGGTATCAAGTATATGTTTAATTAATTTTGACCGTATCTTATGAAACTCAAATACACAATAGCAGCACTCGCTGCCGGTATCGGTCTGCTTACGGCATGTAACGAAGAGTTCGAGCCCAGTTATCTTGACGATATTGTCGTAGACTGCTCTTACGTCAGCCTCGACGTGGAAGGCGGTTCGGCCCAGATAGTTCTGACTACGAAGAACAGCTGGACAGTTGTGAATGACGACCTTGATTGGCTTACCATCTCACCCATGTCCGGCGAGGCCGGAGTGACTACGCTCACCTTCTCTGCCGAGGCTGACGACAGCGGACGCAGCGGAACGGTATCCGTTGTCAGTGGCAGTAGTGAGCAGTACATTAATGTGATACAGGGTGTGCCTGCAACCACCACCGCTACTTGTGCGGAAGTCATCGAAAACGGTATAGACGGCAAGACTTACCAGGTTACCGGAACCTGTACCCAGATTTCCAACACGACTTATGGCAACTGGTATCTGAACGACGGCACAGGAAGCCTTTACATCTATGGTACCGTAAACGACAGCGGTTCTTATGATTGGGATTCTTTCGACATCGAAGTGGGTGACGTTGTGACCGTTTCCGGACCTCGTACTACCTACAACGGAGTCGTTGAACTGGTTGACGTCTCGGTAATCAGCGTGACAAAGTCCCTTATCCAGGTAAGTTCCGTAGAGCCCGAAACTATCCCCTCAGAGGGTGGTGACGTAGTTGTGACCCTTACCGTGAAGGGAGACGGTTACGATATGTCCATACCTGAGGATGCTCAGGAATGGCTCTCCGTCCATTCGATATCCGGAAGCGCCGATGAGCCCGTTATTACCTTCAGGGCTACGGCCAATTCAGGTGCTACCCGTACTGCTGACATAGAGTTCAGCTCCACCGGTACTACGCAGACCTCTACGATTACCCTGACCCTCGAGCAGAGCGGCGAATTCCCTGAACTGGATGAGGAAGGAACGCTTGAAGATCCTTACAGCGTGGCTTCTGCCCTCGCAATCTTCGAGGCAGGTGCATGGTCAGTATATGCAGAAGAAACCGCATACTTCGTGGGTATCGTTTCAGAGATATACCAGGTGTCGCCCAGTTATGGAAATGCAAATTACTACATTTCTGATGACGGTACCACCAACGAGCAACTCTACGTATATCGCGGAGTTTACCTCGACGGAGAGGATTTCACTTCCGAGGATCAGCTTCAGGTAGGAATGAAAGTGGTAATCTGCGGTAGCATGGATGTCTACGGTACGACTTACGAGATTGTAGACAGCTACATAGTTTCAATAGAATAACAGACTACCAAGCCGAACTTCGGCGTAAATTTGACAGATCGGGGCGAGCCAAACAGCATTGGCTTGCCCTTGATTTTACCCCACAGTCTGCTGTCGCAGCCAGCTCCCGTGGGAGCCCGACGGCGAGCCTGCAAGCAGGGAGTTTTAACACGCGCCAAGTTTACGTTGATTTGTATTTGTCGATGACTTTGAGTAGTTTTGAACAAAATAAAGACAATAATATGAGAATGAATCTGTCCGCTGCGCTCCGCGCAGCCATTATGCTGCTGATTGTATTATCCACTGGTTTTGAAATTATGGCACAGGAAAAGAAAATTACCCAGACAGCAGGGCGTGCAGGTTTAGGTGACTTCGCGCCCGAATTTGCCGCCTACAACGACGACGTGCTTTTCGGCGAGGTGTGGAACCACCCCGGACTGAGCCCTCATGACCGTAGCATGGTCACCATTGCGACTCTCGTCGGCAAGGGAATCATCGACAGTTCCCTGCAGCATCACCTGGAGTTCGCCAAATCCAACGGCGTTACACGTTCCGAGATTTCGGCCATGCTCACTCACATCGCCTTTTACGCCGGATGGCCCAATGCCTGGGGCGCGTTCCGTCTTGCCAAGGAAGTGTGGTCTGATGATGAGTTGTCCGATGACGGCGGCAAGTCAGCGTTCCAGCAGGAGATGATTTTCCCCATTGGAGAACCCAACGCCGCGTATGCACAGTATTTCACAGGCAACAGTTATCTTGCTCCGGTTTCTACCGAGCAGGTACGCATCTCGAATGTGACTTTTGAGCCGGGCTGCCGCAACAACTGGCATATCCACCATGCCACCAAGGGAGGCGGACAGATGTTGATTTGTGTTGCAGGACGTGGGTGGTATCAAGAGGAAGGCAAGGATGCCGTGGAGATGACTCCGGGCACCGTAGTGAACATCCCTGCAGGAATCAAGCACTGGCACGGCGCTGCGGCCGACAGCTGGTTTGCCCACCTTGCAGTGGAGGTTGAGGGTGAGAACGCTTCCAACGAATGGCTTGAGCCCGTCACCGACGAGCAGTATTCCAAGTTGAAATAGTTGCCGTGGGCTTGTAACAAAACCCGGTCCGGAAGAGGCTTCCGGACCGGGTTGCTATTTGGAGCAGGATAAGGGAGTCGAACCCTCCTCCTTGGCTTGGGAAGCCAATGCACTACCGATGTGCTAATCCTGCTTAGGACGCAAATGTAAGAAAAAATCTGCTGACTTCGTCGCTCCCAAAAACACAATTTTGGGGCACGCATTGACTAAGTCGGCAAAAAAGCGACCCGAAAACGAGCCGCTTTTTCCTGTTGCAGGGAGTTTCCCGCGCAGTCTGCTGCGCAGGGCATAGACTATTTACAATCTACGCCCAAGGTCACTGAACCGAATTCTGAAGTTACTTTCAGCACGGCCACGCCGGGGGTATCCTTGTAAGAGCGGATGACTGCCAGGGCCTTGCCGCTGAACAGGGCCTTGTCGTGACCCTTGAGAGACATGATGTCTGCGGCATTACCGTTGTCCACTCCGACCAGTTCGCCCTCGCCCACAACCTCGAAGTGCAACATGTTGTCTGCGGTGGGTACGGGACGACCGTATTCGTCGATGGCCTCGATGGTGACGTAGCACAGGTCATATCCGTCGGCGCTTATGGTCTCGCGGTCCGGGGTCAGTCTCAGACCTGCGGCCGGGCCTGAAGTGCGCCTGCTGTCGCGGGCTACCTCCTTGCCGTCCTTGTATGACACTACCTCGATTTCTCCCGGCTCATAGGCTACGCTCAGCCATTCTGCGTGCAGCTTGTCGGCAGTCTTGGCTGATTTTCCCATTGAAGTCCCGTTCACGAACAACTCGACTTCGTCGGCATTGTTGTAATATGCCCAGATGTCCACGGTGTCGCCGGGATTCCAGTTCCAGTGAGGGAACACGTGCAGCACGGTCTCATCGGTCCATTCGGATTTGTAGAGCCAGTAGCTGTCCTTGGGGAAGCCTGCGAGGTCGAATACTCCGAAATACGAGCTGCGGGACGGCCAGCTGTAAGGAGTAGGCTCTCCGAGATAATCGAAACCGGTCCAGAGGAAGGTTCCGGCTATGAAGTCGCGGTCTCTGACAGCAATCCATGCCTCCTCTGCCGTGTTGGCCCAGGGAGCGGAACATACATCGTAAGCCGTACACTGGTGGCTTTCGGGCTGGTCAGCCGTCCAGTCGTTGCCGGGCAGCTTCTGATATTTGGTGGAAGGCTGGTAGTAGATGCCGCGGGAATTCAGGGCTGATGCGGTCTCGGAGCCCAAGAGGGGCTTGTCGGGGAACCATACGCGGCAGGAATCGTAAAGATGGGGATGATAGTTGAATCCGTATACGTCCAGGGCACCGCTGCGGAGCAGGTTGTTGCCGGGCCATACGCCGTTGCAGCCGGCTGTCACGGCACGGGTGTCGTCGAGCTCACGGACGAGATTGGCCATGTGTCTGGTCAGCAATACGTTGGGATTGTTCTCGTCAGGGTCGTTCACGCTGAGTGAATGTATGAAGTTCAACAGTCCGTTGGCTTCCTCTGCGCTCAGGTTCTCAAGTATATCATCACGGGTGTCGCTCTGTTCGAGTATCTCGTTGCCGACGCTCCACATCACGATACTGGGGTGGTTGCGGTCGCGGCGCACGAAATCCTGTACATCCTGCACGTGCCACTCGTCGAAGAAGCGGGCATAGTCGTAGCGGGTCTTGCGCTTGCGCCACATGTCCATGGCCTCGTCCATCACGAGGAAGCCCATGCGGTCGCAGAGGTCGAGAAGCTGGGGAGCGGGAGGATTGTGCGAGGTGCGTATGGCATTCACGCCCATGGTCCTGAGCAGTTGCAGCTGGCGTTCGAGTGCGCGTGTGTGTACTGCAGTGCCGAGGCAACCCTGATCGTGGTGCAGGCAGACACCCAGCATCTTGACGTTCCTTCCGTTGAGGTAGAAGCCGGTATCGACATCCCAGGCGAGCGTGCGCACGCCGAATGAGGTGTCGTAACTGTCTACGAGTTTGCCGTCAGCGTAGACCTGGCTGCGCAGGGTATAGAGATAAGGATCGTCGATGTCCCACAGATGGGTGTTCGGGAGGGTCAGCGAGGTGGTGTAAACGTTGCTGCCGGCATTCACTACGGCATTTTCCTTGACCGAAGCCACCTTGCGTCCCTTTGCATCGAGGATGAAGTTCTCCACAACGAGGGTTGCGGATGCAGGACTTTCTATCGTCAGTTCTACGTCCACCTTGCTCTTGTCGCCGACTTCCGGAGTAGTTACATAGCTGCCGTTGTAGGCGACGTGGGTGTAGTCCTTGCTTACCAGGCGCACGTCACGATAGATGCCGCAACCGGCGTACCAGCGGGAATTGGGCTGGTCGGCGTTGTCGCAGCGTACTGCGATGGTGTTCTCACCGGGAACGATGTAAGGTGTGAGGTCATAAGAGAAGGAACTGTAGCCGTAGGGACGGGTGGACAGGGCGTGGCCGTTGATGTATACGGTGCTGTTCATGAACACTCCGTCGAATTCTACCCAGAGCATCTGCGCAGGAACGCCGTCCTCGAACTGCTCTGCGGGGATGTAGAAACTCTTGCGGTACCAGCCTATGCCTCCGGGGAGAGCTCCTCCTTCCGGGGTAGAGGGGTTGTCCTTGGAAAATTGACCCTCCACGCTCCAGTCGTGGGGCAGCCGTAGATCCCTCCAGGCTGAGTCATCGAAATCAGATGCTGCCCAAAGCGGGGAAGCGGCGTCTTGCCCGGTCGCGAATTCGGGACTGTCGCCAAGGGTGAATTTCCAGTCGAAATTGAAGTCTTCAACGGTTCTCGGATTTAGTGAACCGCCATTGCCGCAGGCCACGAGGGCGAATGCGGCTACAATGGTTAATAGTGAGCGCTGCATATTGCAAATTTTGTCGTAAGTTCAAATATAACTATATTTGCAGAATTCGCATAAAAAATTGTTGTTCAATGTCAATCTTAGAGAAGATTTTTGGTACAAAGGAGTCACGTTTTGACAAGGAAGTGAGTCCTACAGTCATTAAAATAAACAAGGCATACGAGGAAATTGACGCCCTTTCACATGACGAATTGAGAGCCCGTTCCGCTGCCCTTAAAGCAAGGCTGATGGAGGTCGAGGCTCCGTTCGAGAACAGAATAGCCGAAATCAGGCAGGAACTCGACAAGGATATCCCCATTGATGAGAAGGAAAAGCTTGCAGGCGAATCCGACAAACTCGTGAAGGACGAGGATGATGCTATCGAGAAGTGCCTCGACGAGCTGTTGCCCGAGGCTTTCGCCGTAATGAGGTCCACTGCCCGCCGTTTCAAGGAGAATCCTGTTGTGGAAGTGACCGCAAACGACTTCGACCGCGCAATCAGCGTGAACCATGATTTCGTGAAGATAGAGGGAGACAAGGCCATTTACGCCAATCACTGGATGGCAGGCGGCGACGAAATCACTTGGGACATGGTGCATTATGAGGTGCAGCTCAAGGGCGGAATCGCAATCCACAAGGGAGCGATTGCCGAGATGGCCACAGGTGAGGGAAAGACCCTCGTGGCAACGTTGCCGGTGTTCCTGAACGCCCTGGCAGGCAAGGGAGTACACATGGTGACGGTCAATGACTACCTCTCAAAGCGAGATTCCGAGTGGATGGGCCCCCTGTACATGTTCCACGGATTGTCAGTGGACTGCATCGACAAGCATGAACCCAATACGCCGCAGCGCCGCAAGGCCTACGAGTGCGACATAACTTTCGGAACCAACAACGAGTTCGGTTTCGACTACCTGCGCGACAACATGGCCATTTCCACCGGGGATCTGGTCCAGCGCAAGCACCACTTCGCAATCGTGGACGAGGCCGACTCCGTGCTCATTGACGACGCGCGTACCCCTTTGATAATTTCCGGACCGGTTCAGCGCAATGATGCCGACGAAGCCCAGTACATGGAGTTCCGTCCCTATGTGGAGAAACTGTACCAGGCCCAGAGAACTCTGGTGAATCAGGTTCTGAACGAGGCCCGCAAGTATATAGCCGACGGAAATGAGGCCGAAGGAGGAAAACTCCTTTACAGGGCCCACAAAGGACTGCCCAAATACGGGCCCCTCATCAAGTTCCTTTCGGAGCCCGGCATGAAGGTACTCATGCAGAAAGCGGAGAATTACTACATGCAGGATAACGAGAAGGAAATGCCTGTAGTGACCGACCCTCTGTATTTCGTGATAAACGAGCAGTTGCATTCAGTGGACATGACCGACAAGGGACATGACGTGCTTGCCAAGGCCGTTGGCAATGAGGACTTCTTCGTGCTGCCCGACATGGGTCTGCAGACCGCAGAAATCGAGAATTCCGATCTCACTCCGGAGGAGAAACAGCAGAAAAAGGACGAGCTTCGCGTGAACTTCTCGCTCAAGAGCCAGCGTGTGCATACGGTCAGCCAGCTCCTGAAAGCCTACACCATGTTCGAGAAGGACGTGGACTATGTCATCATGGACGGCAAAGTCAAGATTGTGGACGAGTCCACCGGCCGTATCATGGAGGGCCGCCGCTGGAGCGACGGTCTGCACCAGGCTATCGAGGCCAAGGAAAACGTGAAGGTGGAGGGCGCGACCCAGACTTTCGCCACCATCACTTTGCAGAACTACTTCCGCATGTACCACAAGCTGTCCGGTATGACCGGTACGGCAGTTACCGAGGAGGCCGAGTTTGTGAGCATCTACGACCTTGACGTGAAGGTCATCCCGACAAACAGGCCCATTGCGCGAATCGACCACGACGACATCATATACAAGACGAAAAAGGCAAAATACGCCGCTATCATCGAGAAAATTGTGGAACTCACCGGGCAGGGCCGCCCCGTGCTCGTAGGTACCACTGACGTGGAGACTTCAGAGTTGCTCAGCCGCATGCTCAGGATGCGCGGCATCAAGCATAACGTATTGAATGCCAAGGAGCACGCACGCGAGGCGGAAATCGTCAAGTATGCCGGACAGAAATCCGTGGTGACCATAGCCACCAACATGGCGGGTCGTGGTACGGACATCAAGCTTTCCCAGGAGGTCAAGGATGCCGGCGGACTTGCCATCATAGGTACCGAGCGACATGACTCACGCCGTGTGGACCGCCAGTTGCGCGGACGTGCAGGCCGTCAGGGAGATCCCGGTTCATCAGTGTTCTACGTGTCTTTCGAGGACAAGCTTATGCGCCTGTTCGGTTCCGACCGAATTGCAAGCATGGTGGACAAGCTCGGAATGCAGGATGATGAAGCACTCGAAAGCAGGATGCTCTCCAACGCAGTGGAGAATGCACAGAAGAAGGTCGAGGAGAACAACTTCGGCATACGAAAGAGGCTCATCGAGTACGACGATGTGATGAATTACCAGCGCGAGGCCATCTACTCGCGTCGTCGCAATGCAATCAACGGTGACAAGATAGAAATCGACCTGCGCAACATGATGGTGGACACCGCCAGCATGTTCGTGGACAAGAACAAGGGACTCGAATTCGAAGATTTCCGCATGGAACTGCTTGCGGAACTGTCGGTTGAGGCGAGCTTCGATGCCGACTTCCACAAGAAAGCAAAGCATAATGATTTGGAGAATGCCATAGTTGAGGACATGCTCAGGCTTTACAAGCGCCAGATGACCGCGATTGCCGAAAGGGTGAATCCGGTGATTAAGGCCGTCTACGAGAAGCAGGGCAGCATGTACGAGAATATCGCCATCCCCATTTCCGACGGTATCAAGCAGATGACGATTTCCGTCAATCTCGAGAAGGCCTATAACTCGGAGGGCAAGGAAGTGGCAAAGACTATTGCGAAGAACATCACTCTCTACCAGATAGACGAGCATTGGAAACAGCATCTGCGTGACATGGACGACCTCAAGCAGAGCGTCCAGAACGCCTCATACGAGCAGAAGGATCCCGTTGTGGTCTACAAGCTCCAGAGTTATGAGCTTTTCGCCGAGATGATGGAGTCGCTGAACCGGGATGTGCTCTCGTTCCTGTTCAAGGCCTTTATTCCCCTGAGAGACGACCGCGAAGTGTCCGCCAACAAGCCGGCAGTGCGCAGGGGACCGGACCTGAGCCGCATGCAGGCACGACGTTCAGAACTCAGTACTAACGGAGACCCTCGCTCAAAGGCTCCCGTAAAGGCGGAGAAACGTGTCGGTCGCAATGACCCCTGCCCTTGTGGAAGCGGCAAGAAGTACAAGAACTGTCACGGAGCTTGATCGGACATCAATTTTGTGAAAAATATGCGTAAGAACTCATCTGAATTCGTAAGCGTGAACGATGTCACGAGAATCTCTAACGGTGCGGAAATTACCGGTGATCTCATCTCACAGGGCGATATCCGCGTGGACGGTGTAATCACCGGCAGGATATTTTCCGGAGGCCGTGTCGTGGTAGGAGACGGCGCAAGTATTTCGGGAACTTTGATGTGTACGAACCTGGATCTGTGGGGCAGGATAGACGGTGAAGTCTATGTCAAGGACACCGTAAGCATCAAGGGCACTTCAAGCCTGAAGGGAAGCCTGAATGTGCGCAGAATCCAGGTTGAGGTCGGGGCTGAGATCAACGGCAACTGCCGCATGATAAGCGAGGAAGTTTTTGAGGCAAAGCGAGCTTCGGTATTCGAGAATTCCGTCACTTCCGAACCGAAGCCCAAGCCCGTCAAAAAGCCTGCTGCCTTACCCAAGATAACGGCAAAGGACGATGTTGCTGCAGCGCCCCTGTCATAATATGTTCATGGACTGTTCGCGGATTTTTTCCAGTTCGTCCTTCATCATCACCACGATTTTCTGAATTTCGGCATGATTGGCCTTCGAGCCGGTCGTGTTGATTTCCCTGCCTATCTCCTGGATTATGAAGCCGAGCTTCTTTCCGGGATGAGGTTCTGAATCTATGGTGTCCATGAAGAACTTGCAGTGCTGCCTGAGGCGCACCTTTTCCTCGTTGATGTCGAGTTTCTCGAGATAGAATATCAGTTCCTGCTCGAACCTGTCCTTGTCTACCCGTATTTGGCTCTTGGCCAGTGCCTTGTCGAGCCTTTCCCTGACTGCCGCAATCCTTTCGGCCTCGTGCTTTTCCACTTCGTCGTACAGGCTCATTATCTTGGATATCCTCGACGTTACGTCGGCATACAGGGCCTTGCCCTCGTTTGCGCGATAGGCCTGCACTGCGTCGAGGCATTTTTCCACCGCTTCACGGACGGAACCCCATTCCTCGTCATCGATGACCTCGCTTTTTCTTGCATCGACCGCTTCAGGCAACTGCATGGCTGTCCTGAGCAGGTACAGGCGGTTTTCCGGAGTCAGGGGTATGCCGGCTTCTTCCGCGAGATATTCCGCACTGCCGAAGTAGTTGCGCACCTGGGCCAGATTCATCGACTTGGATGCGTTCTCCTCCGAGGCTTCCCAGGTCAGGTACACGTCTATCGTTCCCCTCACGAGTCTTGAGGATATGCAGTTGCGCAATTCCAGGTCCTTGTCCTTGGGTATCAGCGAAGTGCGCAGGTTCACCTCGGCGTTCTTGCCGTTGAGGCAGCGGATTTCGATACTTAGCTTTCCATTGTGCAAAAGGGCTTCGGCCTTGCCGTAACCGGTCATCGACTGTATCATAATATTCAATTTAAAGGTAATCTTTCAAGAGTTTTTCCGTTTCGCTCCACAACCACTCCTTGTCCTCTTTCCGGCTGGTGTATTTTTCGGGAATTTCCCTCTCTTCCCGGCCTATGAACATCTTGCCTCCGTCTCCGGAGCACATGGCATTTATCGCCGGCAATGCACCCCTTTTCGGGCTGTGGCAGAGCGGTCTGAAAATCAAGTCGGTAAGCGGGTCAAACCAGCGTTCGAGCCTTATCATCTCAGTGTTTACTATGCCCGGGTCCGCGACGTTCACCTTCACTCCGCATTTCTCCCCAAGGGCTATGGAAAACAGCGTGAGGGCGAATTTTGTCACCGAATAGGTCTTCAGCTGCCCGAACTGCTTCTCGTCCTTGTGGAAGAAATCGTGGTCGAAGCGGGCTGCCATGCCCGATACGGAAATCATGTTCACCACCCTGGCTCCCTCGCCGAGCAGAGGCAGCACCTTGCGCGAGAGCAGATAGGGTGCAAGATAATTTACGGCAAGCGTAAGTTCGTAGCCGTCATCGCTGAGGCTGAAATACCTCGGCAGTACGCCTGCATTATTGAACAGCACGTCAATGGGCGCGTATTCCTCCAAACGCTCGGCGAGATCCACGGTAGATCGGAAGGATTCGAGGTGGACGGGTTCTATTATGAGTTGTGCGTCCGGCTGCCTGCGCAGTATTTCCTCGCGCACTTTTGCGGTCTTGGGCAAGTCCTTGCAGGCCATGATTACGCGATAGCCGCGTGAGGCCATTTCAGCCGTGGCCACACTGCCCATTCCGCCGCTCGCGCCGGTGATTACCGCAGTTCTCATTTCTTCCATCGTTTTTCGGCTTTTTCAACTTCCTTCTCCAACTTCTTCGGCAGATTTTCCACGCAGGTATGACAGCGCATTTCGAGCGTGTACATGCGCCCTATGCAGTAGTTCGAATGTCCGCAGGCACTGCAGCTAAGTTCGCCGCTGCGCAGCTTGTTCACAAAATCGGTGTCGCGCACGAGGGCCCTTGCGACCTGCAGTCCGGTAAATCCGGCCTCCAGAACCTCCTCCATCTTTTCGCGGGAGACAAGTCCGCCGACATATATGAGCGGCAGTTTGAGGGCGGCGCGGAACTGCTTGGCCTCCTCGAGGAAATAGCCTTCGGAATAGGGAACCGTAGGTATCATCATGCGTCCGGCGAGCGCAAGCGCGGCTTTCAGCCACCAGAACTGCTTCATCGGCATATAGTGGCGCAGGGTTTTCATTGGCATGGCTCCGCGCATCACTTCCATCGGCGCCTTGCTGACGAAGCCCGCGCTGAGCACCAACGCATGTGCACCGAGTCTTTCGAGTTCCTTGCATACCTCTATGCATTCGGGGGTCTGCATTCCGCTCTTGAAGCCGTCGTGCATATTCACTTTCACTATCACTCCCATGTCGTCCCCGGCAGCTTCCATGACCTTTTCCATTACCATGCGCATGAAACGCATGCGGTTCTCGA
>CAZOQW010000008.1:0-58216 GCA_964582235.1 uncultured Muribaculaceae bacterium | reverse complement strand
AGATACTCCAACATGGTCCTGCCGAAATAGTCGGACGGGCCGAGTCCGTTCCCGTAGCGGCAAAGGGGCGGCAACGCCTTGTACCACTGGCCTTTTACGCGGCTCGAATCGCGGAAATCCGCAGCCGCGAGCGTCAGGTAACGGTCACTTATACCCAATGAATCAATCTGTTCGGCAGGGGCGGAACCTTCCATATTGGACTGGCCGAAGCAAAGGAAGATATGAAAATCCGGGTCTTGTGCGTATGTACTCACAACAAGACACAGTGAAATTACAGAAACGAGAAGCCTTCTCATAAGGGATATGAAATTTGTTTTGGTTTCAAAAACTAACAAATATATAAAATTCCGAACGCAAAACCGCTCCTGTTTGATACGTACCACGGCATCAAGCGGGAATATCTGCAGGAAGGCCTGAACGAGTTCTGCTGCAATTTCACGATCGCCTGCTGATGGTCAGGGCGGGGTTCTGCGCAGGATTTACAGAAAGTCAGTTGAGTCGTAACTGTCTTTTCAACTACTGATTCAGATATAAAAAAGGGGATGGCCATGCGACCATCCCCAGATGTGGTTTATACTTTTGCTTACTTCGAATTTGCGCTGCTGAGCACAGTAATCGTACCGGTATCCTCAACAACACAGATAGTGGATACTGTAACTTCTACTGAGTAGCCTGCAAGTTTATCCCTTTGGAGAGTGGTACCATCATTTGACCATGAGACAACGCCGTCACCGTCGATGGTAAGACCTCCTCCGAATGAAACTTCAGTGTCGTATGCGGAATCATCTTCATTGAAGAGGAGACCGTAAGTGAAAGTAAAGTCGCTGCTGCTGAGCATGTAGGTAGATGTAGCATAAGCGGTTGCTGCACCATCTCTGTAGATTACTTCACCATCAAGGTCACGCACTACGACGTGCGAGTTGACATCCTCGCTTGAAGTGCCTGCAGTGAGAGTATTCAGCGAGAAGTCCGAAGCAGTTACAGTGAAAGGACTGATGAACTCTACGTTATAGGTCATCTCGCAGTAGTTGCCATTTGCAAGCTCCGTGTAGGCAGTTACTATGTAGGTCTTGGTACCCTCAAGAGGTGCATTGAGAGCAATCTCCTGATCCTCATAGTTGTTGCCGGTGATCTCCGCACCTTCCTGAGCCACGGCATTCGCAGCGGTTTCTCCAATCTTCACGGGAACACCATTTACAAGAGGCTGGATAGCGAACTTCAGGTCTACGTGGTTGTTTGCATCCTCATAGTATGCAAGGTAATCCTCGAAGTGCTCTTTCATAGAAGACTGCATTACCCAAGCGCCATTAACCAACTTACCCTTTACCTGTACAGTATTGGTGGTGCCGTCCTTGAGGTAGTCGCCGTTTAATGCAGGCCATACATGCTCGTGGCTTACAGAGTAGTTGAATTCGATGGCAACATCACCGTTCAGTTTGTCATTGTATGAAGGAATTACGACCTTGACGGTACCATAGGTATTCTCATCAACGGCATTCGTAATGACGATGCTTACAGCATTTGTAGAGGTAGGATCAAAGTCACCACTGGCATCATAGGATATTCCGGCCGGAGCGGTGGTGCCAAAGTTTGCTGCAGTCTCAACCTTGTAGGTAACAACTACATCATTTACGTTGTATGCGGTAGTGAACTCGCTGTAAGTCATGTTGAGGACATCCAGTACCTGCTCGTTCAGCGTACTCCAGTATACAGAGAACTCTTCGCCGTTATCGGGATCAATATCGGTATATTCGATTTCTGCCTCAACGGTGATGTAAGTCTTCTCAGGAATAGACTGTTCCGGCTCTTCCGTCTCAACCACTTCAACCTTGATATAGCATTCTGCAATCTCGACACCGGCAACGTAAGCGGTAACGTGAACCACAGGAGTACGTCCTACGGCAGCACGTCCATCGCTTTCAGGAAGCAGACTCTTGTCTACGCTGAGCACTCCGTCGTCTATGCGTACATACATGCTCTGATCGGTAACACCGTCAGCTCCGTAATATTCCACCAATTCGAATTCATATTCGGGTGTCACGTAAATCTCGGGAAGGGCAGCGGGAACCTCTGAGGCATAAGTCTCAACGGCAGCACGGATGTCAAGCTCGTCACTGTAAAGCAACGGGAAGTCCGCCTCATCAGTAAGCTCGGGCAGAGTTACAGAGAATGCCACAACAGAACTGGGATCAGCATAATACTTGTCATAGTCTATAATGCTGAAATCCACGAGATCCTTTGCCTGTACGAAAGCATAGTCGGAAACTATCTCTTCACTTGTCTTGCTTGAAACGGCACGCAGAGCAACCATCACCTGCTTGCCTGTCACGGTTGCATCAGCGGGCAGTGCATCAGAATCATTTGCACTCACGGTGAACAGGAGTCCACCCTCGCCGTCAGAAACGGGCTCTCCGACGATGGATATAAGATCAGTTTCATCGCCTGACACCCTGGTGGTCACATCACGGTTAATGAAACTGAAGTCCACACTTGAGATGTCTGCATTGCTGGGATTCATGCGATAGGTAACAACCGGTGCGTTGGTAGCCACGAAGTCGCCATCTGCATCCATGATGCTATAGAACTCGATCACTCCAAGGCCCTGTGCCATGACCTCGGGAACGAATGCGAGGGATTTGAGCTGAGACCACAGAGAGATAACTATAGCCTCGTCAGAGCCATCTACACCGTAGAAAGTAAGAGTACCGTTGACACTGTCGTAAATCGCGGTCACACCGCTATAGCTTCCGCGCCAGTCAATATCTGTCACTTCATCGGAAATGAGAGTTCCATCGGGAGAGTAGGTGACCTTGTGCCAATAGTAATCATCGCCGGGGTAATAGTAAACAGTATTTGCATCCTGACCATCGGCACCATCCTTACCATCTTGGCCATTGACACCATCAGCACCATCGGCGCCATCCTGGCCATCGACACCATATGCGCGCCAATCCGTCTTGACACCGTCAATCACCCAATAGCCGTCCTCACTGATCTCGATCACCGTACCGGGAGTACCGTCTTCACCATTGGTGATCGTGTAAGTTTCTCCATTGGTCAAGGTAATGGTGACGCCATTCTCGCTTGACGTAATGCTCTGAATGACCGCTCCGCTCTCAATCTGGCTCTGCAAAGAGGACAGTGTGTTCTCCACAGCAGTCAGACGATCATCAAGTGCATTGATGTCATCAGCAAAGTCGGTACAACCTGTAAAGGTTAGCGCCCCGCACACTATGCCGAGCGCCGCTACCAATTTGAATTTGTTTTTCATAAAACTAACTTGTTTGTTACACAATGAAACAACACAGGTCACGTTCACCGGTTCCGTGCTATGCCATAATTGAGGACGAATGCAAAATTTGCGTGCAGATTGGAAAAGGACGGGATAAATATCGCGCGACGCAGCCTGAAAGACGACAGGAGACAAAGCGAACTCCAATTCTTCCGCATTTGAAAAGTGTATGTAAATTCTGTGAACGTTTTGTTTTTTATTTAAAAATATATACATTTGCCGTGGTATTGCCCCTTGGCAAGGGGGTCTTTCTTTAGGATAGGAAGATATTATATTTATAACATTGTGAAATAAATCACAAATCCGTCAGCAGTTCTGCAATTTTCAACCTATCCTCCTTTGCAAATCCGGCCAAATAGGTTTTCGTGGTGTTCAGATTGGAATGTCCGAGACATTGGGATATGTAATAAAGGTCTACTCCGCTCCAATTAAGTATGCTCGCGAACGAGTGTCGCGCCGAGTAGGTGGTGAACTTGGGTATGCCGAGCCGGGAGGCTATGACGGACAGGGCGCGGTTGCAGTTTGTGACCACCTTACGGACGTGCATTGTCCTGCCGTAGTCGTCCGAAGAACCGTCCGAACAACGGAAAAGAAAAGTGTCGGGATTGCCGTCATATGGGTTGCCGATGTTATCTATTATTTCGCGCATGCGTTCCGTAAAGGCGGCGCGAATGGTCCTGTTGCAGGACGACAACTTTGTCTTTGAGCGCGTAAAGCATATTTCGTTGCCCTCGATGTTGCGGTACTGCAAGTAGATCATGTCCCGGAAATTGATGCCGTTGCAGAGATAGGAAAAGAGCCACAAGTCTCTGTTTTCCTCCAGGATGCGATTGCCTTTGAAATCCATCACCATGCGTATCTGTTCTCTGTTGAGAGCTATCTTCCGTTCCCTTCCGGGAGGTATGCGATAGGCTCCTCGTCCGAAAGGAAAGTCGGATACGGGCAATAGACCGTCATCAACAGCCCGGTTCATGACGCTCTTGAGGGTCTTCATGTACACGCTCACGGTTGTGGGACTCTTGCCCTGATGGAGCCAGAAACGTTCGCAGTTTCCGAGCCACTCGGCTGACACGTCCGAGAGTTTTACATCGTCACCGGCAAATTGACTTATGGCGTTGATGGTGCTGCGATACCGGAAATATGAATTGGTACGTCCCTCGCACAGGCAATTTTCCGACAATTCACGCATCATGGAATTGAGGCTGCACGTTTCCGGAACATACTTGAGCCGCGAATCCAAGGCTGACAGCGAGAAACTTCCGGACAAGGCCAAGGCCTCGGTCTCGCTCACCGTTCTGAGAAAGGCATCCTCTATCAGGCTCCTCTCTACCGGCATCTTTCGGGACTTCCCTATTGCCGTCCACTGTTCCGGCAAAAGATCCAGTCCCACTGGATAATACTTCTGTTTTCTTCGGTACACCACTTCGATTTTGACAGGAAAACGGCCGTCCAGCTTCGCCCTCCGCGTGTCAAGAGTGACAAGCACAGATATGCCTGCCTTTGAATATTTCAGCATAATTTTAATGTTATTTAATATGAAAAATTGCTAAATTGGGAAGATTTTACGTTTTACGTTATGGAAAATATCAAAGACAGATTCCTGCGCTATGTCGCAGTGGACACCCAATCGAATGAAGAAAGCGAGAGCCAGCCGTCAGCAGAAAAGGAGCTTGTGCTTCTGGAAATGCTCAGGGATGAACTGAAGGCGTTCGGACTTGAGGCCGAGCTGGACGAATGGGGATATGTAATGGCAACCGTTCCTTCCAACATTGACAAGGAGGTTCCGACCATAGGATTCATTGCTCATGTGGACACTTCGCCCGATGCGCCCGGCTGCAACGTGAAGCCGCAGATCGTCGAAAATTACGACGGCTCCGACATAAGTCTGGACGGAGTAGAGGGCATGAGCCTGAAAACCGAGGAATTTCCCGAACTGCTGCGCCATGTGGGAGAGACTGTCATAACCACAGACGGTACGACCCTGCTCGGGGCCGATGACAAGGCCGGAGTGGCAGAAATCATGGACGCGGTGCAGTATCTGTGCGCACATCCTGAGTTCAAGCACGGCACCATAAAGATAGGTTTCACTCCCGATGAGGAAATAGGCCGTGGAGTGGTAAAGTTCGATGTCGCAAAGTTCGGGGCGGACTATGCCTACACCATGGACGGCGGAGAGGTCGGAGAACTGGAGTTCGAGAATTTCAATGCCGCTTCCGCCGAGGTACATGTGCAAGGCCGCAATGTGCATCCGGGCTACGCCAAGGGCAAGATGCTCAATTCACTGCTCATAGCCCAGGAATTCAACGCCCTGCTGCCGGTGAACCAACGGCCGGAATATACGGAGGGCTATGAAGGCTTCATCCATCTGAACTCGTTCAAGGGCACGGTGGAGGAGAGCCAGCTTTACTACATAATCCGCGACCACGACAGGGCACTCTTCGAAAAGAAGAAGGAGGAGATGCTGCATTGCGCCGAATTCGTCAACGCCCGCTATGGACGCGAAGTAATCACCGTCACGCTGAAAGACCAGTATTACAACATGCGCGAGCAGGTGGAACCGCACTACCATGTGGTCGAAAAGGCCGTAAAAGCCATGGAGAAAGCAGGCGTAGAGCCGCATATACAGCCCATCCGTGGAGGCACCGACGGGGCGAACCTGTCATTCAAGGGACTGCCCTGCCCCAATATCTTCGCCGGAGGCCTGAATTTCCACGGCAAATACGAGTGGGTCACCGTAGAAAACATGGAAAAGGCACGCGACGTAATCCTGAACATCATCAGCCTTTACGCCGAGTAAAGTCAAAAGATACACACTGCGCCGGGCCTTGTCTGGTCCGGCGATTTTTATGCTCCGTTCTTCCACATTTACGGGGCCTTCAGATCAACGCTTTAAGTTTCTCGATTATACGCTCGGCTCTTCTTGGTATTGCTTTTTCGCAGAAAGAGCAAAATATATCGAAAGCCTTGAAATATTCATCGCGTTTAAGCCATTTCTTTGAACACCATACAAACATGAAGAGTTCTTTCGGTTTACTTTCGCTGTCGACATAATCCTCCAACATCAGATTCTTTACCAATTTCCTGAATCCCTCTTCTCCTTGGTAATCAACCATTAACTTCCTGTTTTTATAGAGTATGCCCTGAAGAATCCTGTCAAATCCTTCTTGACCTGTAAGTACATTGTAGAGTCCTTGCAGAAACTTATCCATATAATCACGGTATTTTGGGCCTGATCTAAGCACGTCAAACGTATCCTTGTTGGGGAGCACCCATATATTTCCAATGGAATATTCAAGCTGTTCAACGTACATGGCCCTTTGGGTTTGTTCTGCTGTAGGGTAGAACTTTTCCAAACCTTTGAAATATTCACCCAAAATATTGGAGCCAAGCAGCTTAAAAGATCGATTCATCGTATCGCACCAATACGTATAATTCTCCAGGTTCTCTACATTCAAGCCCGGCCACACATCGGAGAAGACAACAGACATAATGGCTTTCACTATATTGAATCTTGGAATATCCATACCCCCGTATTTGCTGTCATCTCGTAAGCTTGACAAATTATATTCACGCAATTTGTCAATGTCGCCGTCAAGTTTTTCGCTTATAAATTCTTTTATGAGCCGTAAGGCATATACGTTTGAAGTTTTTTCTTCTTTCTCTTTTGCCTCTTCGGCTTGTTTCCTTTCCCTGCGTTCAAATTCGGACTCCTTGTCTTCCGGAGTTTTATAATGGAGACAGCTTCCTTTGATATAATTCTCACGAAATTCATCTTTCGTAAGTTTCCCGCAAGCTTCTCCTTTTCCTATGATAGTATCAGCGAAGATACATCCGTCACATACCCTTCCTTCTATTCCTTCCCATGGAAAATTATCATCCACTTCGGTTTTGAACTCAATGTCAGCATCTTCCGCAAGAAGGTGGATGAATTTACTGAAAGCGGCGGCCTGTTCGTCTTCCGGTTCGGGTTCGGCATCCAAAGGGAAAAATTCCAATCTTACGCTCATTCCGATTGGTTGTTCCATACGGTTACACCATTTTTCATCAAATGAACGCTCGTGAAACTCCATTTGAAGTTTTTGATCAAGACTTTCCCGTGCCATACTGACAAGGGATATGTTTCCGGATGCTTCGTTCAGGAACTGAAACGCAATAGACCATTTGAGAAATTTGGCGGCAGACATTGGAATATGAAGAAGAAAGACCTGTGTGCACAGTTCAGTTTCATAGACATCCATTACCTTGAAATAACTGTTGTAGTGAAATACCGCCTGGTTCCACTTGACAATATCCGGGTTCTCCTTTGTAAGTGATTCAACTTCATACAGTCTTGCCGCATGTGCAGATGCAATGAGGAATCGTGTACGGTGAGCCGGTCTTGACAACTTGGTAGTAGCATCCACATAAAAGCCGGCCCTTATAGTGTCGCCGACATGATATAAATCTGCAGCATCTATCGGAGCATTCGTGTCCCGATAAAAGAATTGAAGTCCCGGCAATACCCAGTTTGCAAGGCTTTCAAAGAAAGACTTTTCGTCTATCTTCAACTTCTTGGGCAAATGGCTGCCTTGAGGGTCATAAACTCCGCCATACAATGTAAGAAAATAAGGTTTGGTCCCCAATTCCGCATACAAAGCCCACTTGTCCTCCAACCAACTAAGGCGGTCAAAAATCATAGGAAAAAGGATGTCACCATTGACATGAGCCAGCCCGTGAATATATCTTGTCTTAGGATTTGTCCTGGACTTTCTGATAGTATTGCTGAATATGAACAGGCCGTTACTGATATCATAGGCATCGTTGACCCAATCATTCAGGACTAAAGAACCATCCGGACGCATGATGTTCTTTTTGGAACCTTTCTCGGCTCTATAGTAGCCTTCTCCACATTCTTCGATGAAAGTATACTCAAAATTGCTGATGTGCCGGCCGTTCTCATCAATAAGACCCCATTTCCCTTTTTGAAAAGCTCTTGCTACACCATTATGGAAGTTCCCGATGCTTCGGTATTCCATGCTTGCAGGGATGAGAATCTGATTGTCCCTGTTTATGATTGTTGCATAATAATTGTCCGAATATTCATAGGATACTAAATAATGTCCTTCACCCATGTGCTGGATATACTTGTATTTGAAGTCCATAACAACGCCACCATGAATATCGATAATGCCGCATTTGCCGTTAATTGCAGCCGTGACTTCTCCGTCGTGGATTTCAGAAATGTAATTATATCCCAAATCTCCCGGACAGACTACTTCGCCTTTGTTGTCAAGGATGGCATAGGTCATTCTGGTATCAGCATATTCGACAATAGATCTTCCGTCATTGGGCTTTACCCGGATGCCGGCTTTGAAGTAATGCTCTCCGATATATACTATCCGGTTATATATAAAAGGACATAAAGGTTCACCGTTCAAATCTGCCAACGCCCATTTGCCGTCACGGCATACGATAATGGCAGCCACGGTTTCATATTCAAAAATGTCCGTATAGCGCAGACTGGTCGGTATAATTATTTTGCCGTCATAATCTTTTATGCCGACGTAACCATTCCCATAATATTTTACTCTTCCGTTATATGTCTGTTTTTCGCTGCTCATACCGTTGCTTTTTTCATCTGACGTTCCATCCAACCTTCATCTATGTTTTCACAAGCCTCAACTTTCATTCGCGGGTCCAGTTCGCAGGCCAAACAATGTTCATAGTAGGTGGCCATTGGCGGCTCCCACACCCTTGTTTCATCATTCTCGTCCTTAAACCAGAAGACTATTTTTCCTTCATCAGCCGTATTTTCATCTGCGGCATTGACCTCACCGAAGAATACCTCTGTTCCCCTTTCTGACAATTCGGGATGCAGAACATGCGTAAGTATATATTTCATACGCTCTACAGCGATATCGTTCAGCCCTTTCTCCAAAATCAGTATCTTTTCTTTAAATCTCCAAAGCCCGATTACATAGCGGGAGATATAGTTTTCCGGAAGTGGGGGAATGTCAGCGGGCTCATAATCATAGTCGTCCGGTGCGAAGAAATCAAAGAGTATCATAAAATGATGAGTCATGTCATGATATAGCATGCCGTATGGAACTGCTGTTATCTCTCCACAATTTGGACAATGGTACAGGAACAGTTCATCGTTGAAAATCTTTTCCCTAAGTTTCGGGTCAATATCAACATTCACTGAATTCCAAATATCCATTTCGCCTTCAGCCTGGCAACTTGGACAGATTATGGTTTCTGTTCTAAACTCTGACATAACTCATCTATTTCTGCTGTAAACTTTTCACCCGATGTATTAACTTTCCATCAGAGCAGGCGGAAAGAAGCCGATTTCACGTCGCAACTGCTGCCACCTATCATTACTTCGAAATCTCCCGGTTCACACACGTAATCGAGATCGTAATTATAGAATTTCAGCAGGTCAGGAGTAATCTTAAACGAAACTTCTTTCGATTCACCGGCTTTCAGATAAACTTTCTCGAAACCTTTCAATTCCTTCACCGGACGGGTAATGCTGCCTACCACATCGCGTATGTAAAGCTGCACTACTTCGGCACCGTCACGACTGCCGGTATTGGTCAGCGTCACCGTAGCGGTCAGTTCGCCATTCAGGTTGATCTCAGTCTTGTCGAGCTTCACATCACTATATTCAAAGGACGTATAGCTCAAGCCATAGCCGAAAGGATAAAGCGGCCCGTTGGTCACGTCGAGGTAGTTGGAGCGGAATTTCTCAAACCAATGCCCTTCGGCCAAAGGTCGGCCGGTATTCTTATGAGCGTAGTAAAGGGGTATCTGCCCTTCGTTCTGCGGGAAAGTCATGGTAAGCTTACCGCTCGGATTGACATCGCCGAACAACACGTCGCCAATGGCATAGGCTGCCTCGCTGCCACCGAACCATACGTTGAGAATGGCAGGCACATGCTCCTGCTCCCAGGCCAGCACCAGAGGACGGCCGGTAAAGAGTGTCAACACTACCGGTTTTCCGGTGGCAAGCAATGCCTCGAGCAGCGTGCGCTGGGTGTCCGTCATCTCCAGTCTGGAACGGCTGCTCGACTCGCCGCTCATCTCCGACGCTTCGCCCAGTGCAGCCACAATGACATCGGCCTGAGCCGCCACAGCCAACGCTTCGTCGAGCAACTCCTTATCGCTGCGATCGTCGCGGTTCAGCGAGCGACCGAATGTCGCACGTTTTTCATAGGCCGCATCGCTCATCAGATTGCATCCTTTGGCTGTCAGCACTTTCACATTCTTGCCGGCCACTTCCTTCACACCCTCTACCAGCGTGGGATACTTGTCGGACACGGCAGCCACACTCCACGTACCGGGCATATTGTCTCGATTATTTGCCAAAGGCCCGATAACGGCTATCGTTCCTTCCCGCTTCAGCGGCAGCACATCACCCTCGTTTTTCAGCAGCACGAAACTCTCTGAAGCTATGCGGCGGGCAGCGGCACGATGTTCTTTGGTGAACACGTCGCGGGCCGGACGCTTCAAGTCGCAATATTTATACGGGTCGGCAAACAGTCCTAACTTATATTTGGCTTCGAGAACGCGGCGGCAAGCCCGGTCGATGGCGGAAAGCGGAATCTTTCCTTCTTCCACCGATTTCAACAAGGTTCCTACAAAACCTTCGGATACCATATCCATGTCAATACCGGCCTCCAACGCGCGGGACGAAACCGTTTGCAGGTCACCGATGCCATGAGCAACCATTTCGGCAATGCCGGTATAATCGGTCACCACAAATCCGTCGAAACCCCACTGATGACGCAGCACGTCGGTCATAAGCCATTTGTTGGCGGTGGCCGGCACGCCGTCGACCTCGTTGAACGAAGCCATCACGCTGCCTGCCCCGGCCTCAACCGCTGCCTGATAAGGATAGAAGTATTCGTTATACATACGGTTGCGGCTCATATCTACCGTATTATAATCGCGGCCCGCTTCGCTTGCACCGTAAAGGGCAAAGTGCTTCACACAGGCCATAATCTGGTCGGATTGCGACAACTGCTCATAAGGGTCGGCACCCTGATAACCGAGCACCATAGCCCTGGCGATGGCTCCTCCGAGAAAAGGGTCTTCACCACTGCCTTCGCTGACACGTCCCCAACGCGGATCGCGGCTGATGTCGACCATAGGGCTGAATGTCCAGCAAATGCCATCTGCACTGGCTTCAACGGCTGCTATGCGGGCCGATTCTTCTACAGCATCCAAGTTCCAGGTGCAGGACAGGCCGAGAGGTATGGGGAACACCGTTTCATACCCGTGAATAACGTCCATACCGAAGATAAGAGGAATACCCAGACGACTTTCTTCCACAGCCAGACGCTGCATATCCCGGATGCGTTCAACGCCTTTCAGGTTGAATAGTCCGCCCACCTCGCCGGCACGGATACGCTCGGCCACTTCGCTGCTTTTTGCCTGTCCGGTGGTTATTTCACCGGTAACCGGCAAGTTCAGCTGGCCAATCTTTTCTTCCAAGGTCATTTTCCCCATCAGGTCATCGATGAAACGGTCCATATCCGACGGAGATACCTGTGCATAAGCGGCAACTGCCAATGCCGACATTGCGGCAAACGTTAGCATACATTTAAATAAACATCTCATGATTTTTGTTTTTTACTGTCCGACAAGACTTTCCAAAGTTAGAAAATTACCACACAGCAGCTATATCAATATTGTCAAAAATTCCCTGCGTAGCAGGCTCGCCGTCAGGCGGGCGGCGCAGCGTAGCGCAGGAGCCGGGCAGCACACGGTCCGTCTGGAACTTTTCAGCGGAGTGACATAGAAGAACCGTAGCGGCAGTCGGTCGCTGGCGAAACGATGAATACCGGGGCGGGGATAAAGACTGATTGCCGGAAAACGCCCGTGGAGTCTTAGTTAATGTGTGATTTCCCTGCTTGCAGGGCTCGCCATCGGGCGGGCGGCGCAGCGTAGCGCAGGAGCCGGGGACGAAGGCTCCTTATCGGAAAATGCCCACGGCTGGCCTGTGCGATAGCGCAAGCGGAGCCGTAGGCGTGGCTTTGACGCGCCGTCATGCTCCCTGGGGAGCTGGCTGCGATAGCAGTCTGAGGGGTAAAGTACTCACAGTGCCTGAATTTCTTCAAGCGTGAGTTTGGTGCTTTGTGCTATGATTGCCGGATCGATCCCGGCAGCCTTCAGTGCCTTGGCTGCATCTGCCATGGCCTCGTTACGCCCTTCTGCACGCCCCTCAGCACGCCCCTTGACCTCCCCCTCAGCGACACCGTCTAAGTGCGCAGTGTAGATGATGCTCTCGTAATCGTCGACTGTTCTCATAAACTCCTCGTATTCCTGTTTCTGTTGCGGTGTGAACCTCTCGATTTCGCACGCGGCAAAAAGCTTCTCGAAAATCTCGGACTGGAGTTCGGACGGCAGTTTCCCGACTCTCCCGAGGTTCTTGAGCGCGAAGCACCACTTGTCCATGTATGCCGTACATTCGTGGATTTGCTTGTCGAAGCGGTTCAGTTCCACAAAATTAAGCGAAAATTCCGGAAGTGGACAGAAAAGTTTGGAATCTTCCCGGAAGGAGAAACGTGAGATGTATTGGTCAACCCAGGTGTCCATCTGATTATCCCAGCGGAAGTCGTTGGCGAGGATGCCGATATAGTAGACCGGCTTGATGGCAGCGAAGGGGTCCCGCCCGTGGATAGTCCTGCTGAAGAAGAGCCGTGAGGCGTAACGGAAGGAGCGCAGGAAGAAGTTGGCCTGGTGGTGGAGCTGGACTTCCACGAGTATGTCCGAGCCGTCGTAGTTGATGCAGTGCAGGTCGAGGTGGATGGAGCGGCGGTCGATGTCCTCGCCGAAATATTCCGTCGGAGCGTATGAGATGGAGTGGATATGTACTCCGCGCGGTGAGAGGATGGTGTTCAAGAGGTCGGTGAGGATGTCTGCATTGCGACCGTCGCCGAAGATTACCTTGAAGCCGACATCAGAGAGCAGGTTGACATAGCGGTCTGACAAAGAAATTTTGCTTAAAGTTTTCATTTAAGTAAAAGGTTTATGAGTTAAACTAAAAATGTCGTTGGAACGCGGGTCCCGGTGCGGTTGTTATGGCACGAAGAACCGGACGAACCGGCGGACAATATAGGTGAAATATTGCGGCATGCAGCGGACGTTCGTCACATTTATACGTTTTTTAAGAAAATTTCCGTTTTCGTAGGTAAGTGGATTTTTTCATAAACGATTAAGCACGGCAGCAGACTGAGGGGGTTCCCTGCGTAGCAGGCTCGCCGTCGGGCGGGCGGCGTAGCGAGGCGCAGTGGTCGGGGACAAAGGCTGTTTGCCGGAAAGCGTCCGTGGCCGGGAAAAAGATTTACTGGAAAAACGCTCACAGCAGCCCTGTGCGATAGCGCAAGCGGAGCCGTAGTGCTCCCTGGGGAGCTGGCTGCGATAGCAGTCTGAGGGGTAAAAAGACCGCCCCACAGCAAGCAGGACGGATACTTGGGCAGTCCAATGTCGGCAGGGCGATGTCAGGGTGAGTATTGATGACTGATGATTAGCAATTAATGTTCTGATTGCTTTTGCTCTTGCATTTGCTTTTGTTTTTTCTTTTCCAGTTTAGGATATACAACATAGTCATAGACTACTATAAAGAGTAACGTCATGAAAACCGAAGAATATGAAGCATATATGATATGCTTCGCAGTGACATAATTCGGATTCATGATTAATGATGATGTTAACTCACAAGCATAGAAAATGAAAAATAAAATCGTTACCCTTTTCCAAATTGAATCTTTCATAATATGATATTTTATGTTTACTTTAAATAAATTTAATATCTTTTACCAAAGATACCGATGTAAAGTTACATAAAATATTAATAGAGTGATTATTAATTTGTAATACTTAAAGCCATGAAAAGCGTATCAATTTCAATGCGCGTTTTATGGGGCTGTAAAGAATCTGAATGAAGATGGTCTCGCAGGTGCCGCTACAGGATTCGTTGTTGGAGGCATTATTGGTGCTGTAGCAGCATCTGTTCAAGCAGCACTCGATTCACTTGATGGAGAAAATACCGACCCGGAGGGCGAAGGCAACTAGCACGCAGATCATAAACATGAGGGGGACCCTGAAATATCTTTTGGTTCCCCCTCATATATTTTTGTGAATTCGCTGAGGCCTTTTGCAGCAATGTCACAGATTATTCCTTGTCGGCTTTCAGCGCGGAACGTGTGATGAAAATGCAAATCAGCACGAGAGGCACTATGGCTATCATCTCGGCACCGGAAGCCGCGTGTCCTTCCTTGACGGTATTCCAGCCGGTGAGGAACCAGTCCACATTGGCGAATTTCAGTATTGCGGACACCACGCCGAGCAATGCTCCGCCGGCGATGAAGCCGCTGGCAATCAGAGTACCCTTCTCGGCACGGGCGGCATTGACAGCCTTGTCCTTGCTGCGCGAGCTGACATACCAGGAAATTGCTCCACCGAGCAGCAGAGGGAGGTTAAGGTCGATGGGAATGAACATTCCGAGGCAGAACGGAAGTGCGGATACCCCGAATACTGTGAGCAGAATGGCAATCAGTGCGCCTATGCCATAGAGCAGCCAGGGAGCACTGCCGCCGTTCATCATGGGCTGAATCACGGCTGCCATTGCATTGGCCTGGGGTGCAACAAGAGCGCCCTCGCCGGTGAATCCGAAAGTCTTGTTGAGTACCAGCATCACTCCGCCGACGGTAGCGGCGGCAACAGCGACACCGACGAATTTCCATGCCTCCTGCTTGCGAGGGGTGGTTCCTATCCAATAACCTATCTTAAAGTCGGTTATCAGTCCGCCGGCTGTGGAGAGGGCCGTACATACGACTCCGCCGATTACCATTGCGGCAACCATTCCCGCATTGCCTTTCAGCCCGGCAACCACAAGCACCAAAGCCGTGATTATCAAGGTCATGATGGTCATACCACTGACGGGGTTTGTACCCACGATAGCTATGGCGTTGGCTGCTACGGTAGTAAAGAGGAAGGAAATGACGGCCACGATGAGCAGACCTATAATCGCCTGCCATACGGTATTAACCACTCCGCCGAGTGCAAAGAACGAGAACACTGCAAGGAGGGTCAGGACTATGCCCCAAACAACTGTGGTCATGGGGAGATCCTGCTGGGTGCGTTCCACCTCCTGCTTCTCGCCCGGCTTGCGCTTGAACTCGCTGGCTGCGATGCCCACCGCGCTCTTGATAACACCGGCACTCTTGATGATGCCTATGATACCGGCTGTGGCGATTCCGCCTATGCCTATATGTCTTGCATAATTGCTGAAAATCTCTTCGGCTGACATTTCGGAAATGGTCTGGGTGATGCCCACTCCCATAAGGTCAACCACGTTTCCTCCCCAGATGAGGTTCATCAGAGGAATAATAAGTATCCACACAAGGAAGGAGCCGCAGCAGATTATGAAAGCATATTTAAGGCCCACGATGTAGCCAAGACCGAGCACGGCCGCTCCGGTGTTAAGCTTGAGCACAAGTTTGGCCTTGTCGGCAACCACCTGGCCCACATGCAGCACCGTAGTACTGAGGGTCTCGGACCATGCGCCGAAAGTGGCCACCACAAAGTCATAGATACCGCCGACCAGACCGGCACCGAGCAGGGTCTTTGCGCTCTTGCCGCCGGCTGCACCGCTTACGAGCACCTGAGTAGTGGCGGTAGCTTCAGGGAAGGGGTATTTGCCGTGCATATCCTTGACAAAATACTTCCTGAAAGGTATCAGGAAAAGAATTCCAAGGAAGCCGCCGAGCAGCGAGCTGAACACCATCTGCCAATAGTTCACCTCAAGTCCGAGGATATAGATTGCAGGCAGGGTGAACACCGCACCGGCAACCACAACACCAGAACATGAGCCGATACTCTGGATGATTACGTTCTGCGCCAGGCCATATTGCTTGCCCAATGCGCTGGTAAGGCCCACTGCGATAATCGCTATGGGAATTGCGGCCTCAAAGACCTGTCCTACTTTAAGCCCCAGGTAAGCTGCTGCCGCCGAGAATATCACTGTCATCAGCAGACCCATGCACACCGAGTACGGCGTCACCTCCAGAGGCTTCTCGCTCGATGATATCAGCGGCCTGTAGACTTCCCCCGTCTTCAATTCCCGGTGGGCGTTCTCCGGCAGACTCAGATTTTTGTGTTCTTTCATGTTTATTCTTTTGTTTTGCGTACTTTTCAACGTACTTGAGAAGTTGCCGTTTCTCTTTCTCGGCGCGTTTGCGCATACGGGCCTCCTGCTTTTCCACTTTCTTCTGTTTGCGGGCCTCTATCTTGGCTGCCTTCTGCGCAGCCTTCTCCGCATCACGCGCATCCAGTTCAGCCCATCGGGCATCGCGGCGGGCAATCCTCAACGCACGGCGCAGTTCCCTTTCGCTCATATAGTCCTCTTCGTCTGCCTGTACCGCAGCAAGGCTGTCGGCAAGCGCCGTGGAATCTGACTGGTGCAGCATCAAGGAATCAAGCCCTGACGACAGGGAATCCGCCGATGCCAACATCAAACTGTCTGTCTGCAATGCCGGAATGCTGTCCACAGGCTCGATTTCGCCCTCTTCGGCAGGACGTTTGGTGCGCTTGCGCCGCGCGGCCTCGTCAAGTTGCCGATACAGTTCATCCATGTAGCCCGTAAAATATATCCTTGTCTGGACAAATTTAGGGCGCTCGATGGCTTCGTAAAAAGACCTTTCTGAAGGCCGCATTTTCAGCGGAGTGATGTCCAGCGGACTTTCCGGACGCAATTCGGGCCGCCAGTTGAAGCCCCTGATTTCCCGGTCGGCCGGCGCAAGTTGCGCTGTCGGATAGGCATCGTTCTTGGGACTGTCAAAATAAAATATGCGTTCCACCTCCCCATCGACAAATACCGCGGAAAGCATGGTGCACTCCACCTTGTTAACGGTGGCAAGTTCATCGTTTTCCTCCAGGTAGAACAACGCGTTGGTGCCGCCGAGAGCGTCGAAACGCCTCAACGAGACATCCTCATTGAAATACGCCATTACGTCCGTACTTCGTATCTGGTCAAAATGCGTACTGTCCTCCATGACCACTATGAAGGCGTTGGACATCAGGCTGGCGCGGTCCACGGAATTTCCCTTGACGAGCACAAAAACACTGTCTGCCGTGTACTGGTGCGTTTGCCCGTTCCAAATTACCGGGTCATTGTAGAACCTCGCTATGGAGTCCATTTGCGAAAAGTGTACGGAGTCAGCCCGCAAGCGCAGGTCGTCACGATAGACCCTGACATTGCCCATGCCCACGATGAAACCTATCTTGGTGGTATCGAGGGGCCCGGCAAGGCTGTCTACCGGATTGCCGAGCGAATCGAGTTGGAAGTACAACGAGTCCGTGGGCATTCCGAGCGAATCAAGCTGGAAATACAGCGAGTCTGTGGGCATTCCGAGCGAATCCAACTGGAAATACAGCGAGTCCGTGGGCGCTCCAAGAGAATCCAACTGGAAATACAGGGAATCCGCAGCACTGGCAAGACTGTCAGGTAAAGCCGCCAAACTGTCGAGCTGGGACGGCGGGAGTCCAGTTGAAAAGGCAGAATCCGGGGGAGACATTTCCCCGTCCGGAGGTGGTGGCGGTGCCTGCTCGTCAAGAGGCGGCATTTCACCATCTGGAGGTGGTTGTGAAGTCCTGCCAGCTTCGAGACCGCCGCGGCCGGCAGTCGTCCTTCCGCCCATTCCCATGCCTGCAGCCCCTTCCTCGTTTCTCCTGTTCGCCTCCGCTTCCTCGGCTGCCCGCCTGCGGTATTCGGTTACGGCATCGGCATACATGATTGAAAGCCTGGCTTCAGAATCCTTTATCTCGTCAGGATGTATGTCGCACATACGCAGGGTGTAATAGATGAGGGTGTCCGCACCGAAGTAGGTGGTATCCACTTGTCCGTTTTGCTCATCCCAAATCGCCACAGCGGAATTGGTGTTCATGGTCACACGCGACAGGGAGTCCTCATAGAAAATGTACTCCGCAAGCGCGGCGGTGTTGCGTGTGGTGTCCTGCACCTGTGCCGCTCCACGCAATATGACATTGTTGGTCGCCTGGAAGAAATACAACGTGTCGCTCCAGCTTTCCTGGTCGCTGGAGAGGGCGTGTACATTGTCCTTGAAGAAAAAAAGTTCCCTTGGACGGTCGTACCAGCCGCTGTCGGCCGAGAGCATGTTGTCATCGTCCTTCCAGAAATTTATGGGTGCCGTGAATGTAGCGAAATCACTGTCGGAGTTGTAAAGCAGCGCATTCGTCTTGATGAAGATGGAATCCGTGTACATGTTCACGTTACCATCGAAATCGAATATCGCGTCCGCGTTGTAATAGTGCCCGTCATCGCTTTCTATCAGCTGCCCGTCGGAACTGCGCATTGCCGCTCCTCCGGAGAACACTGCAATACTGTCCTTGGTGTTATAGTCCAGGATTCGCGTCCTAAGTATGTTATCCTGCTGGTTGCGCAGCTGCACGAGTGAGCCGCGGAATTTCGCGAGGTCCAGATCTATGAGGTAATCGAGCTTGTCGCTCGTAAGTTCGGTCTCGCCCTGAATCATACGAACATTGCCTATGCAGTGGATTATGCTGCTGTCAAGCACCCAAAGCGAGGAGTCGCAGATCAGGTAAGTGCCGTTATGAAGAAAAGTTGCATCGACCGCCTTTCGCACCAGTCCCCCGTCCACTTCCATCTGCTCGATATAGCTGGCGTTCATCAGTCGTACAAGAGAATCTGTCTGCTCGTCTTGTGCACGGGCAGACAGTGAGAACAACAGGGCCACAAGGGCCGATGCTATGTATATCAGTCGTTTTGTACTATTTTTTTCGACCATCCTTCACGGGAGAAATCACAATCGGCAAACAGCGGATCTATGGTGATGTACGTTGTCTCTATCTTTTCGTCCAGGAACTTGTTTATCGCCTCCACCTGCTTCTCGTAGCTTATCTGGCTGAGCAGTTCGGTGTAGTCCGTTTCAAAGGTTGCCGTATGTGCGGGAATAATCTTGTCGAGGCGTATAATCTTGTAGACGAGGTTTCCGTCGCGACCCTCATTGTCGGAAGACGTAATGGGCTGTGAGACCTCTCCAACCTCCAGGTCGCGTACTGCGGCGTAATCCTGGGGCTTGATCTGGTCAATTACGAAATATGACGAACCGGTATTGGGATCGGCCATCTGTCCGCCGTTGGTGCGGGTGGCAGGGTCCTCGGAATAGAAGCGGGCTGCAAGTGAGAAAGTCATTACGCTGTCCACGACTATGGCGGTGCGTATGCTGTCCAGGCGGGCGTATGCCTTTTCCTCATCCTCCAGGGTGTAGTGCGGGCGAATCAGGATATGGCGTGCGTTGAACATGTCACCCTTCTTCTCGAGGACTTCTATGAGGTGGAAGCCGTCCGGGGTCTCGACTATCTGGGACACGGTACCGGGCCTGAGCGACATGGCTGCATCAGAGAAGGCGGGCCAGAAAATCGACTTGGACGCCATTCCGAGTTCTCCTCCCTTTACGGCAGTGCCGGTATCCTCGGAATAGAGACGCGCCAGAGTGGAGAACTTCTCGCCGTTGATAATGCGCTCGCGCAGGTCCAGCAAGCGTTCCTTGCACTGGAGTGCGGCGGCTTCGCGGTCAGGATATACACAAATCTGGCTCATCTGATATTTCATGGGTATCACCGGAAGCGTTTCAACCGATGCGGTGTCCATGTAGACCTTTACATCGTAAGGTGTGAGCTGGGGTATTTTCTGCGCAATGGCGCTCTGTGACTGTTGGGTGAGGCTTTGTTCCTCTAACTGGGCCTGCCACTCCTGACGGAGCTTATACAGGGGTTTTCCGAAATATTCCTCAACCTGCTCATCTCCTCCGAGCATGGTGCGTATCTGGTCTATGCGCTGGCTGAGTGTAGCAGAGACCATGTCAGAATCGATATTGAGCGAATCGACTCTGGCCTGCATGAGAAAAAGCTTGGATTCCATGATGTTCTCCAGCAGCTCGCAACGCATATTGTTGTCGGAGGCCATGCCCTGCGCCCTGTACATCTGTACCTCCGATTCCAGGTCGGAGAGCTTGATCATTTCGTTGCCTACCACGGCCACAGTCTTGTCTACGACCGAGTTGTATTTCTGTGCCAAAACAGAAGGGCAAGACACCATTCCGAGCAGGATTGCGGCGGCGAAGATTGTCAGATTCGAGAATTTAATCATGTCAATAAATTACAAATTGTTTATTACCGAGCGCGCTTTCAAGCAAGTCCCGTTCCAAAGATTCCAGAAGTTCGCGTTTACGGTTACTCATTATTATATCTCGTATGGCCGGAGTGCAATAATCCAGCGGCGCGATGCCACCGGAAATAATATCGCAGACATAGGCGGCCAGAATGTCATTGCGGCCCTCGGGTTCGATGATTATCATGTTGTTTCTCATCTTGCCGAGCATGTATTCGTAGTCCACACCGAAAGCCCTGGCAAGGTCGCGTGCGTCCATCCAGGTGTCGGAATTGTCGAAATATCGCAGGGTCGAGGTCATCGCGAGTGAATCGGCATATTCCACATCGTCATACTTGTCCGAGGTCATCATCTTGAGTATCAAGTCCTTGTTGGGAGAATCACGCATCACGTCCACGAAACGCACCTTGAGCAGGGGACGCGAGAGCAAGAAGTCCTCGTTATGCGAATTGTAGTATTCCTTGACCTGCTCGTCAGTGATGAGGGTGTCGAGACGGGTATTCAGGTAAAGCTGCTCGTAACGGTAGCGCACCAGAGAAATCCGGTAGCGTTCCAGTTCCTCCGAAACATCCAGCTCCGACTTGGAGAGCTGTTGCTCTGCCACTTGCAGATACAGGCGGTCGGTGGCCCAGCTCCTTATGTACTGCTCCGCGAGACGGGTGCTGTCCTCTGCGCTGATCAGTGCCGGAATCATGCCTTCAAGCTCCGACTTGTACAACTTGTCCTTCCCTACCTTCGCTACAACCTGGTCGTCATGAACGATTGAGGAAACCGCCCTGCATGAACAGAGAGCGAGCATGAGGATTATGAACACCACAAATCTACGCATGACCGGCAAAATTACGAATAATCCGTCAATTCTCAACGGCAACCGCCCGTATTATGGCATCCAACAGCGAGTTGACAACCCAGGAAGATGCATCGGCATTATTGGTCATGAGCGAGAAGAGCACCGTCTTGGAGGGGTCGCCGTCGGAAGAAAGTATGTATCCGCTGTAGCAGCGCACTCCGTCCATGGAACCGCTTTTCAGCCTTATGCGGGCACGGAATTCCGCTGATTCCTTGGGAAACTTGTATTCCAGCGTGCCTTTGCTTCCGGGAGACGGGAGCGAACGCAGATAGACTTCAGAACCGGACATGCTCCGGAGGAAATCCACGAAAAACGAGGGTGAAACATAATTCTTGCGGGACAGACCGCTGCCGTCCACCAACTTGCAGCGGTATTTCGTCTCCAATCCCATTGAGGACAGCGCAAATTCCATGGCCTTTGCCGCACCGCGCTCGTCAGTGGCGTAGCCCAGATGATTCGCGCTCATTTTCAGGAGAGTCTCGGCGAAAAAGTTGTTGCTTTCGTGGTTGGTTTCCGTGATGATTGCGGACAATTTCGGAGATTCGGTGCTGCCGAGAATGACAAGGTTCCTGACCTCCGGTGCCCTCTCGCTGCCCTTTTTGGTCAAATCGCTGCGTATGATGCCGGAATCGTCCACATCGGCATATCCTCCTGAGACAGACAGACCGTGATTTTCCAGATAAGTGCAGAAATAGAATGCACAGGTATAAGCTCCGAAGCGGTTGGAACCCTCGAAAGTGTAGGCCTTGCGGTCAAGCGGGAAGCTGCCGGCAAACTCGCCGACAGGAGCGAGGTTGGTATTGATGTAGTAAAGCGTGTTGGCGCTGCGGGCCACTCCGGTAGTCGCGCTGACCCGTATGTCCATCCAGGGAAGAATGGGATACGATTGGGATATGTATGGCGTAGAACGGGGAGTCTGCCCCGGCTTTACAAGGAAATTATGCGCGTTTTCGTAGAAATTCAGTCCAGTAGGGCCGACTCCGTAGTAGGTGCCGAGGTCGTCATAGGTCCAGCCGAGGTTCTCGGCAGTCGGCAGTCCGAAAAGGCCGGGTTCTCCGATTATACGTCCGTCTATGGCCTTGATGCCTGCATCCTTAAGTATGGTGTGCCAGCGGCCGAAGAGTGATGCCAGGGGCGTTGCGCAACTTGACTGGGAGCCGGTCGTAGGGTCACCGCCGCCGATTATGTAGAGGTCTCCGAACAGGACTCCGTCAATGATTTCGCCGGAATATCCAAGGCTCGTGGTGAAGCGAAAATCCTCGCCGAGCGTGCGCAGGGCTATACCCGTGGAAATCAGCTTGACATTGGATGCCGGCACGAACTTGCGGTCAGCGTTGAGTACGGCAAGGGTGTCGCCGCTCATGGTGACGGCCAGCATTCCGACCTGAGAGGATGCCAACGCGGGATGCGAGGCTATGCTGTCAAGGACGGCTTGCGCCCGGGTATGCGGCAATGAAGAAGCAATCGCGCTCCAACCCGAAAGAAGAAGCGCGACTGTAATGGAAATTACTCGAATGAGTCTCATTTGATAGCCTCTTTGAGTGCGGCACTGAGTTTCTCGTAAAGTGCGTCGGTAGCCACAAGGAGATCCTTCCTGAGATTGTTGTAATAGGCTTTCCTTTCGGCCTTCTCCACCTTGGCGTTTACCTTGTCCCTGTATTCATTGTAAAGCTCCACGGCCTCGTCCATAAAATCCGAAACGGTGTCCGGTGAAAGTTTGTCATTCGTCGATGCTACCACGTAGCAGTCCTCGAGAAAAGCACCCAATACGTACTCAATGTCTTTTTTGATGTCCCTTAAATTCATAGCGATTGATTTTAAAGCCTGCAAATTTAGAAGTTGTTTGACTTATTCACAAATAAAATTGGACTACCGCTCCCCGGGAGTCTGCCTCTTCTCGTTGAGCAAATCAGTCTGCCATCTCTACATCAAAGGTGAAAACCCTGGAATTTTCGTCCGTGATTGTGATGGTAAGCTTAGGCGTGGAGAGGGTATCGGATTTAGGGATATACAAAGCAAACATGTTATAGGTCATTACCCATGGATCGCTATAGCTCGTAACATCCGGAGGAAAGTATAGCATATCAGGCTCTTCGTAACCATACCCTCCCGGTTCAGTCAATTGGCTTCCGGAGCCAAGGAGGTATATTTCGTCATAATCAATTTGCGAAAGCAATTTGTCGACAGGGTGTGATTCCCAATACCTTGAACTTGAGTCAGTTCCGAAGCCGGCTTGAAAGAATTCCGACCATTCCTCCGGCTTGTATAAAAAGCCGGAATAAGAATTTTGTATAAAGGGATATAATGAAGTACTTGTGAACCATGCAATGTCGTTGAGCAGGCTTCCGGCAGGGTGAGTTGCATCCCAATCATCATTGGAGATGACTTCTATTTCTCTGATATCTGCATTAGGCCAACTATATCCAGCAGTAGCTCCGAGATCATGATTGATTATAATTTTTTGTCTATACGATACATCACCGTATTTTTTGCATAATTCTTCATATGTGCCATTTTCCGATACACGGTCCCCAAGAACATCCGTAACCATCCTCGCCGTCTTGACATGTACATTCACTCTCACGTAATTCTCCCCTCCGATACTGACATACTTTCCTATGGCTCCCATGTTTTGGATATCATAAAATCCGAGTATGTACGAGTTAGTATAGATTATTTTGTAGCAACCTGCACAAAGAAGGAGTGCAAACAAGATTATTAAGTTGCGTTTCATATATTCATCAGGTTTATTATATACCGCGAATGTACAAATAATCGACTTTTTGCCGCTACTCCATCTCTACATCAAAGGTGAAAACCCTGGAATTTTCGTCCGTGATTGTGATGGTAAGCTTAGGCGTGGAGAGGGTATCGGATTTAGGGATATACAAAGCAAACATGTTATGGTACATATACCATGGATCGCTGTCAGAATAAATATCCGGTTCAAAATATAGCATATCTGGCTCTTCATAACCATACCCTCCCGGTTCAGTCAATTGGCCTCCGAAGCCAAGGAGGTATATTTCGTAAAAATAAATTTGCGAAAGCAATTTATCGACAGGGCGTGTTTCCCAATCCCTGGAGCTTTGGATATTTCTATAGCTGGTTTGATAGAATTCCGACCATTCCTCCGGCTTGTATGAAAAACCGGAATAAGAATTTTGTATAAAGGGATATAATGAAGTACTTGTGAACCATGCAATGTCGTTGAGCAGGCTTCCTGCAGGGTGAGTTGCATCCCAATCATCATTGGATATGACTTCTATTTCCCTGATATCTGCATTGGGCCAACTATATCCATTTGGAGTTCCCAAATTAGCACCAGTGCTTAAACTTTGTTTTCTATACGATACATCACCGTATTTTTTGCACAGCTCCTTGTATGAGCCATTTTCCGATACCCGATCCCCAAAAACATCCGTAACCATCCTCGCCGTCTTGACATGTACATTCACTCTCACGTAATTCTCATCCCCGATACTGACATACTTTCCTATGGCCCCCATGCTTTGAATTTCATAAAAAGCGAGTATGTACGAGTTAGTATAGACCACTTTGTGGCAGCCGGCGCAAAAGAGGAGCGCAAACAAGATTATCAGGTTACGTTTCATATTTTCATCAGGTTTATTATATACCGCGAATGTACAAATAATCGACTTTTTGCCGCTACTCCATCTCTACATCAAAGGTGAAAACCCTGGAATTTTCGTCCGTGATTGTGATGGTAAGCTTAGGCGTGGAGAGGGTATCGGATTTAGGGATATACAAAGCAAACATGTTATAGGTCATTACCCATGGATCGCTATAGCTCGTAACATCCGGAGGAAAGTATAGCATATCAGGCTCTTCGTAACCATACCCTCCCGGTTCAGTCAATTGGCTTCCGGAGCCAAGGAGGTATATTTCGTCATAATCAATTTGCGAAAGCAATTTGTCGACAGGGTGTGATTCCCAATACCTTGAGTTGGTTCCATGGCTATTCCGAAAGAATTCCGACCATTCCTCCGGCTCGTATAAAAACTGGGAATAAGAATCTTGTATGAAGGGATATACTGAAGCACTTGTGAACCATGCAATGTCGTTGAGCAGGCTTCCGGCAGGGTGAGTTGCATCCCAATCATCATTGGAGATGACTTCTATTTCTCTGATATCTGCATTAGGCCAACTATATCCAGCAGTAGCTCCGAGATCATGATTGATTATAATTTTTTGTCTATACGATACATCACCGTATTTTTTGCATAATTCTTCATATGTGCCATTTTCCGATACACGGTCCCCAAGAACATCCGTAACCATCCTCGCCGTCTTGACATGTACATTCACTCTCACGTAATTCTCCCCTCCGATACTGACATACTTTCCTATGGCTCCCATGTTTTGGATATCATAAAATCCGAGTATGTATGAGTTAGTATAGACTATTTTGTAGCAGCCTGCACAAAGAAGGAGTACAAACAAGATTATTAAGTTGCGTTTCATGTCTTAGGTTGTTAAAAGTTTATTTCGACTTTGTATTCATCTTTATTCTCATCATTATATTCAGGGATAGAATATGTAATCACCCTAAAATGCCAGGTATATTTCTCTCCTGCAGGGTTAAAACAATTTGAGGAATAATATCCATTGTATCTTCCATCCTTCCAACCCCAAATGCAATTCACCATCCAGGTAGTCCCGGAATATTTGGCTCCGTCTATAACCCATGCATGTCCTGACAGACCACTCATTGCAGAAATAAATACCGGTTTTCCTTCTTTCAACATTTTACTTGTTTTGGATTTCAATGTTGAATTAAAACTACTTGCATTTAGTTTTTCCACATCAGAATATTTGAATTTTTTCATGCATTTCTTGATTTGTGCGGGAGTAATGCAGGTGCCCGCCTCTAAAACGAATAGAGGATTTACCGAGTGAAAAATGCTTCCCATTAACAAGCCTATATCTGTAGCCGATGAATCAGCACAGCTATTAGCATTTTCTATGGTCTTAATAGTGGACAAATCAACTGTATCTTTGAGAACAAGCAATATAGGGGGAAATTCATTATACGCTACAATGCTTGCCATTGCGGTTGTTGAGCATCCTGTCAACACGTATTTCTTTTTTCCGAATAATGTATACTTATAGCAATATTGATTGTATACACCCTGTTTATTCCATTCTCCTTGCTCCCATTTGGTATTCAGCATTGGTTCAACTGTCGCATATCCGCCAGATGAACCACCACCACTGGATCCCTCAATTCCGTCTAAAATGAGATACTGCATAAACTGTTCATTGTTGTCATTAACCATTACGTAATAGTCATCGTACTCTTCAGAATAAAAGTCGAAGTCAGACAAGTCTATCTCGTTACCGTCAACATCGACAGTAAGGGAATCCGTGGTGAAGATTTTGTCCAAGAAACCTTCTTCCAGAGACCCGCTGTAAGTTACAGCAACAATTGATGAAACGGATGTATTCGCTCCCAATACCGCAAAACCTTCGCCATTTTCAAAGTTTACAATATAGGCATCTGGTAAACTTTCCCCGGATTTTGACAAAAGTGTTTTGCTGTAATGAGTTTCAGTAGTTGCAATTTTCCGAGTCGAGCCCGATTTGGTGGGAGGCATATTTGTCTCTGCAAGGAACTCCTCAAGATACTGCAACGCATCTTCAAGTGGAACTATCTCAACATCAATAGTTTCTTCAGAATTACTATAAATGTCTTCACGCATGTCCCTGGTACATGACCATGCAACCAAGGTAAACAAAAAGAAAAAAATACCAATAGTTCTCATAAGATTAATTTTATAAAGTTTATTGCAAATGTATAAAAAATTAAGAACTAATTCTTGTTTTTTACGTAAATTACAAATTAACTTTTTATCTGCTAAAGTAAGGTGTTTGACCAGATGCGACGACTACGTCAATGCGTACCCCAAAATCGTGATACGCAAAAGTATCGGGCGACGAAGTCAGAAAAATTGGACTACTGCTCCTTATAATACCAGGGATGGCTGGCAGCGCTTTGGATGCCTTTGCCAGTCCCGACCGAATCGAGCACTCGTCGTATCGCTATGGGTATACGTCCATAGGAATCCGGTTCGGAGTCCCTGAGCGAATTTATGCGTACTATTTGGGAGGAATGTATCATGCGTCCGTCTCCTATGTATATGCCCACATGCGTCACCGCTGCAGGGCTGCCGTCGGGCTTGGTAGTGCCGAAGAACACGAGGTCACCCGACTGCATCTGATCGAAATCGAAAGGAATTTCGGTGCCCGTATGTATCTGCTCACGGGCGTTGCGGGGCAGCACAATGCCGTTCATCATGTACACGAAACTGCTCAAACCGCTGCAGTCGAAACCCTTGACGGTATTTCCTCCCCACATGTACGGGATTCCGAGAAACTGTCTGGCAGTGGCCACAATGCTTTCCTGCGTGGCCTGACGTGTGTTGAGCCAGGTGTCAAGGTCCGAAACGTCCCCGCCGGGGACCCATGCCGGAGTGCCGGAAGGCAAGCGCACGGGAGTCCAGCCTCTCGGGGCATCGGCTGCCGTGGACTGAAGCAGAATGTCCCCCATTATCAGGTCGGAAACTCGTTCAGCGGAGAATGAAGGTGCGGAGTAGAGTCTGGAATACTCTGCCGTACATATCAATTTCGGCGCATCAATGTATGCGTCGCGTTCTTCCTGATTGTTGAAATAGTGGAGAGTGAGGTCATTGGTCCAGCAACCCCGGTAGTTGGGCGCATCAACCTTGCGCCAATAGCGGTCCGAACCGGTCACCTGGAGCACTGTGCCCATGAGGCATTGGGTCTCGAGTCCGGATTCATAGTCGGGTCGGGCGCGGAGATAGCTCACGGAAGTATTGACCACCGCCCATTGCTGTGCCGATACGAAGACAGGAACCAGCGCCAGCAGCATTGATAATAGATATCGCTTCATAACGGGGGTCAATATAGAAATAAAAAATGACAGGCGAGAGCCGCTTGTCATTAAATCTTACTGGTGTAGCGAGAGTGGGGCATGATCCCACGACCTCCGGATTATGAATCCGACGCTCTAACCAGCTGAGCTACCTCGCCATTTTACCCTCGAAGGGTGGTTGAGATAGAAGGACTCGAACCCTCACTGACAGAGCCAGAATCTGTAGTGCTACCATTACACCATATCTCAATGAGTTTCCGTTGCGAAACGGAGTGCAAAGGTACAATAGTTTTGCGAATTTGCAAAAATTTTAGAGTTAGTTTTCGGAGTTTTCAGCAGAAGCCTCCAATAAGGCGACCGCCCATACCTCGCAGCCCTCTCCCCTGCCTACAAAACCGAGCCTTTCCGTAGTAGTCGCCTTTACACTCACCCGGGAACTGTCGATACCCATTGTTTCGGCAAGGCAGTGCCTCATCGCGGGAATATGCGGAGCAAGTTTTGGTGCCTGCAAGGCGATTGTTATATCCACGTTGGCGACCTCCCAACCCTCCGCCCTCACAAGGGCCATCACACGGCGCAGAAGCACTTTGCTGTCTATGCCGGCAAATTCGTCGGAACTGTCGGGAAAGTGGTGGCCTATGTCGCCGAGGGCCAATGCGCCAAGCAGCGCATCACAGAGGGCGTGAATGGCCACATCGCCGTCTGAGTGGGCCACAAAGCCTTCCTTGCTGTCGATCTTAAGTCCGCAGAGCCACATAGGCAGCCCTGCCGCGAGACGGTGTACGTCGTATCCTTGTCCTATTCTGAATGGCATTGTTTATAGAAATTGTCCGTAAAAGTAAAAAATAAAACTCGTCCAAGAGTGGCCTGCCACCGGGCAAAAGACGAAAATCCGCCACACCCGGCAAAAAAGTCAGAAAATATTTTGTTTATAATATAAACTACTTTATATTTGCGACAGGTTTACAGCCTTACAGCAAATCCTGCAGCAGTGAACCACCCGGGGAAACACATAAAGTTCAACAAAAAATTCTAAAGTCATGGAGAAAGAAAATCAACTTTCAGCTCGGCAGAGTCTTGAGATCATAGAATCTACCATAAGGACCTGCCAGAAAGATTTTCAGCGCAGCGGCGGTGTACACTTGCTCATCTGGGGTGCCATCGTGCTGCTTGCATCCGGCATCGTCCTGCTCGGACTGAACTATAGCGGCGGCAATCCCATGTGGCATTTCGCCTGGTTCATCACAATAATAGGCTGGCCCATAGATTTGATCGCCGACAGGAAAATGCCGGCTTCCGGCAAGAACGTGGTCGGAACGGCCGTGGGAAGAATCTGGTTCACTTTCGGTATTTTCGCGACAACCCTCGGCATCATGAGCGCAATCGGGCTGGTATCATGCACCATTCCCATCATCGTTCTGATGGGCTTTGCCGCAGCCCTGACCGGTTGGTTGTGCGAATTGTGGCTCGCCTGGGCAAGCGCGCTGGCAGCGACTGTAATAGCCATGCTTCTCTTTGTGGGAAATTCGGGTGGCAGCATCTGGATTCCCGTTTCCATAGCCGTATGTGCCCTGTTGGACCTGATTGTCCCGGCTCTGCTGATGATCCGGGCAGCCAAGAACTGACAGCATTATGGGAGGCATTCAGAAACTGGACCCGTTGCTCCACTCCGAACTCCGGCTTGTGATAATGTCTACGCTCAACGCTGTAGAAGAGGCTGATTTCAATTACCTGAAAAAAATCAGCAATGCGACTTCCGGCAACCTGAGCGTGCAGATAGACAAACTTTCCGAGGCCGGATACATCGAGGTGCGCAAGGAGATAGTGGGCAGGAAACCGCGTACCACCTGCCGAATCACGGAAAAGGGAATCAAGGCCTTCGAGGATTACATCCGCGCGCTGCGGGAATTGCTTCCGCTTTAGCATCCGGCCTTGCCCATACGTACTTAAGGCCTGTTCCGGCGGACTTGTCGTAACTGGCCAGATTGTTTGTCCCTCACTGGCCTCCACGCAAGGCGGAGCAGGAGCATTTTGTTGCATCAACGAAAACGCAGTTTTCGGCCCCTGTCCGTGCAAATGTCAGCGATACCAAAATACCCGGCGGCAATTCAACAGTGGTAGAATTCCGCAACCAACGAGGCTTCGAGGTCGGGGTTGGTCTTGAGTCTCCCGCGCAGGTCAGCGTCCCCGTATGAGCGCAGACGTACAATTATACTGTCTATCACCTCGGGAGGAAATATCCCGTCGGCTTCATAGACGGACCTCTGGCGCTCCAGCATATCGGCCGAAGCTGCGCAGGAATCGGGCAGGTGAGCAAGTCTTCCGACGGCGGCGTTTCCGGCCTTGTGTATATCCACGTCCACGTAGGTACGCCCGGCGATTTCTAGTGCATCCGGGCGCGAAAGTCCGTGGGCGCAGGCAATGGAGAGGGCGGCAAGCAGCCGGTAAATGTCGGCGGAAGCATCTGCCGATCGTATTTCCATGGTCTGCTTCGAGTTTCCGTACACCAGCGGACAAGGCTTCCCGTTCAGGGCGGCAAACATGTCCTCGCCGGTCCCGGACCATCCGAGAGGGATGCGCACGAGTACGGAGCGGTTGCGGTCTCCCCAGCAGATGTCGGTCGGCGCTTCCTGATGAGGAACAAGTCGCAGGTAGGAAGTCGGATTGGCATTGCCGAAAGCGGTAATCGAAGGAGCGAGTTCCATCAGTCCCGCAATGGCCCTGCGTGCCGTGTCGGAGATGTTTCCACGCTCATCCGTCAGCACGTTACGTCCTTTGTCGTCCAGCAGGCGCATGTGTATATGCAAGCCGGAGCCGGCCTTGCCTTCCATAATCTTCGGGGCGAAGCTGACTTCGAGTCCTTCCCGGTATGCAAGGTTGCGGATAATCCATTTTGCCAGCATGAGGTCGTCGGCAGCTTTCTCCACAGGCACGGGCAGCAGTTCTATCTCGTTCTGTTCCCACACCCTGCCGTCCTTCCTGAAATTGCCGACTTCCGAATGGCCGTACTTGACGCTCACGCCTGCAAGCATCATGAAATACATGCACTTCATGCGGAAATCGCCGAATTTGGAAAAAGGTGCCGACTCATGATAGCCTCTCTGGTCGGTTGCGGGATACATTGCCAGCGGACCTTCCTCAGGAGCAGAGATGTAGTATTCGAGTTCGCCCATCGCCTCGAAACTCAGTCCTGTCCCGGACTTGAATTTTTCCGAGGCTTTGTGCAGCATATATTCAGGCGAAGATTCGAGCCGCTTGCCGTCCTTGTCGAAGTACGCACAGAGAAAACATAGCGTAGGCAGTTCGGTGAACGGATCAAAAAAGGCCGTGGATATGCGCGGAAGCACATAGAGGTCGCTGTTTCCTGTCTGGACGAAGGGAAACAGGCTCGAACCGTCCACCCTCTCGCCACGGCACAGCAGCGAACGCAGATATTCTTCGCTGTCCAGCACGAAATTCAGGGTTTTCAGCCTGCCGTCGCCTGCCGGGTACATGAAATTGACCATGCGGATTCCGTGGTCGCGCACAAGGCCAAGCATGTCATCAAGTTCAAATTTTCCGGAAGCCTTCTTGAGAATCTCCGAAACTGTATGGTTTTTCGTATCCATTGGTAGCATTGGTTATTAGTTTTGACCAATTTAGCGGTTTTTCCGTTAATATTTCACACTGACTGCGCGGCAGTTTTCGGCAAACGTTTCCACGGAAGCCTCGGGACCCGGTGCGGCAACACCACCGCAGCGGCCGGTGCTTCTTTTAAATCGATAAATTCAGGCAGAAAGGCGCGTGGAGTTTGGAGCAGCCGGCGGAAAGTTCCAGATAGGCAGCGCCCCCGAAAGCCCGGAAGAAGAAAACTAAGTTTTATCACCGCAAATCCGAAAAATTGCTATATTTGCAGGAGTCACAGGGTTCTGCCGAGCACGAGCAGGACTCGTATTTTTTTGGTTTATTTTAACAATAGAACGATGTCAGAAATACATTACATGAGCCAGGAAGGTCTCGACAAACTCAAGAAAGAACTTGCCGAAGCACTGGCCCAAAGGCCCGCAATCTCGGCGGCCATAGCAGAGGCACGCGAGAAGGGTGACCTATCCGAGAACGCTGAATACGAATCGGCCCGCGAGGCCCAGAGCATGTTGGAACTCAAAATCCACAACCTCCAGAACATGGTGGCAAACGCCAAGGTGCTGGACAGTTCACAAATCGGCACCGACAAGGTCCAGATGCTCAACCGCGTGAAGGTGCAGAACCTCAACACCGGGAAAACCATGGAATTCACCATTGTCGGAGAATCCGAGGCTGACTTCTCCCATGGCAAACTGGCCGCCACTACCCCGATAGCCAAGGCCCTCATGGGACACGGAGTCGGAGAAACCGTGGACGCAAAGGCTCCCTCCGGCATAATCAAGTTCAAGATACTCGAAATCTCCATCTGATGGCAACCCTGTTCACAAAAATCGCAAAAGGAGAAATTCCCTCCTACAAGGTGGCCGAAAGCGAGGACTATTACGCTTTTTTGGACATCAGCCCTCTTGCATACGGCCATACGCTCGTCATACCCAAGCATGTGGAAGACGACTACATTTTTTCGCTTGACGACAAGACCTACACAGGACTTTGGGAATTCGCGCGCAAGGTGGCCGCAGCCCAGAAGGCAGCCATCCCCTGCAAGCGCATAGGCGTGGCCGTGCTCGGCATGGAAGTGCCGCATACCCACATCCACCTTATCCCCCTGCAGAGCGAAGGCGACATGGATTTCAGGAAAAAACGCCCTGAGTTCACACCGGAGCAGATGCAGGAAGCCGCAAGTGCAATACTCGCAGAATTCTAAAAATCAAGCAAATGAAAAAACCTCTGGTAATACTCCTGCCGGCACTGCTCGCGCTTGCCTCATGCTCGCAGAAAGCATCATTCAGCGGCACCCTGACCGGCGCACCCGAAAGTCCCGTCGTAGTCACCAAACTCAACGTGAACACCTTCGACGTGCTCGACACCATAACCACTTCCGCCAACGGCAAATTCAGCTACAAGCTGGACGTGCGCAAGGGTGACCCCGAATTCGTGTACCTTTATTACGGAGATACCCGAATTGCCGGGCTGCTGCTCGAAACCGGTGACCATGCCGTGCTCGTATGCGACACCCTCGGAAACTACAGCGTCAGCGGTTCCGAAGCCTCAGAGAGCCTGAGAGACGTTGAACAGTCTTACGCCCGCTTCATGCGCGACCTCGAAAATGCGTACGGAGACAATCAGGCTATGGCCGGTATCTACATACAGCATTACCGCGAATGCGTGAAATATGTGTTGGAGAATCCTCACTCGCTGACCTCGATACCCGTCCTGTACGAGAGGATGAGCGAAATTTCGCCCGTGTTCAACCAGTCAACGGACGCACTGATTTTCCGTGGCGTGGCCGACTCGCTGATGACTGTGTACCCCGATTCGAGGTACGTCAAGGCTCTCGACCACGAGGCCAACCGCCGCCTCAGGCTGCTCGAACTGGAAAACAAGCTGCGTTCTACGGAAGTGTCCCCATTCCCCGATCTGAACCTTCCCGACATCAACGGGGAACGTCGCTCGCTGAGCGCATTGGACAGCAAGGCCATCCTGGTGCATTTCTGGGACGAGACCGATGCCGCACAGAAGATGATGAACATAGACACGTTGCTGCCCATATACGAGGACTTCCACAACAGGGGCTTTGAGATTTACTCCGTCTGCGTGTCCGCGGACAAGGCCTCATGGGGAGCCGGTGTCAAGGCACAGAAACTGCCCTGGATTAATGTCTGCGACGGATTGGGAACGGCATCACCGGCCATAGTATCCTACAATGTCAGTTCCTTGCCGACCTCCATACTCATAGTTGACGGAGAAATCTCCACAACTAAGATTACAGGCGCGGAAGGCCTGCGCAAAGAGCTTGGCAGAGTTCTTCGTCGATAGACAACTGGGCTTTCAGCTCATCAACAGTTTCAAAGCGTCTCTCATCACGGAGGCGCTTTTTAAATTGTACCCTGAGGTCAAGCCCGTAAATATCCTCGTTGAAATCAAAGATGTGGGTTTCCACTATCGGGCCGACATTGGTCATGGCATAATAGTTACGGCCCAGAGTGTTCACCTGACTGAGGTACACTCCTTCTTTCGGCACGAGTTTCAGGGGCTCGTACAGGCGCATGTTGGCAGTAGGAAAGCCTATCTGCCGGCCAAGTTGCTTGCCTGAAACCACGACCCCGTTAAGGAAATATTCATAGGACAACATCCCGGCTGCTTTCTCAACGAGACCGAGCCCCAAGGCTTCACGTACCTTGGTGGAACTTATCGCCGCCTGACCATCAGCCAGCGGTTCCGCCGGAACCACGATCAAATCCAGTCCTTGACGGGCCGCAACCGGTCCCATCAGTTCGGGAGTAAGTTTGTCGGAGCCGAGCCTGTTGTCATAGCCGAGCAATATGGCAGTGCCGCCGTAGCGGGCCTTTACCACATCACGCAAATATTCCTCAGCCGTCATCCGCGAGAACTCGCGGCTGAATTCAAGCACCTCTACCCTGTCCACCCCCAAGGATTTCAGCATCTCCACCTTCTCGGAAGGAGAAGTCAACAGGCGCAGTATCCTCGCATCCTGCTGGAGCACCGCACGGGGATGGCGTGCAAAAGTCAAAACAATCGCCTCCTCGCCGCGCGAACGGGCCGAGGAGACGAGAGTTCTGATTACTTTGCGGTGTCCGAGATGGACACCATCGAAAAATCCGGTGGCGACTACAGCCATTTCACAAGAGGGAAGTCCTGCCTGTGAGGAAGGAGACTGTTAGTCGGGAAGTAACGCAAGCCCACCTGGTACATTCCGGTCTGATCAGGAACGATTTCGGTGTAGTAGCGGGCCTTGTTGTCCTCGCAACCCGTCATCTCGAGCTTGGCTACGTCCTTAAGGTGAACCTTGCCGTGCCTGTCGGTGGTACTGAACACGATTTCAACTCCTATATCCTCCGGGGACAGACGGCCAAGGTCGAGAACGACCTCGCACTTGAGCGGAGAATTGGGCGACAGCACGTATGAGGTCTCGGGCTGGGTGTAAGATATGATGCGGATGTTGTTCCACTCCGCAGCCACCTTTTGCTTCCATGCCGTAATCTCGCGTGCGAGCTTGGCATCGTCAGCGGTCAGTTCGCCGAACCTCTTGGCCTGAGGCAGGTAATACTGGTTGCAGTAGTCGGTAAGCATGCGGTTTGTGGTGAAGTTGCAGGCCACCTTGGCAATCGTATTCTTGATATAGTCCACCCACCTTGTAGAAAGTCCGTTTTTCTTATCCACATCGTAGTAGACCTCGGTGATTTCGTTCTCGAGCGTAGCGTAGATGGTAGCCGCGTCAAGTTCGTTCTGGTATCCGGGATCATCGTAGGTCTTTTCGAGAGGCAATGCCCAACCGGCATCCGGCCTGTAACCCTCGACCCACCATCCGTCAAGCACGGAGAAGTGCATCACACCGTTCATGGCGGCCTTCTCTCCGGAAGTTCCGGATGCCTCCTGGGGACGGGCAGGGTTGTTCAGCCATACGTCCACGCCCTGTACAAGCCTCTTGGCGAGAGTGATGTCGTAGCCTGAGACGAACACGATCTTGCCGAGGAAACGATCCTGCTTGGAGATTTCCACAATCTGCTTGATAAGTTCCTGTCCGGCTGCATCGGCGGGGTGCGCCTTACCGGCGAAGATGAACTGTACGGGACGCTTGGGATTGTTCACGATAGCAGCGAGCCTGTCGAGGTCACTGAACAGCAGCGTAGCCCTCTTGTAGGTGGCGAAACGGCGTGCAAAACCTATCGTGAGCACATCGGGACGCAGACGCTCACTGATGGTGACAATCTGCCTGGGAGTATAGTGGGCACTGGATTCGGGATCGGCCAGACGCTCGTTCAGAGCTTTCAGCAACTCGGTCTTAAGCGTCTTGCGCACCTCCCACACGTCCTTGTCGGGGACATTGTAGATACCCTCAAAGCACTTCTTGTCGTAGTGGTGGGTCTTGAAATCCTCTCCGAACGCCTTGGCCTGCAGAGGCTTCCAGTCACGTGCCGTCCAGGTGGGATAATGGACACCATTGGTAACGTAACTGATGTACAGCTCCTCGGGAAGATAGCCGGGATACATGTCGGAGAATATCTCCTGGCTCACCTGGCCGTGCAGCATGGACACACCGTTCACGTTCTGTGACATGTTGGCGGCAAGTACGCTCATCGAGAACTTCTCGTCGTGGTTGTCGGGGTTCACCTTACCGAGTGTCATCAGCGTCCTCCAATCAATACCTATGCTCCCTGGATAGTTTCCGAGATACTTGCCGAGCAGGTCCTCAGTAAAGGCATCGTGTCCGGCAGGCACTGGAGTGTGGGTTGTGAAAAGTCCGGAAGCGCGGATCAGCTCCATTGACTCCTCAAAGGAATAGTGCTGTTCCCTGATGCACTCGCGCAGCCTTTCGAGACCGGCGAAAGCCGCATGACCCTCATTGTAATGGTAGATGGTGGGGTTCAGGCCGACTGCACGCAGGGCACGCACACCGCCGATTCCGAGCAGAAGTTCCTGCTTCAGACGGTTCTCCCAGTCTCCGCCGTAGAGCTGGTGGGTCACCTGACGGTCCTCGGGGATATTGTCCTCATAATCGGTGTCAAGGAGGTAGAGGTCAGTCCTGCCGACTGCAACCTTCCAGATTCTGGCGTGCATGTCGCGACCGGGAAGTGCAACCTTGATTGTCTTCCATGCGCCGTTCTCGTCCTGGACAGGAAGTGCGGGAGTCCTCATGAAGCTCTGGGCCTGATACTCGGCAACCTGATTTCCCTGGGCGGTAAGACGCTGGGTGAAGTAGCCGTAGCGGTAGAACAGTCCCACTGCAACGAGATTGACGTTCATGTCGCTTGACTCCTTCAAGTAGTCGCCCGCGAGTATTCCCAGACCTCCTGAATATATCTTTAGAGAGGTATCGATTCCGTACTCCATGCAGAAGTAGCCGACCGAAGGATCGGTGCGTTCTTCTTTCTTGGCCATATAGGCGTCGAACTCCTCCATCACCTTATTCAGACTTGCCACGAACTCAGCGTCCTTGGCCAGGGCAAGATAGCGCTTGAGGCTGACCTTGTCAAGTATTTCCATAGGGTTGTGGCCGGAGTTGTGCCACAATTCTGAGTCAATTCTTTTGAAAATGGCCTTTGCATTGTCGTTCCAGCACCACCAGAGATTCCAGCAGAGCCGTTCAAGGCCTGAAAGTTCATCCGGCAGATGCCTGGTTACGACCACGCTTTTCCAGATCGGTGTTCCTAAATCGTTTCTGTTCATTTTTGTTTATTGTTTTTCAGCCAACGTGTTCTCGACCCTTATCGAGAAGTCGCTGAGTACATTCATGTAGTTGATGAAGGCCTCATAAGGGGTAGAGTAGGCATTCAGCTTGCTGTGAATGTTACCGCCTGCAAAGAACTTGGTACACATGTAGTACAGGTGGTCACTCTCCTGCAGGTGTCCGTAATCGGCCCAGAGTGCTTCATCATTTATGAGGCGCAGTTTCTCATCGAGCGCATAGAGTTTGTTGAATGCATCCTGCTGCAACTCGTTGCCGAGCCATGCGGAAAGATCCCTTTCCTCGTCAGCCCAGGAGATAGGCTCGGGAACTGAAAGGTCTCCCACAGACTTGTGCTTTGCAGCGGCACGCGAAGGGGTCACAAACTCGAATTCTCCGTCCTTTATGACGAGCGAGGGCAGGTTCTTCATGAAATCGAAGATGCCGCAGTCTGCGCTCTGGTGCTCGCCAAAGGTCTCGTAATCCATGAAAAGGTTGACGATTTCGCCTTCGGAAGCCTTAAGCCAGCCGAGGTACTTCTCGGCCGTAAGAGGCCACTCGGACCACGCACCGCTCGAAAAGCGGAAAGCTATGTCATCGCTGAGCGAATAGTTGCGCAGCAACAGCTTCTGCTTGGGATTGAGGTCGTTGTTATAGACATAGTTGGGGCTCTTCCAGGCCATGATATGGCGTGCGCCCTCGGTGAGCATGGTCTTGAAACCGAGTTCATAGACCTCGTTGCCTATGCTGTCTGAATAAATCAGCTCGGTGTTGCGGAATACCTTGGGGGTCACTCCGAAATGTTCCTCGATTGCAGCCTTATGCGTAGCCACCTGATGCCTGAACTCTTCCTTGGACTTCAGGGATGCGAGAGTGTGGTTGTAGGTCTCGCAAAGCATCTCCACGCAACCGGTCTCCACGAGTTTGCGGAAACTGGCCACAACCTCGGGAGCGTAGCGGTCGAACTGCTCAAGAGCAGAGCCGGAAATTGAGAAAGCTACCTTGAACTTGCCCTTGGTCTTTTCGATAGTCTCCAAAAGAAGCTCGTTCATGGGAAGATAGCACTTCTCGGCTACCCTTTTAAGTATGGTTCTGTTGGTGAAATCGTCGTAATAGTGGGAATCCTTACCTATGTCAAAAAAGCGGTACAGACGCAGTCTCGTAGGCTGATGAACCTGAAAATAGAGGCAGATTGACTTTTTCATGTTATTATTTTAGTAGTGATTCATAAACTTTCTTGAGCTTGGCCGTGGCGTTGTTCCACTTCAGCTCATTGACCTCATGATAACCCTCCTTGGTCGCGAAATCGGCGAGCGCAGGGTAGTTGAGCAGAGCGTAGATGTCGTCAGCAAGTGCATCGACATCCCAGAAATCCACTTTCAGAGCGTACTTGATAACCTCCGCAGCGCCCGACTGGTGCGAAATGATGGTAGGCACATTGGAGCGCATGGCCTCAAGGGGCGAGATTCCGAAAGGTTCGGACACCGACGGCATGATGTACACATCGGAAAGGGCGAACATCTCCTGCACCTCGCGTCCTTTCAGGAAGCCGGTGAAGTGGAAGCGGTCTGAAATACCGAGACGGGCCACATGGTGGATGGCGCGGGTCATCATGTCTCCGCTACCCGCCATCACGAAGCGCACGTTCTTGCACCTCTTGAGAACCTTGGCAGCCGCTTCGATAAAGTAATCGGGTCCTTTCTGGAAAGTAATACGGCCCAGGAAAGTCACCACCTTATCGCGCACTCCCCTTTCAATCTGGAGATTGTCCCTGCCGCTGAAATCGACGGCATTGTGTACGGTGACAACCTTTTCTGGGTTGATGTTGTACTTGTTGATGACTATGTTGCGGGTAAGGTCGCTCACAGTAACTACACGGTCAGCCACTTCCATTCCGCGCTTTTCTATGGCATATACGCGGGAATCCACCATGTCGTCGGTACCACGGTCGAAAGAGGTGGCGTGAACATGGATTACAAGCGGTTTTCCGGTAATTTCCTTGGCTGCAATGCCGGCAAGATAGGTGAGCCAGTCATGGGCGTGGATGACATCGAACTCATCCTTGTGCTCCATGGCGATGGTTCCGCCCACCTGGGCATAGCGTGAAACTTCCTCAAGCAGGTTGGCACCGTATTTTCCGGAGAACTTGATCTTCTGTCCGAAACCTACTGTCGTCTCGCGCACATGATTGCGGCGCATTTCCTCCACCGCATCAAGATACTCTTCGGGGTCAACGTAAGGAACTATGTCAGAGTCCACCGTGATGAACTTCACCTTGTCGACGAATTCCTCGACCGTCTCGCTGATATTGGCAACGGCCACATCGCTCGCATTGATAATGGTCGTGCAGCTCTGGTCCTCATCACCGCTCGCGCTCGGCATCACGAAAAGCGTCTCCACACCATTATATGCCAAACCTTTGACTATGCCTTCGCAGGCTGTACCGAGTCCGCCCGCAATATGGGGCGGAAACTCCCATCCGAACATCAGAACTCTCATTTCGATTCCTCCCTGTATTTGTCCATCATTGAATCAATGGAAAGCAACGCCGCCGTGCTGAGAGCCGACGAAATGGCCCCGTGGGGCTCATGAGGGGGATCTCCGTCATAAAGTTCGGAGAATGCGCCTACTCCGTGCTTGTTTAAGTCATTATAAAAGCCTTCAACCAGCCACTCAGCCCTCTTGAGGAAGGACGCGCCCTTGACACGGAACGAAGCCTTGATGTAGGGTTCGAGCAGGGAAGGACGGGTGCTGCCCTGGTGGGACGAAAGGTCGCGGTCAATCTGCGAGCCCTCGTACACTCCCCTGTACTTGACATCACGGGGAGAAAGGGTGCGGATTCCGCGTGCCGTAACGAGTTCGCGGTCCACTGTCCTGAGTATTAAGGGGAACAGGAGCTCGTCCACGGGTGAATAATCCAACGCGATTGCGCAGAGCTGGTTCGGCCTGATTTCGAGGTTCTGGCCGTCATTATTCACATAGTCTGCCAGGCAGCCGATTTCGTCGCTCCAGAAAGTCTTCTGGTAATTCTCCTTGACCAGGTCGCGGATTCCAACCCACTTGGACACGAACTGGCTGTGTTTCGAGCCGTACTTGCTCTCCATCTCCAAGGCAAAGCAAATGGCGTTGTACCACATTGCGTTGGTTTCCACCTGATAGCCGGCACGCTCGGTGACGGGCCTGCCGTTCACGTAGCAGTTCATCCAGCTGAGGGCCGTATTTTCCATCTGCGCCCAGAGCAGTCCGTTAGGCTGCATGGCGACTTCCTTGCGCTCGCCCGGCAGATAGCTCTCAATCACTCCGCGCATGATTGTGCCGTACTTCTTCCAGACAGCCTTGGGATCCGCGCCGTATGCTATGTAAGACTGGAGCACACCGGCGAGGGACAGCGGGGCCTCGACTTGGGTGGTGCGGCGGAACAGGCGCTCCTGCTCGTTGGCGATGAGGTTGTCGAGTGTTTCCTCGAACAGCTTGCGGTCATTCAAGCCGCAGAGCGCGAGTCCGGGAAGGCTGAGCAGGCTCTCGCGGAGGAGTCCGGTGTACAGCCAGGAGAAACCGGCGTTGATGCGCTTGCGGTTGTTATGGTCGGTAATCAGCGAATCCGCGCACTTGCGGAGCTGATCACGGTATCCGGTAATCTCGCCCACGCTCTTGACGGCGGCGGTGAAGTCGCGCTTGAAGCTGGAAGGCTCTTCCTGGAGTATTGAAGCGGAGAAGACCACGGAAGCCTTCGGGCGGAGCGAAAGCTCGAAATATCCCGGCACGAACAGGTCCTCAACGCAGTCGAAACCACGGCGATACTCGTCGGAGTAGGTAATGTTGTTGTTCCAGCAGGGGCTTGCCACGAAACGGGCCTTGGAGTCGCTGATCTGCAGATTCAGGTCAGGGAAGTTGGGATAGAGCTTGTAAGCTACGCCATTGAGGATAGCTGAACCGGCAGTGTTCGCCACATCGTTCTGATGCGTGAGTTCATGCACATTTCTGAAGGCCAGATACGGCTTGAGCATGAGCTTGACGGATGCGGGAGAATCGACCAGTTCGTACTTGATCATCACCTGGTCTCTGTCCTGGGCCAGCACGATGCTTTTGCGGAAAGTGGCCTCACCGACCTTGTAGGTAATGCAAGGCGTGGGGTCGGCACTGAAATCCACGATGTACTTATGGCCTCTGGGTTCATAAATCTCCCCGTAGCGATGAATGCCGAGATTGAATTGCTGGCCCTTGACCACGAGACTCTCGTCAACAGCGGACAGGAGCAGGAAGCGGTCGCCGCCGAAACGGTCAAGAGTCACGGCGAGCAAGCCATGATAGCGCCGGGTATTGCAAGTAAGAATCGAAGTGTTGCAATAGGCGCCGCTCTTGTTCGAGCAGAGAATCTCCCGCTTGAGCGAATAGGCCAGATTTACAAGTTCGGACTTGTTAAATTTTAAAAATGCCATAGTATATTATAAGTTTTGCTTCAAAACAACAGCGACCCGGGAAGGAAGATACAACGACAACTGTCCGTCCACCGTGACGTGTCTTTCGTTCTTCTGCAAGCGAGAAAAGCCGCCAAACTCCGGCTCGTCGGAGTTGAAGGCCATAACATATTCCCCTTCCGGGGCAGCAAAACGGAAATCGTCATACGAAGCCGTCGGATTGAAATTGAACGCAAAGATACTATTTCCGCGTCTGAAAATCAAAACTTTCCTTTCCTCGTCGACATAAAGCTGAACCGGATAACTATCCAGTATTTTCTCCTTCCGGACATAGTGTATCATCACCGAATCAAAGTCCCTGAGACCCTGATAGCGCAAGAGTTCGTTGTCGGCCAGGGACCACTGGCGGCGGGCATATTTGTAAGACCAGCCGTTTCCCTCGCGCGGAAAATCTATCCATTCGGGATGGCCGAACTCATTGCCCATGAAATTGAGGTAACCGCCGCCGCTGAGAGCGAGGGTGACGAGCCTTATCATCTTGTGCAGGGCTATTCCCCTGTCCACGAGCATGTTCTGTGACTCCTTGTTCATGCACCAGTACATCTCCTTGTCTATCAGGCGGAAGATTATGGTCTTGTCTCCCACAAGGGCCTGGTCGTGGCACTCGGCATACGAGATGGTCTTCTCGTCGGCACGCTTGTTCGTGAGTTCCCACCAGATGCCTCCCATGCTCCACTGTTCGTCGCTGAGTTCCTTTATCCACTTTATCCAATGGTCGGCAATACCCATCGCCATGCGGAAATCGAAGCCCACTCCACCGGCAGAGAAGGGCGCAGCCAGTCCGGCCATACCGCTCATATCCTCGGCTATTGTAATGGCGTTGGGGTTGATTTCGTGTATGAGCATGTTGGCAAGGGCGAGGTAGCTGACTGCGTTCTCGTCCACGCCTACATTGAAATAGTCATCGTAACTGCCGAAGTCGCGGCCCAGACCGTGGTCCCAATAGAGCATACTGGTCACGCCGTCGAAGCGGAAACCGTCGAGGTGGTATTCCTCCATCCAATATTTGCAGTTGGCCAGCAGGAAATACTTGACCTCATCCTTGCCGTAGTCGAAGCAACGCGTGCCCCAGGCCGGATGATAGCCCTGATGACCTTTATAGAAGTAGAGGTCATCGTGACCGTCGATACGTCCTATGCCTTCAAGTTCGTTGTTCACGGCATGGGAATGTACTATATCCATAATAACGGCCATTCCCATCTTGTGCGCCTCGTCCACGAGGGCCTTGAATTCCTCCGGAGTACCGAAACGGGAGCTGAGGGCAAAGAAATTCGACACCTGGTAACCGAAGGAGCCGTAATAGGGATGCTCCTGCAGGGCCATTATCTGCAATACATTGTAGCCGAGGGCCTTGACACGCGGCAGCACCTTCGTCCTGAATTCGGTGAAGCCGGCCACCTTCTCCTCCTCGGAGCTCATTCCGATGTGGCATTCATAGATGAGGGGGTGGGGCCGCTTGCCGGGTTTCCTGTGCTTCCACTCGTAGGGAACGGCATCCCATACCTGAGCCGAGAATATCTTGGTGTCCGGGTCCTGGACCACTCTGGTAACATAGGCCGGAAGTCTTTCGCCTCCTCCTCCGGGCCACTCGACCCAAAGTTTGTACAGCTCTCCGTGATGCAGGAACATGAGCGGGACTTTGAGCTCCCAGTTTCCCTGACCCACAGGGCTGAAAGCATAAGCTTCCGTACGCTTCCAGTTGTTGCATTCCCCAATCAGGTAGATGCGGGTGGCATTCGGAGCCCATTCGCGAATGACCCAGTGGCCATCTTCCTTATGGAGAGGATAGTAGATATGGTTGTTTACCGAAGCAGACAGGCTTCCGTTGCCGGCCAGCTTCTTCTTGTCCGCCAATATGCGCTCGTGACGCGCATCGATGGCCCCCTTGAAAGGTTCGAGCCACGGGTCGGTTTGATAAATCTTTTTCATTGTATCAGAGATTATCAGTTCGTGTTTTTAGTGTTCTAAGGTAGTTCCGGCATCCGGCAATCAACTCGTCGGAGCGCCGGATGTAATTTTCTATATCGTCTATCGGGGTGGAGGGGTCTTCCACTTTCCGCACAATGCTTTCCAGTTCAGCGAGGGATTCAGAGTAGTTGAATTCTTCCATTATTGTCTTGTTGTTTCGTTTACGGTGGCTGTCAGCCGGCCGTCTGAAAAGAGTACATGTATGGTGTCACCAGTGCCGAGGGACGCGACTGATTTGAGTACGCGGCCGGAGGAGTCGGCCACCAGGGTGTAGCCGCGCTCGAGCAGCTTGCGGGGATCAGCGGATTTTATCCGCGTGGAGAGGGCTTCGAGGGCGGCATCCATTGCGGCGAGGCGCGAAGCGAAGGCAAGCCGGAGCTTCGTACCGCAGGCGGTGATTCTTTCGTCCTCGGCGGCGAGCGCGTCCACGAAGAGGTCCGCAAGGGCCGTCGGGGTTTTGACGAAGTCAAAGGCTACCATGTCGGCGACATGGTAGTCGCGCTCGTGGCCTATCGCAGTGTAGACGGGGACGGAACAATGGGCTATGGTGAAGCAGAGTCCGTAGTCGTCAAAACAGGCCAGGTCAAGCGCCGAGCCGCCGCCCCGGATCAGCAGTGCGGCGTCGAAGCCGAACGGGTCGGCTTCGACCTCTGCGAGTGCCTCGCAGATGGAGGCCGGGGCCTCCACGCCCTGCATCCTTGCCGGGAACAACTTCACACAAAAGCTGAACCCATACACGTTTTCGTTAAGATGCCTCATAAAGTCACCATAACCTGCGGCATCCTCCGCTGAAATCACTGCCAGTTTATAGGGAATTTCCGGGATTTTCAGATTTTTCTGCTTGCCTATGAGGCCCTCCCGTTCAAGCCTCTCAATCGTTTTCCTGCGCTCCAGTTCCGCCGCGCCTACCGTAAATGCCGGTTCAAGTTCGCTGACGCTGAGCGTAAGTCCGTAAAGCTCGCTGTAACTCACCTGCACAAGGGCCAGAATCTCCATGCCGACCTGAATGTCAGACCCGGCCGCCTCACGGAAATACGTAATCAGCGGCCCGTAGGTTCCGCGCCATATCACGGCCTTGGCCCTGGCGAGCGTCCGGCCGGAATCGTTACGGCACAATTCCATATAGCAATGTCCGTTGGTCTTGACCTGGACGGAAGCCACTTCGGCCTTTACCCAAAGACGTTCCGGCAGGGTTTCTTCGACCGAATCCCGCACCCTGCGCTGAAGTTCACACAGATCAATTACAGCTTCATGCATACCGTACAAAAATAAGAAATTCCCCAAAGATTTACTATATTTGTGCCGATTAGGTTAGTGTTCAACTTTTTTATGAGGATTTCCGATGCCAGATTTGTCGGCAGCAGTGTCAGGGTTTCCGGTAAACCGGCCAGGAGACTGCCTGAATTCGCATTCATCGGAAGATCCAACGTAGGAAAATCCTCGCTCATTAACTCCTTGTGCAACAACAGGAAACTGGCCATGACCTCCGCCACTCCCGGAAAGACGAAACTGGTCAACCATTTCCTCATCAACGACAGCTGGTATCTCGTGGACCTTCCGGGTTACGGATACGCGAAGCTGGGGCTCAAGGGGCGCAGGGAACTCGCCGCAACCATAGACGACTACATCCTGAACTCAGCGGAGCTCGTCCAGCTTTTCGTGCTGGTGGACTCGCGTTTTGACATTACCAGGACGGACCTTGACTTCATTGCCAGACTCGGGGAGAACGGCATCCCCTTCGACATCATCCTGACCAAGTGCGACAAGCAGGGGCCCAACGTACTCGCCGCACAGGTCGAAAGGGACAGGCAGTTGCTGTCGGAACAGTGGGAATCGCTCCCGAACATATTCTGTTCGTCTTCTTTGAGCGGGAAGGGCCGCGAGGAGATCCTGAAACATATAGACATTACACTTCAATCAATAAAATAACTGACGCAAAATGTTACGTTCCCACAGATTAGAACTATTCTCCTGCAGAGCCTCTGAAGTTTTCGCCAAGAAGGTAATCGCACACCTCAATACTCTTCGGGATCCGGACGAACCCGAGCTTCATCTCGGCGTACTTGACATCACTGATTTCAGCGATGGAGAATTCCAGCCTATGTTCGCGGAAAGCGTCCGCGGTGCAGCGGTCTACATCATACAGTCGACCACTCCGCCCTCGGACAATCTGATGGAACTTCTGCTCACCATCGATGCCGCCAAGAGAGCGTCTGCAGACGAGGTCATAGCCGTAATCCCTTACTTCGGCTGGGCCCGCCAGGACCGAAAGGACCGTCCCCGCGTGGCAATCGGGGCCAAGTTGGTCGCCAATCTGCTGCACGCCGCCGGAGCTGACAGGGTAATGGCCTGCGACATGCACGCCGAGCAGATTCAGGGCTTCTTCGACATACCCGTGGATCACATTTATGCCAGCAAAGTATTCATCCCGTACATAAAGAGTCGCGCCATTCCGGACCTCGCGATAGCGGCACCCGACATGGGTGGGGCCAAGAGGGCCAACGCATACGCACGCGAACTCGACGCTTCCGTAATCATCTGCCACAAAACCCGCGAGAGGGCCAACGTGGTCGGCTCGATTACGGCAATCGGAGAGGTGGAAGGCAAGAACATCATCATAGTGGACGACATGATAGACACTGCCGGAACTCTGTGCAAGGCCGCAGAGCTGCTCATGAGCAAGGGCGCCAAGAGCGTGCGCGCCTGCGCAACCCACGGAATCTTATCCGGCAAGGCCATGGAACGTATCCATAATTCAGTGCTCGAAGAGGTGTTCATAACCGACACCGTACCCCACCCGGAACTGGAGAACGACCCCAAGGTGCGCATAGTCAGCATGACCGAGGTCTTCGCCAGCGTAATACACAAAGTTTACAGCTATCAGTCCATCAGTGCGGATTTCGTATATTAGCGGATTGTCATACGATTTCAAGGAATGCTGAAAGTTCTCCTCATAAGTATCGTCGTCGTAGCCTTGTGCGTTTTCGGATTGTGCTTCAACATCATTTTCAGAAAGAAGGACTTTCCGAACTACGATGTTGGTTCCAACGAGGAAATGCAGAAGCGGGGAATCAAGTGCTTCAAGGACGTGGATGCCGAATACCACAAGAAGTCCTGCACCGGCGACTACAGCGAAGCATGCAAAGATTGTAAGTTCAATGAGTTTAGTAGCAATAGTAGGACGGCCTAACGTAGGCAAATCCACTCTTTTCAACCGCCTCGTAGGCATGAGGCAGGCAATCGTGGACGGCACCGCCGGAGTCACGCGCGACCGCCATTACGGCCGCTGCGAATGGTGCGGAAGGGAGTTTTCCGTTGTGGACACGGGCGGATACACCAGCAATTCTGACGACGTGTTCGAGAGCGCGATACGCTCGCAGGTACATATAGCCATAGAGGAAGCCGATATCGTGCTGTTCATGGTGGAGGCGGCGACTGGCATCACCGACTACGATGCGGAAATCGCTGACATACTGCGCCGCCACGACAAGCCTATAGTCCTGTGCGTGAACAAGGTTGATTCCGGCGAGAAGATGTACGATGCCTACCAGTTCTATTCCTTGGGATTAGGCGAGATTTTCACCATTTCGGCGGCAAACGGAAGCGGCACGGGCGAACTGCTCGATGAGATCGTGCGCCTGCTGCCTGACGAGGACGACGGTCCCGACCCTTACGCAAATCTGCCGCGCATAGCCATAGTGGGCAAGCCTAACGTGGGCAAGTCCTCGCTTACGAACGCCCTTATCGGTGAGGAACGCAATATAGTTACCCCGGTAGCCGGAACCACCCGCGATTCCATAGAGACGCATTACGACAAGTTCGGCTTCGAGTTCATGCTCGTGGACACCGCCGGCATCCGCCGCAAGGCCAAGGTACACGAGGATCTGGAGTTCTATTCCGTTATGCGCTCGATACGCGCCATAGAGCATTCCGACGTATGCGTGCTCATGATAGACGCAACCACGGGAATGGAAGCCCAGGACATGCACATCTTCAACCTCATACTGAAGAACCGCAAGGGCTGCGTGGTGGTAGTGAACAAGTGGGACCTTTTCGTGAAGGACTCCAACACCATGCGCGAGTATTCCGAGGCCCTGAAAGCCAGACTCGCTCCGTTCAACGACATACCCATAATCTTCACCTCGGTAATCAACATGCAGCGCATACAGGATGTGCTGAAAGCCGCCACGGAGGTTTGCGCCAACTATTCCGCACGCATACCCACGGCTGTCCTCAACGAGACGCTGCTGCCCATAATCGAGGAAACCCCGCCTCCGGCGTGGAAGGGCAAATACGTGAGAATCAAGTATATCACCCAGTTGCCTACGGCATTCCCGGCTTTCGTGTTCTTCTGCAACCTGCCGCAGTACATCAAGGATCCGTACAAGCGTTTCCTTGAAAACCAGTTGCGCAAGAACTTCAACTTTACCGGCTGTCCCATTCAGATTTATTGCCGGAAGAAGTAGACCGGATTCCCCGGTTCCCGGGATGCGCGGAAAACCATGGCAAAACAGACCCGGAATATCGCGGCCGAATGCGCCCGGATTGAGGAAGATGTCCGCAAAGGCATCTTCAGTCCGGTGTATCTGCTGATGGGAGATGAGCCGTATTATCCCGAACAGGTATGCCGCTGTATAATCGAGCACTGCATACCGGAGGAGGAAAAGGATTTCAACGAGACCATCTGTTTCGGATCGGAGGTCAATGCCGACCAGGTGCTTTCCGCCGCACGGCGTTTCCCGATGATGGCGGAGAGACAGCTCGTGGTCGTGAAGGAGGCCCAGATGATGAAGGATCTGGAATCCGTCGCGTTCTACTGCAAGGAGCCGTTAGAGAGCACGGTGCTCGTACTGTTGCTGCACAAGGCTTCGGCGGACAAACGGAAGTCGCTGTATAAAGAGGTCAGCCGTATAGGTACAGTGGTGGACTCCCCCGCAATCCGCGACTATGCAATCACCGATTGGATAATCTCATACTATGCAGGCCGAGGGCTGACAATCGACCCTGCTGCCGCATCGCTACTCGGCGAATCCACGGGCACTGAACTGTCCCGCATAGCCGTGGAGACCGACAAACTTCTGAAGAACCTGCCCGAAGGCAGCACGCGGATAAGTGTGGAGGACATAGAGAAGAATGTGGGCATATCCCGGGAATTCAGCGTGTTCGAACTGTGCAAGGAACTGTCGTCGAGAAATTCGGCCAAGGCCCTGAAACTGGCTTCGCACATAGGTGTGGCTGCCAGATTCAGCATGCCAATGGCGGTGAGCGCACTATACACCCACTTCTACAGGATACTGCGCTACGGAGCACTGCTGCAAGGCAATCCCCGGCCCTCACCTGCAGAGAAAGCCGCAGTGCTGACCGGGGTAAATCCTTATTTCTATCGCGAGTACGACAATGCCGTGCGCAATTATCCGCCTGCAAAGGCCATAGCTGCCGTGTCGCTGCTGTGCGAATACGATTATTTAGGCAAGGGCGGGAACGGACAGGCCACGGAGCCGGGCGAATTGCTGCGGGAGCTGGTCACCAAGCTGCTGTTGCTGTAATTTACGTAGCCGATTACGGCCGCTCCCGGTATCCCTCTATCGTACAATGCGTGTAAATTCCGGTTTCGCGTACTCTTCTTTGCCCACCGTGACGTAAATGGTGGCGGTTCCGTCGTTATTGCCGGTTTTCACTGTATAGACGTAATCGGTGCCATCGGCTGTGCTGCGTTTGCCGACCGTCACAGGCGTGCCCAACGGGTAGCGATAGTCGCTGCAGGCCGCATCGAAAATGGTTATTTCCTCATCCGTCACAGGCTGCTGTTCCGAATATTCGGGCAAAGTCTCCACTTCCCCATCTATATAGCCGTTTTCCACCAAAAAGCGGCTTAGCTCTTTAGGAACGGCCGCCATGCGTGCGGTTCTTACACCATACCCGTCTGCTATCTCCGCTTCCGGCAAAGCCTTCCTCAAATCTTCCGCTGATGATTCCAGTCCGCCGCTGCCGAAGGTACAGAACGGCACGACCTTTTTCCCGGCAAAGTCATATTCCTTGAGCAGACCGGCTACAGGAACAGCGTAGGTGCCGAACCAAACGGGATAGCCCAGGAAGATTACATCGTAATCGTCTGGATTGACGTTCAGGGGCATCAACGCAGGGGTGACACCGCTTTCGCGCTCCTGACGGCTGCGTTCTATTGTCTCGTCATAAGTGCCGTCGTAGGGATTTTCCAGTGTGATGCTGTCAATGTCCGCCCCGAGTGCCTTTTGCAATTCTTCAGCCACTGCTTTCGTAGTGCCCGTCTGGGAATAATAGAGAACAAGATACTTGACGGTCGCGTCTTGCTGCTTTTTCGCGCCGCAGGCTACCAGAACGGACATCGCCGCCAGTGCCGATACAACTTTTTTGTAACCTTTCATCGCTTTGCTGTTTTTGTTCATCGGCAATATAAGAACTTTTTCCAGAACGACGTTTTCCGCAAGCCTTCTGACTTTTGTCGATAAATATCCGAGAGTACGCCAAAAGGGTTTGCTCTATATTGGAGAGCCAAGTTGTCACCGTATAAATTGACAGGAAACACTTTTTAAAACACGGATACAGGAACTCATTGTACTTATTACAATTTTGCCAGATATTTTCAGCATCTGTCACAACGGCAACTCCAGCCAACTAATATTACAAAAAATGTATATACACATTTTGTTGCAACGTTTTGTGAGGTTACATTTTATGTGCTATATTTGCGCTGAAAGTCAAAATAGCACGTTATGGAAACTCCGTTTATATTTGGGAAGATTGCTACCGGAGAGAATTTTACCGACCGTGAAAAGGAAACGGCCGATCTGGTTCAGCACTTTACGTCTTTAATCAACACGATTATTATCTCTCCTCGCCGCTGGGGTAAGAGTTCGCTTGTAAATAAGGCCGCAAAGTTGGCGATGGCACAGGACAGTAAGCTTCGGGTTTGCCATATTGACCTTTTCAATGTGCGTAGTGAGGAACATTTCTATTCGCTGCTCGCCCAAAAAGTTATCGCAGCCACTTCCACAAAATGGGAAGAGGCTATCGAAAGTGTAAAAAGTTTCTTTTCGAATCTTGTTCCTAAGATTTCAATCGGTACAGACCCGAATAATGAGGTTTCACTTGACTTCGATTGGGAGGAAGTAAGGCGGAAACCTGATGAAGTGCTCGATCTTGCCGAAAAAATTGCAGTAAAGAAGGGCTTGAAAATCGTAATTTGCGTAGATGAGTTCCAAAATATTTCGGAATTTACTGATCCGGACTATTTCCAGAAAAAGTTGCGTTCTCATTGGCAGCTGCACCAAAATGTGGCCTATTGTCTCTATGGAAGCAAGCGCCACATGATGCTGGAGGTGTTCACCGACTCATCAAAACCTTTCTACAAGTTCGGGAACCTGATGTTTCTGGGTAAGATTGAGACGCCTTGCCTCGTGGATTTTTTCAAAAATCGTTTCGCCGACACCGGCAAGAACATCAGCGATGAAGCAAGCCACTTGATTGCAAAACTCGTAGATAACCATCCATACTACGCACAGCAGCTGGCCCAACTTTCATGGCTCAGAACGAAGGATGTATGTACAGTTGAAATCGTACGCGAGGCACACACGGCGCTGGTGGAGCAGTTAAGTCTGTTGTTTGTAACAATCACGGAAACATTGACCACACAGCAACTGAACTATCTCAAAGCCCTCATTGCCGGAGAAAAGGCCATTAGCTCGACTGAAGTGATGCATCGTTATCAAATCTCTTCAACAACCTCAATATCCCGTTCAAAGGCCGCACTTATCAAGAATGACATATTGGATAACAACGCAGGCAAAATCTCGTTCCAGGACCCGATTTACGCCTATTGGTTAAAGACCGAGTATTTTGCAAAATAACGGAAACGCTACAAGTTGACATTATAAAAAAGATAATAATGGGAATGGGAACACAACTTCATAATCGCATAGATACATGGAAAAAACTTTTGCTGGATTTTGGCAAAAGGAATCGCCTTATAAACTTCAAATGCAACACGCGCTCAAATGTTCGTATAATATCACCTTCTTGCGAATCGCTATTTTCAACAATTGCCATTCATGAAAAAGAAATAGCATTTCCGTATGTTATTGAGAGAATGGGAGATTTATTTGATGCCAGCGATGAACCTTGTGAGGTAATATCGGAAGGGGATGTAAAAACATCCGAACGCCCAAAAGAACTTCAAAAAACTCTGAAACATTTGCGTTATAGGGCAAATACTTCTATTGAAGAACGCGGCATCAATATCTTGTATCTCACTTTTGGTCTGTTAAAATGGAGAGAGCGTGAAGATTCTACACAAATATTTTATGCTCCGCTAATCTTAGTCCCAGTTAAACTAACCATAGAATCTCTGACATCCCCTTATAAATTGTCTTTACATGAGGATGAGATAGTCGTTAATCCAACATTAGCTTATAAATTGGATAACGATTTTGGGATTGTGTTACCTGATTTTGATGAAGCTCATGATAAACTTGAAAACTATTTCCGCAAAATTGAGAATCTTGTAGAAGCTCATGGATGGTCTGTAGAGCGTTGTACTAATTTGACAACACTTTCTTTCTTAAAAATCAACATGTATAGGGATTTAGAAAGAAATGAAGATAAGTTGAGTGCAAATGCAATCATAGCTGCAATAGTTGGCGAACAGCCGCCATTACAAATACCGGATGAGTTAAATAATTATGATCACGACAAAAATGAACGTCCTATAGATACTTTCCAAGTTGTAGACGCTGATTCAAGCCAGCAAGATGCAATATTGTTATCCAAAAAAGGAGTTAGCTTTGTATTGCAAGGGCCTCCAGGAACAGGCAAAAGCCAGACTATAACGAATATAATAGCTGAAGCAATTGCAGATGGGAAAAAAGTTCTGTTTGTGTCTGAAAAAGTAGCAGCTCTGCAAGTCGTATATAATCGTTTAGCAAAAGTCGGGTTGGCTGATTTTTGCATCTCCTTGCATAGTTACAAAGCCAATAAGAAAGAAATCTTGCATGAACTTGCAAATTCTATTTCTTTGAACAGGAAAAAAGTACGAGAAGAAGCTCTGCACGAATTGACCATATTAGAAAGGAAACGTCAAGAACTAAACGATTATCAGTTACAATTACATACGCCGTGCTCCAAACTAAACGTTTCGATTTTTGATATAAATGGCAGATTGGCAAAATTAGAACAAACGCCCAATTATATTTTTGAGATCAAAGATGTTGAGAACACATCCGTAGAGCAATTGGAAGAGAAAATATACTTCCTAAAACAACTTTCTGCCACAATTGGCAAAAGGACAGAAGATTACTCTACTAATGCTTGGCGAAACTCAAACATAAAATATTTAACCAATGAGTTGAGACATGATATTGATGCTAATATCACGTCTTGTTTGCCATTGATGACAAGAATCAATGATTGCGTTAATGATTGTTGCGCAAAATTAGGATTAACTATATCAGTTTCTCTTAAAGGGTGTGATTTACTGAAGGAGTTGTTGGAATTGGGTGCCCGACCTTCTGTAATACCACAAAAATGGATATACTCGAATGAATTTGATGTATTATTTGCAGAAATCGAGCAGTATAACAAATTAACTGATGACATAAATTTATTAGAAGCAACAATATATGACGTTTATAATGAAGATATAGAAGAATGCGATGCAGACTTGTTGCATGAAACTTTACTACGCACAGTGGGAACGTTGAAAAGCGAACTCAAAGAAACGTGTGCCAATGATATTGCGAATAACGCTGTTAGCATTAAAGAATCATTATCGTCATGCAAAAATGCTTTAACAAATTTATATGATCATGTAGGGAAGATATCAAAAAAATTAGGTATTGAAGAGCCACCTACAACATTAGCGCGCTTTAAACAATACGTGTCGATTTTTGACACCTTACTATCATTATCCCAATACATACCTACACAAAATCTTCTTAACCGTGAAGAAACACAAAGAATACAAACCACAATAGCAAATTGCAAATCAATGCATGAGAAATGCAAAGATGCCCAATCTGAAATCTTGAGTCTGTGTGACAAAGATATTTTGTCGCAAGATTTATATCCAATGCTTCAACGCTTCAGAGGAGAATACAATTCTTTCTTTAGATTCTTTAATAAAGGCTATAGGTCTGATATTCGGGAACTAAAAAAATATCTAACTAACTCTTCAGGTTTGTCATATCATAAAGCATTGTCTCTACTTACTTTATTGAAAAGCTTATCTGATGTAAACAAAACTATAGAAACCCGGCAAGAACAATACATTGCAGATTACGGGATATATTACAAGGGAATAGAAACAGATTGGGGCTTACTTGAACATATTGTTGACACTTTCAATACACTGTTCTCTATGAGGGGGCTTGTCACACAAACCATGCTGCAAATGTTAATGGAAGCTTCTATTCCCATCGTAGAGTTAAAGGCATTTGTTGAAAAGAAGCCTCTTTCGCTTGTTGAAAATATTTATAAAAATGCAAATTTGTTACTTACGACTGATTTCAACGAAGAAACAGAAACAAGTACAATTTTCAAAAAATTGGATGAAGTTATAGCCAATTTGTCTTCTTTCGAAGAATCATATTCAAGAGTACTTGGCAAACGTAAGGAAGAAGGTGATTTTGACACAATCCTTTCTGAACTTCAGGACCTTTCTAAGATGCAAGCCAAGAAAAATGAATTAAAGGATAAGGATGCTTATCTTTCAAATCACTACGAGGAATATTATAAAGGCTTAAAAACAGATTGGAATGAATTGAAAGAGGCGTTATCCTATGCCGCTGAAGTAAGAAAATGCGTTGACTCTTACAATCTTCCCAACGAATTTGTCAGTAAGATATGCACGGAGAAATATTACATACAACAATGTTTACAGGAGCTAATAGAACTATGCGATAGATTAAAAGAACCTGTAGAATGGTATTTTGCTTTATTTGACGATCCTTCATCATTTTATGAAGAAGATCTCGTCAAGTTAAGCAGCAGAATGGAATTGTGTAGAGACAACAAATCTCTTCTTGAAGAGTGGGTAGATTATCGTTTGATTAGAGAAAAATGTAAGAATGTTGGATTAGGTTCTTATTTGTCAGAAGTCGAAACTAAAAACATATCATCCGATGATATCGTAAATGCTTATTTAAAAAGATTCTATAATTTGTGGCTCGATAAAATATTACCACAATTTCCCGCCGTTCTTAATTTTAGAAGGAAAATTCATCAGCAACTTGTAGATGAATTCTGTACACGGGATAAAGCACAATTCAAAATTGCACAAGCACGGGTTAGAGAACGAGTCATGTCAAGGATGCCGGATTTTAACGCAATCACGACAACGAAAGATGAAATAGGTATTCTAAAACGGGAGCTGAGTAAACAAAGAAGGCTGATGCCTTTACGGAAATTATTCATGTCCATTCCTAATTTAATAACATCATTAAAGCCCTGCTTTATGATGTCACCATTATCCGTGAGCGTTTTCTTGGAAGCCAACAGCTATGAATTCGACATGGTAATTTTTGATGAAGCATCACAGGTTCATACAGAAGATGCGATTGGAGCTATTATGCGAGGAAAGCAAACTATAATTGTAGGTGACACAAAGCAGTTGCCACCCACTAATTTCTTCGCAGCTTCGTTAAACGATGATGATTATGATACCGATGCAGATAAAGAAGACGATTATTCTGGAGCTTACGAATCCATCCTCGATGAAGCAGTTGCTGTTTTACCTGAAAGAGGATTACGTTGGCATTATCGAAGCCGGCATGAGCATCTTATAGCTTTTTCGAATGTTAAAATTTACAACAACTCTTTGATAACATTCCCATCATCAGTCGAAACTGCGACAGATTTTGGTGTCGAATATATTCATGTCCCCAATGGCGTTTATGACAGAAGTGGAAAACGCAATAATCCTATAGAGGCAAGTAGGGTTGCAGATTTGGTGTTTGAACATATTCGCAGGCATCCTGACAGGTCGCTTGGTGTTGTTACATTTAGTGAGGCACAACAAAATGCAGTTGATGCAGCCATTCGGAAAAAAAGGATTAGAGACAATTCTTATGAATATTTTTTCTCAGAAGAAAAAGACAGTCCTTTCTTTATAAAGAATCTTGAGAATGTACAGGGTGACGAACGTGATACTATTATTTTTAGCATTGGTTATGCACGTGACAATAAAGGAATTATGTATATGAATTTTGGGCCTCTTAGCCGTGATGGTGGATATAGGAGATTAAATGTAGCAATTACACGTGCAAAGTATAATATTAAACTTGTTGGGTCTATTCTACCAACTGATATAGATACAGATAAAACTTCTTCTGAGGGCGTAAAAATGTTACGTTCTTATATTGAATTTGCTCAGCAGGGCATTTCTGCTATTGAAAACGAATTATCATATGATAATAGCTTGAATTTTGATTCTCCATTTGAAGAAGCCGTATATGATTTCCTGACATCAAAGGGATATAATGTAATAACACAAGTAGGATGTTCTGGGTTTAGAATTGATATGGCCGTAAAAGATCCCGTTTTAAGTGGAAAGTTCGCCTTAGGAATAGAATGTGACGGTGCAACATACCATAGTTCCAGAACTGCCCGTGAAAGAGACAGGTTGCGTCAGGAAATGTTGGAAAGCATGGGATGGCGAATTTATAGAATTTGGTCAACAGACTGGATTAAAGACCCAAAAACAGAGGAAGAGAAACTGGTTGCAGCAGTAGAAGATTCATTAAAAAGAACTCAAAGCAAGAATGTTACACAGACTAAGCACTCACATTTTATCGAAAACTTTGTCATAGAGGAAGCTATTGAGCAACCAACAAACTCAAAAGGGTTTGGTTTCATAGAATATGAATCATGTGATCCTAAAAAGTATTTAGGTTTGACACCACCGGACGCCTTGAAAACAATCATCGGAATAGAACAACCAATACATTTTGAAGAGCTCTGTAGAAAAATGGCTCCATTGTATGATCGCCAGAAAGCAACGTCAGTTGTACGAGATGAAATCAGATCATTACTTACATCTCTAAAGAGTTCTATTGACGTTAAAGACGATTTTGTTCGTTTCAAAGACTTCGAAAATTTGGCAGTACGAGTTCCCAAAGTTGGCAGTGAGTATTTAAGACCTATAAATTATATTTGCGATGAAGAGTTATTGTTAGCTATGACAGCTATTGTCTCAAAGAGTTATGGCATTACTCCAAATGATTTATTTGTTGCTACAGCACGAGAATTTGGATATAAACGTAATGGAGAAAATATCACATCGACTTTGCATCGAGTGTATCAAGCTGCATTGGATTCAGAAAAACTGAAAGAAGTTGATGGTAAAGTTGCAACCATATGCTTGAAAACGCAATAATCCGACCGGCCGAGTTCCGGGACTGCCCGCAGATTGCGGAAATCTACAACCGCTACATTCTTGAAACCACCATAACCTTTGAGACGGAATCCGTGGGAGAGGAGGAAATCCTGCAGCGCATGAAAGCGATTATGGATGCCGGAATGCCCTATCATGTCTGCGAGGCGGATGGCCGGATAGTAGGATACAGCCACGTACACCCCTGGAAACAGTCAGCCGCCTACTGCAAGACCCTCGAAACCACCGTCTACCTGCGTCCGGAATGCAAGGGCGCGGGCTTGGGCCGCAGGCTCATGGAGCCGCTGATTGACGACTGCCGGCACCTGGGATACTCCGCCCTCATAGCCTGCATCACCGCAGACAATGCGGAAAGCATTTCATTCCACCTCCGTTTGGGCTTTTCGCAGGTGTCCCGTTTCACACGGGTGGGCTACAAATTCGGGCAGTGGTTGGATGTGGTGGATCTGGAACTGCTGCTGTAATACAGGCACAAAAAAAAGACGCAACCTTGTGCGTCTCAATTCTCAAATGCCGCAAAACGGCAACTCCTAATAGCGCTCCTCTGAAGAAACGGTGAGTTTCTTGCGTCCGTGGGCACGACGGGCTGCAAGTACGCGACGGCCGTTGGGAGTGCTCATGCGCTCGCGGAAGCCGTGCTTGTTGACTCTCTTGCGGTTGGAAGGTTGATATGTCCTTTTCATTATTCTATTTTTTTAATTTCTACAAACGGGAGGGCAAAGGTAATCTTTTCCGATTTCAATTACAAATTTTTCTGAGAAATAATCTTCTTTAAGCCA
>CAZOQW010000007.1:0-64573 GCA_964582235.1 uncultured Muribaculaceae bacterium | reverse complement strand
GCTCCTCTATTCGAAGATGATTTTTGGGTGACGCATTGACGAAGTCAGGAAAAAACTCCTCAAAAGTGGCTCCATCTTCCATGTCGTTCTCCATAAGTTTCTGCGCAGCGGGAGAGCCTATCTCCATTACCTTTCCTTTCCTGTCCGCCTGCACCAGCTCACCTATCTCGGTAATCACAAGCATCAGATAGTGCTCAACGCTGTACTCTTCGTCCCAGAACCCGTGCTTCACGGCGTTCTCGTGGGCCCTCTTTGCTAATTCATTGTAGTTCATTTTGTCAGTGTTTTTAGACTTTGTTCAACTTCTTCTGCATACCGCTTGAATGCGGGTGTGCAGCTTATATCGTTTGCGTAATTTTTCAGGTAGTAGATGACCGTCGAGTGGTCGCGGCCCAGTTCCTCGGCAATCCGCTTCACGCTGACTCCCTCTTTCCGGCACAGGTGGGCGAAAATCATCCGGGCAAATACCATCTTCTGGTCGCGGCAGTCCCCGGCCATGTCCACGTAGGTGACTCCCATTGCGTCGAAGATTGCCTGCCTGATTCGGTGGAAATCCCGCTCCTGCTCGTAGATAATCTTCTTGCCTGCGAACTTGGCGACGCGCCCGTAAAACACGGCAAGCCGCGATTCCTCCCAGCCGGACAGCATATAGACCTCATCGCTTTTCAGCAGTTGGATGATGCCCTGTGCGAGGGACTCTTCCCACGGGGTGGATGCAGTGAGCCCGGTCTTGAACGGATTGACCACCTCGTAGCCCTGCTCTCTCAGAGAGTCCTCCGCCGCCTGGAACTGCGCTTCCGATTCCTCCCATGCCTGCCTGTTGATATTTCCCGCGATGTAGATTCTCATAGCTTCCTCCGGTCCTTGCCCTTGATTTCGAAGTAATTGCACATCTCCCGCAGGCGGCTTGATACCCTGTTGCCGTACAGCTCTTTGAGGTCGTCTCCGGCCATCTTCAGGTTCGAGGTCAGCAGCGTCAGATATTCCCCGGGGTGGTCTCCCCGGAACTCGAGGATTCCTCGGAGGACTTCCAATCGCGTCCCCATGTACACGGTCTCCAGCGGTTCGCTCCCGAGGTCTTGGATATCGATAACGGGGCAGCTCTTAATCTCGGATATGTCACCCTCCTTGCCGTATCGTTCCGCCAGCTCATCTGCCCTGAAGCTCGGCCACCATAGGAGGCTGCTGACTTTTTCCTTCCCGACAGCCACCCGGACTTTAAGCTTTACGCAAAAGGTTTTCAAGATGCGCATACAAAGGGATTTCCCGCTTCCCACCGTGCCGGCAATGTAGATGCCCTTTCGCAGGTCGCCTGCAATCTCGGCTCCCGTCTCGGGGTGAGTCGCCCTCATCCCGACATCCCCAATCGCCCACCGCACGCAGTTCTCGTACACAAAGCGGTTGTTTTCGTCAATTGTGAATCTCGAATCGAAACTTTCGCCTATCGCTTTCACAATCTCCATGCACTCATCCACGCTGTACGCAGTGATTACCTGCCGTCTGATTTTCGGGAAATCTCCCCCGCTTTTAATCTCGGCGATAATCTGCGCCACGCTCGGCCATTTTTGCTCGTTACTGTTCATTCCCATTCTTTGTTTGCGTTTCTTCTGTTACATAACCTGCTTACGTCCAATGAGTTTCCCGTATCCCGCCGCGGCGAGGCCCGGTCCCTGTTCTGCCACGTCGCGACCGCGGCGCGCCAGTTCTTCATCTTGTTTTTCCCTACCATCCAGCCCTTGCTCTCGTAGAAATTCACGAACTGAACGGCATCTACGCTGTAGCCCTTTTCGAGAACATAGGCTTTCACTTCATCCAGAGAGGGAGGGGAAAACTGCGAAGCGGTTTTCTTTTTATCTCCGTCAGGAGATTTTTCTTTATTTCTTTTAGTTTCTTTTTCTTTTATTTTATTTGTGGCATTTTCGGGGAAGAAACCCCCCGTTTCTTGGGAAGAAACCCCGGAAGAAATCAAAGAATACTCGCAGATTTCACACTTCCGACCTATCATTTTATTAATCGAATTATACCGCTCCTGTAAACCCGCCGATGTCAATATACCGGCAGAACCGTACAGTTCCTTTGAAAATAACCCGAGTGCCAAGCAGCTCTTAATCACCTCCGATATATACGCCTCTTCAAACCCGGTCATCTCCGAGATAATGAAGGGCAACTCCTCGTCCCACCTCATGTAATACCCACTTTTGTAGATAAGACATAGCAGGGAAGCATATACCGCTACAGCTTTGCCACCTTGGTACTTGATTAGTTTCCGAATCTTCATGTCCGAAAACATATCCACGTCAAAGGGAAAGTAGTTTAATCCTGTCTTTTTCGGTCTTGCCATGTTAATCTATGCTGTCTCTATATATTCGTTCACTTCATTCATAAACTCCTCCAGGGAGCGGCACACAACGTATCTGTATTCGTCCTGAGCGCATACTGCCTGCTGCCATGCCTTCTGCGATTCGGACTGCCGTCCTTTCGGGGTCTTCATCTCGATGAGAAGTGCCCCGTAGCGGCTGTTGCGCCGCAGCAGGATGAGGTCAGCCACGCCGGCAGTCACACCCTCGTCCCGGAGCTTTGCGCCCGTCACAGCGTCCCTACGGCCGCCGTTAGGCACGGCAAACAGCCGTCCCCGCAATTCGGGGTACTGCATACGGAACCACTGCACGCAAGCGCATTGCAGGCGGTGTTCCACATTGCCGGGAGCCTTGCGCCCGGGCTTCTTCAACGTTGCCAGTACCTTACTCAACTCCATGGCTATCGTCATTTAAGAATGATTGTACAAGTTCATCGAAGTACATCTCATCGGTCGGAATGTCGTCCTCAGAGCCCATTATCTCGGCTGCTATGGACTTCTTCCTGTGGATGAGGGAATAGATGGTGCTGTCTATTGTCTCCTGCCCAAGCAGGTAGTAGCACGTCACGTTGTCTTTCTGTCCTATGCGGTGCGCCCTGTCCTCGCATTGGCAGCAGTCCGCGAAGGTCCATGGGAGCTCCACGAATGCCACATCGGATGCAGCCGTGAGGGTCAGACCCACGCCTGCCGCCTTGATGGAGCAGATGATGAGCTGCACGTCCGGATTGTTCTGGAATGCATCCACTGCGGCCTGTTTGTCGGCTGCACTGTCACGGCCCGTCACGGTCACTGCACCCGGGAACCGTTCCTTCAGTGCATCCACCACATCATGCAGGGAGCAGAACACTATGAGCTTCTTGCCGTTTGCAAGGAACGTCCGGATGAAATCGACGGCCTGCGCCACCTTTCCTTTGCTTGCAAGCCTGCGCAGGGTCATGAACTTCACCAGGGCTTCCATGCGCATCTTGCGGCGTATCTCCCAGTCCGTGCATTCGGTGTACTCCCTGAGGTATTCTGCAAGGTCAGAGGCGGCAAGGTCGTACTCTGCGCGATTGTCTATCTTCACATACAAGTCCATGCGTGTCTTGTCAGGCAGCTCGGTCAGCACCTGTCGCTTCTCGCGGCGTATCATGCAGGTGTCAAAGAGTTTGTGGCTGAGTTCGCTCAGGGGAACCGCCGGCTCCGCGTCCTTGCTTGCCGGGCAATAGTCGGCGATGAACTTGGCGCGCCCTCCGAACTCGTTCAGACGGCCCATGATGGAGAGCTGCGCTATCAGGTCCTCCGGACGGTTTACCACCGGTGTTCCGCTGAGCATGATGACCCACTCCTTGCCGGTCGTCAGACCCTTGGTGAAGATTGCCTGCTGACTCCCCGGCTCCTTAGTTTTGTGACACTCGTCGATGATAACACTCTTGAAGAGCTTTATCTGCGGGCAGAACACAACATCCTTGAGGCGGAAGTTCTTGCCGCCCTTGATGTCCCACACGAAGAACTTGCGCAGGCTCTCATAATTGACTATGGCAACCTGATGCACGCCCATGCCCAGAAGGTATCCCCACGTGGTACGGGTCGCGTTATCCAGCACCAGTGCGGACTTGTCCGTGAACTTGGCGAACTCCCTCTGCCAGTTTATCTTCAATGAGGACGGGCAGATGACAAGGCAGGGATAGGCACCGGCCGTATCGACAATGCCGATGGATTGTAACGTTTTGCCCAGCCCCGGGGCATCCCCGATGAACACGCGCTTGTGCTCCAGCCCGAAACGGATTCCGTCAAGTTGGTAGGCGTATGGTTGAACTTTCAGTCTATGTTGCAGAGTCGTGCTCATTTAAACTCATTCAATGTTGTCTATTTGGTCGTATGTGGTAGAAATAAACTCATTTGAAATTGTCTATTTCAGTCATTAAATCTTCGCGTCCGAGCCCTTGGATGTATCTGTGAAGCACAAGGTCTACGCATTGATTGTAGAACTGCTCGAACTCGTATTGGTCCATGGAGGCGAATGATATACTTTGGTACTCAATTTCTCGCTCCCCTATTTCGTTGTATTTGGATGTGTAGTATCCGAGGTCGCGCTTGAAGCGGCGCAGCATGTCCTCCTCGTTGTATATGTTCCAGCGCTCCGCAAGATTGGCGGGCAGGTTCTCGAAGGTCAGGCGCACCAGCGCGAAGAATTTCTTGTGATGCTCGTAGTTACGGGCATAGTTCACTCTGCAGCGCACCACCGAGCCAACCCGCAACCGCTTCTTCATGTCGTGGTCGCTGTCGTACATCGGGATTAGCCCGTATGATGTCACTTTGCAGAGTATATCCATATCTTATGACAGTTGAGGTGTCAGACACCAGAGTTGAAAAGCCAGTTCTTCGTACTTCTCCCGGCCTCTTTTGTAAACCGGGTCATCGCGCTTGATGAACTTCTTGAAGACCTTGCAGTTCTTCTTGCTGATGGCATAGATAAAGTCCATGTCAGAGCGGGCAATGTCCATGTACCAAGCCCGGCTGCGGTCCCAGTCGAAGAAATCCACTGCATCCTCGAACTGCTGCTGCGTTGAGGCTGATGTGGTCTTGAGGTCGCCACCGAAGGTGCCCAGCCACCAGTCCCACTTGCAACGGGTATCGAGAGCGAAGTCAAAGCCGCAGTGGGTGAATGCCTGTGAGCGGTTTACCATGACGCGCTGCGTCTGTGAGCGCTCCAGCACCTTGGCAAGGAACGCATCCTTGCGGGCTTCCACGCGCAGCGCCTGCTGCATCTCCAAAGCGTGCTGGAACTCATCTGCCCCAAAGGGTTCCCCGTCCACCGTACACAGGTAGTAATCCACCCTGTGCGGCTCAGTGATGATGGCATCCACCAGGGAACCGAACCGGAACGCAGCCTCCTTGTCTCCGCTCATCAGGCGGGGATGCAGGATGTTCTTAAGCTCCGTGAGGTCAGAGTTGCTGACCTCCGTGCGGCTGTAGTATGAGTCTCTATCTGAAATCATCGTAATCGTCTTTTAAAATGGAGGCGGCCGGCCAACATAAACTTAAACCAAAACCAGTACTACATGACCCCAACAGAACTACCGGCCGCCTCCGAACCATGAAACTAAGAAAAGCAATGTGTGGTTTTATACGTCATAATCAGGGTAATACTCTATCTCGCCCTCTCCGTCGCACACTTCGCAGGTCTCCACTTCGCCCCGGATGACGTGGCCTCCTGTGGCCCGTGCTTCTTCCTCCGTCACCGGCAGGCAGTTCCACGTCGTCTCCGTGCATTCCGTCTCTCTGTGTGCCTCGAAATCGTATGCATACCAGTGCATCCCGGTGCCATTGCAGGCTGCGCACTTGACTATCTCAGGGTCGGGCTGTCGCCACGGTGCATTCCTGTCGTATTCCGCTCCAGCGGGGTATCCTCCCATACTCATATCACTTCGCTTTTACTACGTCAACATATTCTACACTCTCGTCCGTGATGTACACAGAGTCCTTGTTTGCGAGCTTCTCGCAGAAGGTGATTTGCTTCTTGAACATCTTGGCGAGTTCCTCGGTGGTCATGTGGCAGCCCTCGTGGCTCCACCACATACCGATGACCGGCATGATGCCCTCGGGGTTCAGCAGGTTGATTTTCTGCGTCACCTTCGTTTTGGGCTGATAGACGGGCTGCGCCACCTGCTGCTGTTCAAACAGTGATGCCATCTCCGCCTGTGCCTGCGCCATCTCTTCTGCTTTGCGTGCTTCCTCGGCTTTGCGCTGCTCCTGCTGTGCTCTCTCCTCCTGTTCCCTGCGCTGTCTCTCCTCCATCTCCTTTCTCAGGCGCTCAACGTCCTCGGCATTAGCCTTGGCGATGCGCTCCAGTTCCGCTTTACGGGAAGGCAGACGGTCAAGGATATAAGCCTTGGTATCCTCTATCTCCGCCCTATACTGTGCGTAGAATCCGTCCATCAGGCGTGCTTTCGTGTCCTGCTCTATCTGCTTTGCTTCCTCGGCAGGCAGGTTGAAGGGCCTGCGCACCTTGGGGCAAAGGTTCTTTCCCCAGTCCATATCCAGTTCGGTGGAGTGCTTCTTGATGTAGGCATACACTGAATCGTAGTTCTTCAACGTCACGGCTTCATTGACTTCCTCCAGCACCTGCTTGGCGGAGTTTATCTCCCATGCGAGCTGCGCTTTCAGGTCGTTCTCCACGTCCATGGCGTACTGCCTGCGTGCTGTTTCCGCCTGTTGGCGTGCCATCTCTTCGCGCCTGCGCTGCTCTTCCTCTGCACGCTTCTTTGCTGCGTAGGCATCACGGTAAGCCTGTAACTTGTAAGCCACTGACTCACTCTTGGAGGGGTCGATGGAGTTCTCCAGGGCCGTGAACTCCTTGCGTATGTCGTCGAACAGGCGGGTCACGGGTGCGCGCCTCTCGTTCATCTTCTTTATAGTCTTGCGCGTCTTCTCAATGAAGGATGCAGCCCTCTGGTCGAGCTCGTCGGTCATGCCCTGCTCGGCAATGGCCAGAAGCAGGTTTTCCCCGGCTTCCTTGCATCTCTGCGCTGATATTCTGTTGTCCTGATAGGACTGCGGAGCAGCCTGTACTATGGTGCTGATGTTCTCCTGCTGTATGATTGCTAATTCTTGTGACATGGTTATTTGGTTTTAAAGGGTTCAGAAGGTATCGTCATCATCATTTTCCGGAGCTACCACCACTCCCTGAGAGAGGTCAAGCGAAGGTCCGAAGGTCTCCGGTTCTGCGGGGCTGTTCGCTCCCACTCCGGCGTAAGGGTCAAAGCCGCTCTCCAGCCGTTGCGGCTCGTCGAGTATCTCGCTTTCGAGTGCCGTACCCCTTCCGATGTTCAGCTTGGGATAGGTCTTGAATGCGTGCTTGATGCACTTGGCGATAAGCAGGCCTGTATCTATCTGTCCGTCATTGGAGAAATACAGGTCGTTGGCCTTCTCCACCCTCTGACGGGTCGCAGTGTCATAGTATGCGTTGTTCTTCGCTGAGAACGATTCGAGGCGTTTCCAGTCGCACTCGGTCATCACTGAGTAATCCACGGTGCCGTCTGCGCGTGTAATCTTCACGAAGCAGGCGATGATTCGGTTGGACTTGCGGGGAATGCAGGACATGTAATTCACCACCTTGTGGCCGTTCATGTCGCCAAACTCAAATTTATCGCCCTCGTAGACGATAACAGGATTGTCCACGTGTGCTATCTGTCCTGCTGCTTTGCGCAGTGCCAGCTCTCCGTATGCGGAGATGGTCAGGTTGCAGGCCTTTTCCCAGATGGGTTTGCCGGTCTGGTCGGTGCCGGCCTTGACGTTACGGGGCAGCAGGTAGCAGAGAGCCTGAGAGCCCGGGGCCAGTGTCAGTCCCCGGACTGCAAGGTCGATAAATGCGTAGAATATGGAGGTGCCGCTGCATGAACGCAGTTGGGCATTATCTCTAAGTTGTTGGTTGAAATAGAGCGCTTCACGCTCGTAGACTTCTTCTCCGCCTTCTTTCCAGACGGAATTGTAAACGTTGATGAATTGATTGCGGACACGCTCATTGCGTATCACCTCGGTTGCTTTCATTGATTGCAACTCTTTTGCAAGGTTGATTGCATTGTTCATGGTGCGATGGTTTTAAGCGTTATTGGATTTGTCATAGCGTCTCATGCGATTTATTGAATTGCGGGTGATTGCCTGCGCCTCGACTTCTGCCTGCGTAGGCACCCGGTATTCGAGCAGCCAGTCCTCCAGCTCCGATTTCTTGAAATACAGCTTTCGGCACTTCTTGTAGTAGGGAATCTGCTTCTCGCTGGTGAGGCGGTACAGATGCCCTTTGCTCAGCCCAGTGAACACAACTGCCTCCTCCAGGTTCAGGACGGGTTTCGCCCCGATGAGGGTCAGCTGCTCCAAGCGGTCGAAGCGTTGGCCCAGAGCGGTCAATGCATCTGCGTCGCTCATGCCGCCAATTTGTGTGTTGCTATCCGTTGTCATGACTTTGGAGATTTAATATTCATACACTTCATCGGGAAGGAGGCCGGCATTAAGCAGCCTCTTGGTGGCGTAGCCGCAAAGGAGCAGACTGCCGAGGCAGAGAGCCTTGACGGCAAAGAAGAGGGTGGTGGGGAGGTGGCATTCACTGAGCAGGCAGATGAAGGAAGCCATGCCCCAGAGCATAACGACCAACAGGATTGCCCAGCGGAGGGCGTTGCTTGTTTTCTTCATAATTACTTCCCCCAAATGTCTGTTATACCATACTTATGAAATACTGCCTCAACGGCGGCAGCCTGTGATGCCTTGGGCTCGATGTCACCTCTGCGATAGTTGTAGAAGGAGATTTCATTGTTCACGCCCAAGGCTTTCAGCAACTCTTCACGAGCTGCTTTCGCGTCTCCGACGGACAGCTGGCTGAAACCACGCTGAAAGCCTGCTTTATAGTCCACATTTGCGTTCATAACTTTTTGAGTTTGTGTTAGTTCCCGTTTTATTTCCTCTCACATTTGTGAAAGTTTGCGAAAATCATAACTTTGTAAACGTTTGATTCACTGCAAATGTATAACATCTTAATCAAAATAGCAAACAAATGATTAAGAAATTAATCAAATTTTAAACGCTAAAACACACGCAGATATGGAAGAGACTGTAAAACAGAGACTTATGAAATTTATAGCCGCGAAAGAAATTAGTCTCAGAACTTTTGCGAAGATGACGGGCTTGTCTTCAAGTTATATATCCAACTTAAAAAGTAGCCCCTCTGCCAATAAACTGAATAATATCTTAAGCGCTTTCCCGGAATTAAACCCGGACTGGCTCATGACGGGCGAGGGTACAATGCTAAAGACTATCACCCAGACCTCTCATGGGGACAATTCGCCGAACATAGCGGGGAACGGGAACACGGTGAATATGCCCACGCTTGACAAGGCCCTCGATGAAATAGCAGAGATGCGCAAACTGCTGGAGAAATCCATTCAGAACAATAAAGAACAGGCCGATAACTTCTTTGCCATTATCGAGAAACTGAGCGAGAAATGACGTGTACCCGGAATCGGCAAATCGTACCCATGTCCCCCGGAACGTGTACCCGGAATCCGCCATCTTCTCTAACTATTTAGGTTGGTAAGAGGTTGGTTGCGGAGTTGACAACTCACCCCGCTACGTTGAATCAGATATGGAACTCAAAGACTTTATAAAAACGGCATTGACAGATATTGTCAACGCCATAGACGAAGCGCAATCAGAAGTGGGAGACAAGGCCACGATAATGCCCTATGGAAGAAAGAAAGACGAGAGAGGCAGAGATATAGGACGCAAGGCCGATTTCACAAACATAGACTTTGACATAGCGGTCTCCTCTGCATCAGGGGAGAACGCCACGACAAAGGGAAAGGGCGGCATCACGGTGACGGGATTTGCCGGTATAGGTCTGTCGAAAGGAGCTGAGGTGACCAACAGCACGGAAAATGTATCAAGAATCCGATTCTCGATACAAATAATCCTGCCGCACCATGAATATTGAAAGTGCTAAGGATATTCTTCTATTGGGCCGTATGTAACTTCGGGCGGAGTGGTGTCAAAAACGACATGAAATTCTTTGATTACCTTATTCCACGGCCGAGAGAGAAGATAGCTGCGGATAAAGGATGATGCCATTTCCGCCGTCCCTGCCGAGCGAAAAAGATTGCCATGTTGGTACAGATAGTCAAGAACCTCCTCACGGCTTTCTTGCCTTTTCTGACATATTACGTCTACACGCTCCGGGCGGAAGTCGCCCTCTCTGAGATACCAATATTCTTGCATGAAGTAAAGATAAACATTAATCCGCTAACATTCACTCAGTTATCTTAGTCGGTCACTTAGTCGCGACTAAGTAACAGGAGAGTGACCATGTCATTTTCCTGATGTCACGAAAATGATAAATTACCATATTTGGGAATTTTTAACTATCTTTGCAGCGTGTAATTGAAGTTTTGACGCTCATGAACATCCTATTCAAAGATGAAGCGTTATCCGAGTTGTATCAAAACGGCAAGACCAATGACCGAAAATACAAGAAATTGTGCAGAATCAAGAAGCTGGTTGAGGGGTATCAACGGGCTGTATCCATCATGTACAATGTGGCCTCCACAGAAGAACTCAAAGCATTCAGTTTCCTTCACTACGAAAAATTAAAATACCAAAAGGAACCAATGAGTTCCGTGAGGCTTGTTAATGGAATGGTTGAACGTCTGTTGTTTGCAGAGACGGAAGACGGCATCGAAGTTGAACTTTTAGAAATAGATAGCACTCATTATGGCAACAATAAGTAAAAGATTAGTTCCTGCCAGGGCAATCCACCCGGGAGAAATCTTGCGTGAAGAGTTGCAGGAACGTGGTATCAAGCAGAAGGACTTCGCCCGGACTATTGGTGTACAGGCAACTCACTTGAACGAGTTTATCAAGGGTAAGAGGAATCTGAATGAAGACCTTGCCCTAAAGTTGGAATCCCAGTTAGGCATTCCGTTCGAGACATGGATGAGCCTGCACACCGGCTATATGTACGAATGCATGGTTTTGGATGAAAAGAGAACTGAAGAAGAGCGCGCTCTTCAATATGAAGGTATCTGTGCGAATACCTTTAACATCCATGCCTTGTATAAACGTATGGGTCTTACTATGCTGCCCTGTGCAGAAAGAGTTAAGGCATTAAAAGCGGCTTTCTCATTTGACCTTCTCTCAGCCAATGAACTGCGAATGCACGTTGCCGGCATGTATAAGCATAGCGAGAAAGTGCAGATAGATGAAAAGAATATGCTCACTTGGCTGATTCTTAATAAACTGGAGATTTCTCGTCTTGAGCCATTGAAAGCTTATAAAAAAGGAAATGCATTAAAGGCAGCGGAAGAGATTGCTCGTATGGCAAACCAGCAGACCTTGTCATTAGAATCCATCAAGGAGTGTCTAAATGGATATGGTATCTCTTATCTCAGAGTGGAGAAATTGGACAAGACTCCAATCGATGCGTTTTCTACCTTCTCGGGAGACATGCCCGTAATCACGGTGACATATCGCTACAACGATTTGGACAAACTCACATTCGACATCCTTCATGAATTGTGTCACATTGAACGGCATATCTCAAAGGCAGATGAAGCGTTTATTGCTGTCGAAGGAATGGAATACTCTAATGATACACGAGAGAAAGAGGCTAATGAGTTTGCCAGGCGGATACTTATTCCAGATGAGACATGGACTCGCATCCTTAAAGTGCAATGTACGAATCTTTCTCCTCATGAAATAGTAAAGGCTATTGCTACAGAAGCTAAACGATACGGCATAAGTCCATCCATTGCCATATCACGCTATAAACACGACACAAACTGGTACCGAACTTCGGCTTACAAATCTCCGAGGATATTCTGAATACTTAGTCGCGACTAAGTAACGACAGTTGTGAATTGCTTTCATTCTTCGTAATTTAGCGGATAGTTTACAACGCTAAACCAACCAAAACCAGCAGACATGGCAAAGACCAAGAAACAAAAGGAGAAAGAAACAAGGGAGTACCTCGAACACCTTAAAACACTCCCGCCCGAGAAACTATCCAAGTGGGCAAGACTATGGGTAGAGAAAGGTTACGAAGAACCCGTAAAAATGGATATTAGAGCAGTACTTAAATGAGACTCATGCTCGATACAAACACACTCGTCTTTATGCTCTTCAATAAAGGCGAGTTGCATGTTGACGTGCGCCACATGCTCGACGATTACGCAAACACCCTCTACACATCCACCGTTTGCGTCCAAGAACTCATACATCTCTGCCAGACAGGAAAGATACGGCATCCCGCCGACTGCGTGCTGTCCGACCTTAACGACAACGGGATAACCATTGAACAGGTAACGGCACGGCACCTCGCCACACTCGCTTCTCTCCCGCTCCACGATGACCACCGCGACCCCAATGACCGCCTCATAGTCGCTCAGGCTATAACCGACCGCATCCCGCTCGTGAGCTCCGACCGAAAACTCGCACGATACGAACCGCAAGGTCTCGACTTCATCCGGAACGTAAGGTAATATTTCAGTTATTAAGTATTTCTTAACAACATGTAGCAAAGCAATAGATTATGATAGACATCAAGAAAATGCGGGAGCTGAAAGGGTGGACGCAGAAGGAACTTGCTGAGCGGTGCAACGTCACGCTGCGCACGGTGCAGAACTGGGAGCAGGGCAAGCACATCCCCGAAAGCACCCTGACGCTGCTCGAACTGCTCGGCTACCCCATGAAAGAGAGCGAGACCGCCCCGGCCAGCCCGGCGAACAGCCCCGGCGGGGAGAACACTGACCCGGATAGATTCCTCGCTGCCCTTGAACGCCAGCAGGCGCTCCTGCTCGAACAGATGAAATCGAACACCAAGCGCGACGAGCAAATCGACCGCCTGCTGTCCCTGCTGGAGAACGACAGGCAATCAAAACAGATTTAATTTCCCCCGATTTCAACGAGGGCGTACTTATAGACCCTGTGCTGTCTTATTCCTTACCCTCGTCCCCGTTGCCGTCCGCCGGGGTGAGTATGCTCGGGATGGCTGCCACCGCCGCCTGCTTGTTCTTGTCGAGCACCTTTGCGTAAATCTGCGTTGTGCCGATTTCCCTGTGTCCGAGCAGCTTGCTCACGGTATAGAGGTCGGTGCCGATATCAAGCATCATAGTGGCAAACGTATGCCGGGCACAGTGGAATGTGATTTTCTTGTCGATGCCGGCCCGTAGCACCCACTCCTGAATGACCTTGTTTGTCCAGGTGGTAGTATGGATTTTCGCGAAAGGGTGTTCGCTTGGCTTGCCCCGTTCACCCATGAGGACGCGAGCCTCCCGCGTGATGTCGAGGTACTCCTGCCCGCCGGTCTTCTTCTGACGGAAGATGAGCCGCGTGAACTCCCCCTGTTCGTACACGTCACCCCAGGTAATGCGCAGCACATCCGAGCGCCGCAACCCCGTCAGGCAACTGAACAGGAACGCCGCCTTGACATGCGGGTGCTCGCAGTCCACCTGCGCCAGCCGCTTCACCTCGTCAAGGGTGAGATACATGCGCGTACCCTCCTCCATTTTGAACCCATCGATACCGCTCAGGGGGTTGTACGGGATGATGCGCTCCTTGAACGCCTGGTTGAGACAGGCGCGCAGCTTGTCGAAATAGATGGCCTTGCTGTTGTGAGCGAGGGGCTTGTCTTTGAGGCGTTTGCGGACATCATGCTGCCACGCGACCGCATCGTGTTCGAGATAGTCCTTGAAGCCTTGCACCCATTCGGGCGTGATGTCGGCAAAAGTCAGTGACTCCCGCCTGTCATAGATTTTCAGGTGATGATAACAACTGTACCAGCTGCTCCAGCTTCCACTCTTTTCCGCGCCGTTGCGTCGCCGCTCCACCATAGCCCGGAAGTAATCGTAGAAAGATGTCTCGGTCGCGAATTCGTTTTTGAAACCGTACACGCCGTTGCGCAACTCCACCACGCGCTTGGCACGAATTGCATCCGCGAGGCGCAGCGTCTCCCTGTTCTTCTCCTTGTCGGCCCGTGTCCGCTCAGGCACGAGGTACAATTTCAAATACTCATACGAGCGCGTTCCGTTGATGTAGATGTCAAGGTACAACGTAGTGTTTCCCGACGGCAATTTCCGCTGCCGTAACTTGATAGGTTCTTTAGCGCCACTCATCTTGTTTGTTGCTGACTTTGTTTGTGCAACAAATTTACAACAAATTAGTGACTATTCAAGTGCAAGCATGACGAAATATCCCCGTGAAACGAAATTGGACGAAATCCCTGTCACTGTGCATGTTATTTCGCCTGATTTGTCTCTTATTTATATCTGAAATATTTTTCGCATCTCGTCAATTACTTTCTATGCTCGTAAGTCTTCAATCTGTTTCAGCACGCTATCAAGCCTTTCGCGAACATCTTTTTCAGTGGCAATTTTTATGGAAAGGCCAAATAACAAGACGCAAGAAGTTACTGCAATAATAGGCAGGTTCCAGCTATATCCACAGGCAATCAGGACAGTCCATACAGCCAGGAAAACGGTCGGAACAGCCAGGACTTTATTTGCCTTCAATCGTAATTTCTTGTATTTGACTACTTGCTCGCTTGCCTCTGTCATGCTCAATCCGGTCATTTGTTCAGGATGCAATGCCCGGAAACATCGCCTGTTCAAATAAAATTCCGCAAGGGCCATGCAATCCATCAACACTATAAATCCCCAATGGAAGCCCATGGAAATAAACACTACTGTCAGTACGGGTGCCGCTATGAGGCAAATCTTGAGGTGTTTCCTGTACTCTTTTTCTGAAAAAGAAAGTTTCTTGTTTATTGCTTCTTCCAGAATAGTCTTGTTTATGCTTGCCTGCTTTTCCAGCTCCTGACTAAATACGGAAAACTGTTCCTTTAAAGCCTGCAATTCTGCAAAGTTCATTTCTTGTGACATGACTGTTTCTTTTAATCGTTTGACATTGCTTTTAACTGCTCTTTGATACGGAAAAGCCGATTAGTGACAGCAGACAAGGATATGCCGACTATGTTGGCTATGTCTTGATAACTCATATTCTCCAGCCAAAGAAGAATAATGGCGCGGTCAAAGACATCAAGCCGGCTTATGCGCTCATGCAACTGCTGAATCTGTTTACTGCGTGTGTCGGAATCGTTGCACAAACCGATATCAACTGAAAGCGGAACCGTCTGTACACTACGTTTCTTCTTTCGTTGCATGTTGGTGCAAGTATTCAAACTGACACGATATATCCATGTTTTCAGACTACTGTCTCCCCGAAAGCCATCAAATCCCTTCCAAAGATTTATCAGTACCTCCTGAAAATAATCCTCCACTTCGTCCTTATCCTTGGAAAAGAAGTAGCAGACGGTATAAATGGTCTTTTTGTATTCATCGACCATTTCAGTAAAATCTTTTTCCTTGTTAGCCATCACTAATCTGCTTTCTCGTTTTTTGCCCATTTAGACGCTCATTAATCTAATTCCTTTCAGAAAAAAAGCGGTGAGGGTGCATCATTTCGACACACTCCCACCGTGCATACACGCCGCATAGCATCTCCAACTTTCTCAACAACGGAAGTTCGGGACTCTTCGTCAGCGAGAGCCTCACCGGCGGCAAACTATTTCTTCAAAAGCACCGGCTCCACCTTGCGCTCCGAGGCCTGAACCTCAACGGGTACGGACACTCTCAGGTCACGTGACGAAGCGCCGACAGCAAACTCATAAGTGCCGGCATCGACTACCCACGCACTCTTGGCCTCATCGAACGAAGCCAGGTCGGCATCCTTGACCTTCAACACTACGGTCTGGATCTCTCCCGGCTGCAGCTCACGGGTCTTGGCGTATGCCTTAAGTTCGCGTACAGGCTTGTCCAGGCTGCCGGCAGGAGCGGAAACATATAGCTGCACAACTTCCTTTCCGGGACGCTTGCCGCAATTCCTCACCTCAACACTGACCGTAGACTCGCCCTTGGAGTGGCTCAACTGCGGAGTTCCGAACTCAAATTCGGTATATGAAAGTCCATAGCCGAAAGGATAGGAAACCTCCATTCCGGCCTTGTCGAACCAACGATAGCCCACATATATGCCCTCCTCGTATTCAGTATAGTCCACGTTGCGCTCGAGCTCGGCATCGGCAGTACGCTGCCTGCCAAGTATCCCTACCTCCACATCTATAGGGAAGTTCCTGGAAGAAGCATGGTCCTCGAACGAAACAGGGAAAGTCATGGGCAGGCGGCCCGAAGGAGAAGCCGCACCGCTGAGCACGTCAGCCACGCTGTTTCCTCCCTCCTGACCGGCAAGCCATGCGCACAGAATGGCATCGGGCTGCTCCTTCCATGAAGCCGTCTCGATTACGCCGGCCACATTGAGCACTACCACGACCTTCTTACCCTCGGCATGGAAAGCCTCGCACACGTCATTAATCAGGTTCCTTTCGGCGGCATTCAGGTTGAAGTCTGCCACAGTGCGGTCCTTGAATTCGCCGGAAGAACGTCCGAGCGTAATCAGGGCGACATCATCACGGGCAGCGGCCTTGCGGATGATGCTGCGCTGCAAATCAAGTTCTGCAGGAAGCTCACGGGGATAGACCTCCAACTCAGTAGCCGTCAGTCCCTCCTCGGCCTTGGCTATCCTTGCAGCCTCACGACCAAGGTGAGCCTCGTACACGGCCTGCAGTTCCTCGTCTATCACATATCCGGCATTCCCAAGACCGTCAATAAGCGAAACGGTGTAGGCCCTGTTCACGTTGCCGGAACCGGTACCTCCGGCTATGAAACTGTATGAAGTTTTTCCGAACACCGCCACGCTATTCACTTCGGAAGCCAACGGCAGGGTTTCACTATCATTTTTCAGCAGGACCATACCCTCGGTCGCAGACTGCCTCGTAACGGCAGCATGGGCCTGAAGATCAGGGTCGTTGCTGAAATCATAGCCCGAAAATTTAGGTGAACGCAGTATGAGTTCGAGCACGCGGGCCACATTCCTGTCCACAACCTCCATCGGCAGACTGCCGTCATTCATCGCATCCACCAGCACCTGAAGCTGCATATCAGTTCCCGGCTGAAGCATGTCGTTTCCGGCGAACATCTGCGCCACCGGATCCTTGCCGCCGAACCAGTCGGTCATCACCATGCCGTCGAAGCCCCATTCGTCGCGCAGTACGGAAGTGAGCAGTTCACCGTTGTGTGAGGCCGGTACGCCGTTGATGTCATTGTACGAACTCATCACAGTCCACGGCCTGCCCTCCTTGACCGCAATCTCGAAGCCTTTGAGGTAGATTTCCCTCAGCGCCCGTGGACTTACGCGGGCATCATTGCCCATACGGTTCGTCTCCTGGTTGTTCACTGCAAAATGCTTGATGGAGGTGCCGACACCGTTGCTCTGCACGCCGCGCACGTATGCCGCGGCGGTCTTTCCGCTGACGAGCGGGTCTTCGGAGTAATATTCGAAATTGCGTCCGCAGAGAGGATTGCGGTGTATGTTGAGCGCAGGAGCCAGAAGCACGTCACAACCGTATTCCAGCACCTCCTCGCCTATGGCAGCGCCCACTTCCTCCACCAATTCCTGGTTCCATGTGCTTGCGAGCATGGTTCCGACCGGGAAGTGAGTACAATAATAAGTATCGGAATCGCCCTCCCTGACCGGCCTTATTCTTAGTCCGGCAGGACCGTCGGCGAGAACTATTGCAGGAATACCCAAACGGGGAATCGCATGTGTGGTTCCGGCTGCACCGGGTACGAGGTCATCGGTCTCCCCCACAACCGCATCATCGCCGCTGAAGCCCTTCATTCCCGTGCCAACCAACAGCAGCGCCTTTTCCTCAACGGTCATCGCATCTATTACCTTATTGAGCGAAGCCTTGCCTAACTGAGGCTCACCCTTTGGTCCGCAAGCCGTAACTGCCACTCCGGCTGCAATGGACATAATCAAAAAACGTTTCATGGTTATTTAAACAATTTTGGTATAAACTCGCTGAGATAAATGCGCCAGTTTCGCCATGTGTGTCCGCCGGGCGTGTCCATGGACTCGTATGGATATCCGGCCTCGCTGAGTTTGTTCCTGAAATCAGTGTTGGCCTGATACAGGAAATCCGAAGTGCCGCAGCCTATCCAGAGGAGAGCAGGCCTGGCGGCATAATATTTCGCGAGCTTGGTGTCCACATCCTGATAAATCTCGCTGACGGAAGCGTCATTCACTCCGATAGCAGAGGAGAACATTCCGCTGTAGGCGAACATATCCGGATAATTGAGGCTGATGTAGAGCGTATGGAAACCGCCCATGGAGAGTCCGCAGATGGCGCGGCTCTGCTTCTTGGCGATGGTTCTGTAATTACTGTCTATGAACTTCACTATTTCGGGGAAAGCCTGCTCGAAAGTGCCGTCCATGGTCTTGGGCAGACGCATCGTGGGGCGCACATATCCGGTGGAATTTTCGCCCGGAGCCGCCTCCTGGGAGATGTTGCCGTTCGTGAACACGACTATCATGGGCTCGGCCTGCCCGGAAGCTATGAGGTTGTCCAGAATCTGCGCTGCCCTGCCCTGCTCGAGCCAGGCTTCCTCGTCACCGCCTATGCCGTGCAGCACATACAGTACTGGATAGCGCTGCCTGCCCTTTTCATAGCCGGCCGGGGTATATACGCTCAGACGACGGTCAAATCCGGCCGTGGGGCTGTCGTACCATACCTTGGAAACCGTTCCGTGGGGCACGTCCTGAATGGTATACAAGTCAGCGCGGCCGCCGGGAACAATGAATGCGCTCGTGAGGGTAGCGACGTCCCTATTCACCCAGATATTGTTGGGGTCTATCACCCGATTGCCGTCCACAGTGAAGGTGTAGGTATACATTTCCGGAGCCAAGGGTTCAGGAGTGGTGTATTCCCATACCCCGTTCTCACCCTCCACGAGCTCCGCCGTTCCGGGAAGGTCGAAATCGCCGTTTACCGTAACTCTGACAGCCTTGGGTGCCCTATAGCGGAAAGTGACCGTACCGTCCTCATTGACTACTGGGGACTCCACTCCTGCGGGGCCCCAAAGGGCTTCCTGCGCCATCGCTGCCAAACCTGCAGTCATGGCGGCAATAGTAATAAAAATCCGTTTCATTGTTTATCGTGTTAAATTATGTGGCAACTCAGTTCGGGCGGGTACTTGAAGCATTAAAGCAGACAGGCTTCAGACTCCACCGCCAAGCAGGGACAGGGCGTGGTCCGCACGTATCTTGTCTATGACGGCGCAGACTACCCGGAAAGCCGGCGAATCGGCAGTGTATAATGCAGGAACAGTGAAATTCACGCGGCCCTGACGTTTGAGTTTCATGGCCGAATTTTTCTTCTTGTGGTTCTCCGGGTCATACACGGCTATGGAATGTCCGCCGAACATTCCCACTATCTTCATGCAGGGAACATCGGTGTCGCCGTCACCGAAATATATCATGTTCGAGAAAGGCACGCGCTTGCGGTCATCGGCGATTGAGGCGTTTACGCGCTTGTTGTCGCGCGCACTGAATATACCCTTGTTAATCTTGAAGATATACTGCGTCTTGCCGGTATAGTCCACGGCCACTCCGGGCCATACCGCCTCCCCGTTCTCGTCATAAATGAACGAGCCCGCGAAGATGTGCTTGAACTCGCCGGCAATCGGCGTGCCCTCGATGATTTCCTTCAGACCGGAGGAATTGACATAATGCTCCACAATCACGCCATGCTCGCGGCCATAATCGTTTACAAGCGAAAACCACTCCTTCACGCCGTTGTAGAGCTGCACTCCCCTGCCGAAGTCCCGGAAACTCTCACAGGTGAGCCGTATTCCGTTCCTGCTGGCATCATCGTACATGAGCTTCATATAGGAAAGCACGTTGGAAGCGTCGTGCTCTGCCGCTATCCCGTCGCTCTGGCTCCAAAACTCCTCGGCGGTCTTTCCGACTGCCTGGATAAAGCCGAATTCCTGCATATTGCCGGGTGACAGGGTCCCGTCAAAATCGTAGATGAGGGCTACAATCGGTTTTTTTCTCATAAATTAATTCACCACAAATCTCTGACTTTCACCACAAAAGTCAAATCCCGAACAATATAGTCATTTTTACTTTTGCGCAAATCGCTCCGAAATCTTATTTTTGTGACGATGGCTTAAAAAAATCCCAATGATGGAAATTAAACACTATCTCACAATGCTTGAGACCAGCATGAGGGGCGGATGGAACGATCCCGTGCTGTGCAACTTCCGTGGCGAGGAATTCACCAACGCCCAACTTGCGGAGGAAATCACGAAGTTCGACCTTCTTTTCGAGAAGATAGGCGTCGCAAAAGGGGACAAAATCGCCCTCTGTGCAAAGAACGTCGCCCGTTGGGCCGTATCTTTCCTGTCAGTTTATGCCTATGAAGCGGTCGTAGTGCCCATTCTGGCGGATTTCCACCCGGACAGCGTAAACAAGCTGGTTCACCACTCTGACAGTGTGCTGCTTTTCACGGATGCAGACATCTGGAGCAAGCTCGACCCCAAGAAGATGCCCAATCTGAAAGCTGCAGTGAACATAGATGACTTCTCGCTGCTGTACTCCACCGGAAAGGCCATAGACAAGGCTTTCGCCGGACGCGACGCAGACTTTGCAGCGAAATACCCCGACGGGCTGGACGGCGGGACCTTCAGTTTCCCCAAGAAAGGCGCGGATGACCAGCTGGCGATAATCAACTACACATCCGGCACCACCAGCGACCCCAAGGGAGTTATGCTTACCTACGGCAACATCAACGCCTCCATCTCATACGGACACTACCGCCTGCCCGTGTATCGTGGCGACAAAATCGTATCCATGCTGCCCATGGCCCATGTGTACGGCATGGCCTATGAATTCCTCTTCCCCGTATCCGGTGGCGCGTGCTGCTACTTCCTCGGCAAGAGCCCCGCTCCCTCATACCTGCTTAAGGCCATGGGAGAAGTCAAGCCCTTCCTCATCTGCACCGTACCTCTCGTGATGGAGAAGATATACAAGTCCTCTGTCAAGCCCGTGCTGGACAAGCCCGTAATGAAATTCCTCACCGCCATCCCCGGTATCAGAAATGTGATATACGGCAAGGTACGCGAGAAACTCGATACCGCATTCGGCGGCAATATACGCCAGTACATCATGGGAGGTGCGGCCCTCAATCCCGAAGTCGAGAAGTGCTTCAAGAAAATCGGCCTGCACTATACCGTCGGTTACGGCATGACCGAAGCCGCTCCCCTCATGGCCTACGAGGCCTGGGACAAGTACGAGCCGGGGTCCTGCGGCAAATGCATAGAATGTCTGGAAATGCGCATCGACTCGGATGACCCCCGCCGCATAGCCGGAGAAATCCAGGCCAAAGGCGCGAACATCACCATAGGCTACTACAAGAATCCCGAAGCCACCGCCAATTCGTTCACTGCCGACGGTTTCCTGCGCACCGGAGACCTCGGAATCATGGACAGCAAGGGCAACGTCTTCATCAAGGGACGCTCGAAGAACATGATACTCTCGGCCAACGGCCAGAATATCTATCCTGAAGAAATCGAGGCCATAGTGGCCAACCAGGACTACGTATCCGAGACCGTGGTTGTAGACAGGGCAGGAAAGATCATCGCCCTCACCTATCTCGATCAGGATGCCATCAAGAATGCCGGACTTGACGAGGAGGCAGTGTCCGACCTTCCCGAAAAGATACGCGTCAACGCCAACAGGCAGCTCCCGGGCTACAGCCAGATAGCCAAGGTTGAGGTGGTTACGGTTCCTTTCGAGAAAACTCCCAAGATGAGCATAAAGAGATACTTGTACAAGTAATCATGCAACGTAAGTCCCGAATCGGGCATCTTGCGATAAGTGAATTGCACCAACATTGTTACCTATGATAAGTAAACTGAAGTCAGCTCTATTGGTGCTCGCCGTATTTTCGGCGAGCGCTTTTTTGTGGGCCAACGACTCTGTGGAGGCCCCTTCAGCAAAGGACGAGACCCGGAAAGTCACCAACATCCGCATCGGGGATTCAGTCGTTATCTCCTCCGACAGCCCCGGTCGTCGCAAGCCCGAAAAAAGGTGGAACGTGCGTATAGGCGTGGGTACAATCATGGACATGACGTTCCATGGATATAGCTACGTATCTTCACTGCAGACCTACTACTCCGACTACCACGGTGCCACAATGAGTTCCGGATCCTATTCCATAGGCGGAGACTACCTGTTTACCCGCTGGTTTGCCTTAGGGCTTGAACTGAATGTCGAAGGCTTCTGGCATGAAGGGTACGACGGGTTCAGCAGAACTTCGACCGGCACTTGCCGCGGAGCAGCCCTGAGAGTCATGCCGCAGGCAAGGTTCATCTACCTCAACCGCCCCGTAGTGCGTTTGTACGGCTACATCGGAGTGGGATTCACCACGTTTTTAGGCATGAACCAGGCGCACGACAGTTTCTCGTACATGCCTTACACGTATCGTTTTGGTGCCGCAGGCCAGTTGTCCCCCTTTGGCATAGAGCTGGGTCGCAAGCTATACGGTTTTTCCGAAATCGGTTTAGGCGAAATCTACTGCGGAGTCAAATTTGGAATAGGTTACAGGTTTTAAAACGATACGAACATGAAAAAGATATTGCCAATCATAGTTCTCTGTCTCATTGCCGCATCTTGCCAGATAGCCGGTCAGGTAGCCTGGAGCACCAGCTACGTTCACACGAGTGCCATCCTTGCCGACATAGCATCCGACATGCTCTCCGCATCCGCGGATTATGTCGTCTCTGAGATGAACGACTACGTCCAGGACAACATTGACGTAAACAACGACGGCTTTGAAGCAGAACTCGTTTCCCGTTTAGACGGTTCGAATGTGGACATTTCCGTAGTCCGTACAGCAGAAGGCCAATGGTCTGTTGAAGGCAGCGGCGAAAAGCTTGATTTCAGCATGATACTTTCGTCTGACCTGTCAGGAGAATTATGCGAGTGGGCCGTCAGCGACTACCGGGCCGACTATGACGAACTGAACGGATACACCGCAACCTTGGTCTCCGATGGGGATATTGAGTACACTTGGAACAGCAGTTCGACATCGCAGGGATATAACTGGACTCTGCGCGCCAACGGCAAATGCGTCATGGAGACTTTCGTCAACGGAAAAACCGGCGACTCGGCTGAACTGACCATCACGAACGGAAAGATGGACGTAGAATCGTACGCCACGGTCAAATGACATTTTGTCACTGGAACATAATTTGACTTTTGAGAGGCCGTGCCTGTTTGGGCGCGGCTTTTTTGTGCCTCAGGCAAGCAAAAACAACACGAAAATCAAAACACAAACAATATGGCTAACAAGACATTGAAAGGCAAAATCGGTGTAACCACAGAGAACATCTTCCCTGTCATAAAGCAATTCCTGTATTCCGACCACGAAATCTTCCTCAGGGAGTTGGTTGCGAATGCGGTGGACGCATCCCAGAAAATGAAAGCCCTGGCATTGAGCGGCGATTTCAAAGGCGAACTCGGTGACCTGAAAGTGGAAATCGAACTTGACGAGAAGGAAAAGACCCTCAAGGTAATCGACCACGGTATAGGAATGACCGAGGAGGAGCTGGACAAGTACATCAACCAGATAGCCTTCTCCTCAGCCGGGGAATTCCTCGAAAAATACAAGGACCAGATAGGCTCTATCATAGGCCATTTCGGACTCGGTTTCTACTCCGCGTTCATGGTCGCAAAAAAAGTCACTATAGACACCCTGAGTTGGAAAGAGGGAGCCAAGGCCGTCAAATGGTCCTGCGACGGTTCACCTGAATACAGCATGGCAGAGGGCACCAAGACCGATCGCGGCACCGTAATCACCCTGCACCTTGATGATGATTCGGAGGAATATGCACAGAAAGGCAAAATCACCGGACTGCTCGGCAAATACTGCAAGTTCATGCCCGTACCCGTAGTCTTCGGCAAGAAGACCGAGTGGAAAGACGGCAAGAGCGTCGAGACCGACGAGGACAACGTAATCAACAACATCGATCCTATCTGGACCAAGGTTCCGGCACAACTCACCGATGAGGACTATCTGAAATTCTACCGCGAACTGTACCCCATGGAGGAGGAACCCATGTTCTGGATTCACCTCAACGTGGACTATCCCTTCACCCTCACCGGAGTGCTCTATTTCCCGAAAATCAAGGAGCGCATGGCGATCAACCGCAACAAGATACAGCTCTACTGCAACCAGATGTTCGTGACCGACCATGTGGACAACATAGTTCCCGACTTCCTGACCCTGTTGCACGGTGTCATCGACTCTCCCGACATCCCGCTGAACGTAAGCCGCAGTTATCTGCAAAGCGATGCCAATGTCAAGAAAATCAGCACCTACATCACCAAGAAGGTCGCCGACAGGCTTGAGGACATCTTCAAGACCAATAGGGAGGAATACGAAAAGAAGTGGGACAACATCAAGCTGTTCATCGAATACGGTATGCTCAGCGAGGAAAAGTTCTGCGAGCGGGCAATGGATTTCGCTCTCCTGAAGAACACGGACGGCAAGTATTTCAGCCTGGCAGACTACCGCAAGGCCATTGAGCCGGCACAGACCGACAAGGACAATACAGTGGTATATCTCTACGCCACCGACACCGAGGCCCAGTACAGCTTCATCGAGTCCGCCAAGAACATGGGCTACGACGTGCTTCTGATGGACTGCGAACTTGACAGCCACTTCGTGAACCTGCTGGAGACCAAAATCGAGCACACCCGTTTTGCAAGGGTGGACAGTGACACCGTGGACAAGCTCATCATCAAGGAGGAGAAACCCAAGCCCGAAATGGGAGAGGACGACAAGAAGGCACTTGACGAGATGTTCAAGGCTGTACTGCCCGAGGGAAATGACTACTTCGTGGATGCGCAGAACCTCGGCGAGAACTCCGCTCCCGTGGTCATCACCCAGAACGAGTTCATGCGCCGCTACCGTGAAATGAGCTCATTGGGCGGAGGAATGAACTTCTACGGTTCCCTGCCCGAGTCCTATAACGTGGTGGTGAACATGGAAAATCCCCTGATAGGCAAGATTTGGAACGGCAAGAAGGAAGCCGCAGATACTTCCGCCGCCGATTTCGCCAAGGAAAACGATCTGCTCCGTCAGGTAATCGACCTTGCGCTGCTCTCCAACGGTATGCTCAAAGGCAAAGCCTTAGCCGAGTTTGTAGCAAGAAGCGAGAAACTTCTGCAGTAGAATTTCCTGCCCGCGGCGACCAATCGCCCGAATAGACACAAAAAAATCCTCCACCCTGAAAAGTGGAGGATTTTTCTATCATGCTCCCTGGGGAGCTGGCTGCGTAGCAGACTGTGGGGTAAAGACCCTTACAGGGTCCTCTTTATTTCGACTATCTGGAAGCCTTCGATTACGTCACCCTCCTTGATGTCATTGAATCCGGCGATGCTCATACCGCACTCTTTGCCGGCAATAACTTCCTTGACCGCATCCTTGCCTATCTGCAGCGAAGCGAGTTCGCCGGTGTAGACCACTATGCCGTCGCGGATGAGGCGCACCTTGGACTTCTGCACCATCTTTCCGTCGCGCACAAGGCAACCGGCTATGGTTCCGACCTTGCTGATGCGGAAAGTCTGCTTGACCTCGGCGGTGGCGATGACTTCCTCCTTCTTCTCCGGTTCGAGCATACCCTCTATACCGTCCTTGACCTCATTAATACAGTCGTAGATGACGGAGTAAAGTCGTATTTCGATACCCTCCCTCTCGGCTGCCTTGCGGGCTTCGGGTGTAGGACGCACCTGGAAGCCGACTATCACTGCATCGGAAGCATCGGCGAGCAGGACATCGGACTCGGAAATTCCTCCCACGGCCTTGTGAATCACGTTCACCTTCACCTCCTCGGTAGACAGCTTGATCAATGAATCGGACAGGGCCTCAACAGAACCGTCCACATCGCCCTTGACGATTATGTTCAGTTCCTTGAAGTTGCCGATAGCAATGCGTCGGCCAATCTCCTCGAGAGTCATGTGCTTCTGGGTCTTGATGCCCTGGATACGTATGAGCTGTTCGCGGCGGGCTGCGATGCTCTTGGCCTCGCGCTCGTCCTGCATGACGTTGAACTTCTCACCGGCTGCAGGCGCTCCATTGAGTCCGAGCACCGACACAGGGGTTGAAGGACCGGCCTCGGTGATTTTCTGTCCGCGCTCATTGAACATGGAACGCACACGGCCATAATAGCTGCCGCAGAGCATCACGTCACCGGGCTTGAGGGTTCCCTCCTGCACGAGCACTGTGGCCAGATAACCGCGACCCTTGTCCAGGGATGACTCTATCACCGCACCGATGGCGGGCTTGTTCGGATTGGCCTTAAGTTCGAGCAAATCGGTTTCCAAAAGCACCTTGTCCAGCAACTTGTCCACATTGATACCCTGCTTTGCCGAAATCTCCTGGCACTGGTACTTGCCGCCCCAGTCCTCCACGAGTATATTCATCTCGGCAAGTTCCCTGCGTATGGTATCAGGGTTGGCTCCCGCCTTGTCTATCTTGTTGATTGCAAACACCATGGGCACATTGGCGGCCTGGGCGTGATTGATGGCCTCAATCGTCTGGGGCATCACGGAGTCATCAGCCGCAATGATGATGATTGCAAGGTCGGTAAGCTGGGCACCACGGGCACGCATGGCGGTGAAGGCCTCGTGTCCGGGAGTGTCGAGGAAGGTAATGCGCCTTCCGTCGGACAATTCCACGTTGTATGCACCTATATGCTGGGTAATTCCTCCGGCCTCGCCCGCAATTACGTTGGACTTGCGGATATAGTCGAGCAGCGAGGTCTTACCATGGTCCACGTGACCCATCACGGTGATGATGGGCGGTCTGGGCAGCAGATCCTCGGGCCTGTCAGGCTGTCCGCTCTGGCTGATTTCCTCAGTGATGTCCGCAGTCACGAACTGCACTTCATAGCCGAACTCCTCGGCAACCAGCTCGATGGTCTCTGCATCCAGACGCTGGTTGATGGATACCATGAGACCAAGGCTCATGCACGCACCTATGACCTTCACCACCGGGGTGTTGTTCATCAGGGTTGCAAGGTCGTTCACAGTCAGGAACTCGGTGACTTTCAAAACCTTCTGTCCTGCAGCAGCCTCTGCAAGCTCTTCCTGGCTCTTCTGCGCGGCGGCCTCGCGTTTTTCCTTACGGTACTTGGCTCCGAAGTTGTGCTTGCGGCCCTCGTTCATCTTTGCATAAGTCTCCTTGACCTGCTTCTGTATCTCCTTCTGCAGTTCTTCCTGCTCGCTCTCAGTGAGCGCGGGCTTGAAACGTGCCGACTTGTCGCGCTTGTTCTTGGCCTGCTGCTTCTGGGCGTTCTGTTTTTCCTTATTGTTCTTATCCTTCTTGGGACTCTTCTCTATGTTCGCACCGGCCTTGGCCACGTCCACTTTCTGCGTGCCCTTGCTGATGCGCTCGCGCTTCTTGGAAGGCTTGCGGTCGAACTGGGTAAGGTCAATCTTGCCCACAACCTTGAATCCGCCTGCTGCGGTCGCAGACTGCTCTACGGGCTTGATTTCCACCTGGGCGGGAACTGTCGGCCTGGGCGCCTCCACTGGTTCGGGCTGCACCGGAGCCACTTCCTCCTTGACCTCTGGTTCGACTACTGGCTGTACCGGACTCTGCACCTCAGGTTCGGGCTCGGGTTCCACCGCCGGTTCCGGTTCGGGCTCCGGAGCAGGCTCAGGCTGGGGCTCGGGTTTCTCCTCCTGGGGCTCCGGCTCGGGTTCCGGCTGGGGCTCAGGTTGGGGTTCAACAGGACGCGCCTGCTGAACTTCGGAAACATTGCTGAAGGTGTTGGTCTTGATGATGGTTTCCTGCTCCATCTCATCGTCCTCGTCCGCCTCTGCCCTCTGTTTTTTCTTGGTTTTCTCTATGATTTCGGTGAGCTTGACGTCCACGTTGTCGGCCGCCTGCTTGAGTTCCAGGTCCTTGCCGAACTGCTTGCCGATTGCCGGAAGGTACTCATCGGAAATCTTGGTGTTCGGGCTCGCATCGATTTCAAGGTTCAACTTGTTCCTTAGGAAGTTGACCAGATCGTCGAGTCCGATGTTGTAGTTCCTGATAATTTTGCTGAGTCTGATATCTGCCATTCTAAACCGTTTAATCTTCGAATTCTGCCTTTAAAATCCTGAATACATCTGCGACCGTCTCGTCCTCGAGGTCTGCCCTCTTGGCGATGTCCTCCTCGGTGAATGCGAGCACAGCCTTTGCCGTGTCGCAACCGATGGACTCCAGGCGGTCGATTACCCACTGGTCGATTACATCGGCGAATTCGCTGAGGAGCACATCTTCCTCCTCCGTATCTTCGCCCTTCGGGAGCTCGCGGTAAACCTCGATTTCCCTGTCTATCAGCATACCGGCAAGCTGGATATTCACGCCGTGACGACCGATACCCTTGCTCACCTGATCAGGCTGCATGAACACCTTCACCTTATCCTCCGGATTGTCGCTCATCTCGATATACGAAACGACTGCCGGATTAAGGGCCCTCTGCACCATGAGTTTGGGGTTGGATGACCACTGGATGACGTCGATGTTTTCGTTTCTCAACTCACGTACTATGCCCATGATACGTCCGCCCTTCACACCTATGCAGGCTCCGATGGGATCGATACGGTCATCATAGGACTCTACGGCTACCTTGGCACGCTCTCCGGGCACACGCACCACCTTCTTCACGGTGATGAGTCCGTCGGCGATTTCAGGCACCTCCTGCTCGAACAGCCTTTCGAGGAACTCGTTGGAAGTACGGCTGAGGGTGATGTAAGGCGTGGTGTTGTTGCGCATCTCCACGCTCTTGATTATGGCCTTGACGGAGTCGCTCTTCTTGAAGTGCTCTCCGGGAATCTGCTCGCTTCTGGGGATGTGCAGCTCGTTGTCGTCCTCATCGAGGATCAGGACTTCCTTGGACCAGTTCTGGTAAACCTCTCCGTAGATAAGCTCACCTACCTTCTCCGAATACTTCTTGTAGACGTTGGCCTTCTCGATGTCCATGATGCGGCCCTGAAGGTTCTGGCGTATGTTGAGTATACCTCTGCGTCCAAAAGCTGCAAGGGGAAGGAACTTGGAATACTGGTCGCCTATCTCGTAGTCGTCGGCATCACCGCCGTCCTCGCGTATACCTTCGAGGGTGATTTCGGAGTTGGGGTTCTCCACGGTCTCAACCACATCGAAGTTCTGGTAGATCTCGCACGTACCCTTGTCCACATTCACGATAACGTCGAAATTGTCGGACGAACCGTAGGTCTTGGCTATCTGCGTAAGGAACACGTCCTTAAGCACCTGCATCATGACCGGACGGTCTATATTTTTCTCTTCCTTGAAGTCTTTGAACGCGTCGATGAGCGTTATAACCTTTTCCTTTTCCATCTAAAGTTCGTTATTCTTCATTTATATTTTTTAGCATTTCATCCGCTTCTTCAGGACTCAGCACTGCGGAGCCCACGGTAAGGGCATAATCCTCCACATCGCGGTCGAACGCGGCAAGCACCGCACGGTGGACATGTTCACAATCCGAGAGGTCCACCACTCCCCCGTCCTGCTTGGATATGACGACCTCGAAAACGTTGTCGTCGTCGTTGAAATCCACATCTGCAACGATGCAGCCGCACTCCCGCGCTGCATCCTCAATTACTTGCTGAAACCTGTTCCTGTCCATTTACAAACAAAAAGGAAGACCAGCTCCGGCCTTCCATCTCTTTCACGGGCGCAAATATACGAAATTTCCCTATATTTGCCAAAATTATCGTGAATTGTATGCGTAAAATACTTTCATCACTGCTGATGATTTCAGCGTTTTTCGGACTGACATCATGCGATCTTGACATGTACGGAGACTACTCTTTCTCCCAGGTAGTAGTATACTACAATTTTTCGGGCGAGGATGACGAAATACAGGAGCGGCAAGAACCCATCACAAACTACTTTTCCGAGAACATTGACTTCGACACGGTACTGACTTTCGAAGGTTCGTATTCCGATGCGCATTCGTACGGACTGCAGCTTTTCTATGAAAATCTCTCAAAACTCGACACCGAGACTGTGCTCGGCATGCTGGAAGGCGATGAAATCGTGCAGTATTACGTAACCATGAAGAGCAACAAGGTCAGCGAAGTCCTGGCCGTTGCCACCTGGCAGAACAGCGATGACGATGAGGATACCGAGGACGAGGAAGATACAGAAGACGGCGAAGACAGCGGGGATAACGAAGACAGCGACGGAGACTCCGCGGAGGAGGAATAATCCTCAGCGCAGATAGTCCAGCGATGCCGGCCCTTCATTGAAGAGCAAATCCATTATCGAAAGATTCGGGATAAAACCGAATTTATCCGAAAATACCTGATAATAAGGCCTGTCCAATCCATAATCATTCAGGATTGAGTCAGGCCTTTTCGGATGTATGTCCACGTGCTCCGCACTATAGCGTTCCGTGGGCAGCAGTTCTGTTGTGAGGCCGATTTTCGCCATGAAATAGCGGATGATGGACATATCGAGCTCCCACAGGGTCTCCGGTTTCTCGTCCAGGACGGCATAGAGGCTGTCACGGTAATATTCAAAAAAGGGAGAGGAACGATAGGCCGAGTCGATTGCGGTCTTGGTCTTGGGCAGCCAGGGCGTTGAATAGTCGACAAGCACTTCGCGTATGGGTATATTCAGACTGCCGCCAACATGTTTTATCGGGAAATTCAGGTTCTGTACCCCATTGGCGCTGTAGATGCGGCAGCGGTTGCGATAAGACTGCTTCTGGAAATTCTCGCAGGCCTCGATATAAAGCGAAGAATACTTCGCAATGACTGCAAAGTATTCTACCGGAGGGAAATATGCTATGGTCAGCGTCAATGGGCCTATTCTATAGAACCCTTGGTCATGGAATCCGAAGCCCTTACGATGCCTCGCTTGGAGTTCTTGATGAATTCCAGGATGGTGTCACGCTCGACTGACTGGGGAAATCCGGAGTAAACCTTCGCGCAGGCATCCGAGATGTTGTATCCCTGATAGTAGAGCATATCGTATATTTCCTTTATGTTGCGTATGGTGTCGGAATCGAAGCCCCTGCGACGCAGTCCCACTATGTTCACGCCGGCATAGCAGATCGGGGTACGTCCGCAGATTGAATAAGGCGGGATATCCTTGTTCACTGCCGAGCAACCGCCCACCATGGCGTGTGCTCCGATGTGGGAGAACTGGTGTACGGCCGTGTTGCCGCCGATTATTGCCCAGTCATCCACGTCGGTCTCACCGGCTATGCCGACATAGCTCACGAGTATGCAATGATTGCCGACACGACAATCGTGTGCGACGTGTACATAGGACATTATGAGGGTGTTGTCACCGATTTTCGTCACTCCCTTGCCGCTGGCGTTGGTGCCTCGGTTAATTGTGGCGCACTCGCGTATGTTCACATTGTTTCCTATCTCCACATAGGTAACCTCGCCGTTAAACTTGAGGTCCTGAGGAACTCCGCCGACTACCGCACCGGAGAAAACCTGACAGTTGTCTCCCATAGTCACATACGAAAGAACACTCGCATGGGGATGGATTTTACAATTATCACCTATCTTAACATTGTCTTCAATATAAGCATAGGGTCCTATCTCCACATTCTCTCCCAAAACCGCATTTGCGCTCACTGTCGCAAGAGGATGAATTTTAACCATAATCTTAAAGCTTTTCTAAGGCTGCCTTCGCAGCTATACTATTAATCCTGTGGCCAGGTTTGTACGCGCTTATGTGTGCCTTGGGGAAGCCCCCAAGGAGTCTCATGTCCCCGATAAGGTCCAAGAGTTTGTGCCTTCCGCACTCATTGGGAAAATGAAGCGTGATGTTGCTCAAATAGCCGTCTTCTCTGACGGCCAGACAGGGCTGTCCGAAGAGCTGGCACATGCCGTCTATCTGTTCTTTCGTCACCGGATACTCCACTATGACTATCGCGTTGTCCACATCTCCGCCTCTTACAAGACCGCGTGATGCAAGGGCCTCGAGTTCATGGAAGAAGCAGAAGGTACGGCACGGGGCTATCTGTCCCACATAGTCCTGATTCTCGCTCCACGAAGCAGTCTGCACTCCGAGTACACGGGAATTGAAATCCACCGTAACCTCAAACGAATAGCTGTCTGCAGGGCTTATCTTCACCCACGAGCCTGTGACCTCGTCCTTAATCTCGATTTCCTCGCTGAACTCTATGAACTTGCGGGGAGCGTCCTGGACCTGAAGCCCGTCCGGGGCTATTGATCTGACATAGCTTTCCGCGCTGCCGTCGAGTATGGGAACTTCCTCGTTGTCAAGTTCCACCCTTACATTGTCTATTCCGAGTCCGGTAAGTGCCGAAAGAAGATGCTCTATTGTGATGACGTTTGTCTCACCATTGGAGATGGTGGTACTTCTGTCAGTCCTTGTCACGTTCGTAGCGATCGCCTCTATTTCTACCCCCACATCCGTACGGATGAACCTAATTCCATAATTCTCAGGAGCGGGGCAAAGCTTCAAATGAGCATATTTGCCAGTGTGGAGTCCCCGTCCCTCGAACGCGTACTCTCTATTTAAAGTCTGTTGATTCATTGGGCTGCAAAGATACATAAAAAATTTATTCTTGACCCGCCTTCCTGAATTTTGCATAGGCCCGCATGAAAATGCCGTGCGGTAAGGCAGGGCTGCCGAAATAAACTCCGGGCTTCTTGAGACTTCCGATTACGCCGGACTGGGCCGCTATCGTGGTCTTGTCCGGTATCGTTATATGTCCGGAGATTCCGACCTGGCCTGCAAGGATACAATTCTTGCCGATTTTCGCCGAACCTGCGATTCCGGTCTGGGCCGCCATCACGGTATTCGCCCCGACCACCACATTGTGCGCAATCTGACACAAGTTGTCAATCTTCACGCCATCCTCAATTATTGTGGATTCCATGGGCGCACGGTCGATTGTGGTATTCGAACCGATTTCCACGTCGTTCCCTATTATTACATTGCCCATGTGTTCTATTTTCGTCCAGGTCCCGTCAGGATTCTGCACGTTGCCGAAGCCGTCGTCGCCGATTATGCAGCCGGCATGAAGTATGGTCCTGTCCCCCACCACTGTTCCGGGGAAGATATGGACTCCGGGATATATAATGCAGCGCGTGCCGATTTTGCACCCCTCACCTATAGTCACGTTGTTGAAAATCCTGGTGTAGTCGCCTATCACGCAGTCCTTGCCCACGGTGACGAAATCGCCTACCCACACTTTCTTGCCGACTTTCGCGCTCAGCGAAATCCTGCAGCGTCCGCGATGCCTCTTGTAGGCCTTCTTCTGCTCTGAAAAATATTTCAGCAGATCGGCCAGGGCAGCGTAGGCATTCTCGACCTTGATCATGGTCGGGGTGACCGGCTTCTTGGGTTCAAAATCCGCATTGACCAGCAATATCGAGGCCTTGCTGGTGTAAACGTATTGTTCATATTTCGGGTTAGCAAAAAAACAGAGTTGGCCCGGTTTGCCATGCTCTATCTTGGCAAATGACGATGCAGTTGCCGACGGATCGCCTGCCACTGTCCCATGCAGGACTTCAGCAAGCTGTTTAGCAGTAAATTCCATTTCTAAATATCACTCTTTTCAGAAAGCCCAGCCTACGGTAAGGACTATATTCCAAAGGTTTATCTTGTTTTGCACTCTCGGCGAAAGCGTATTCACGAGCTCTCCGGCAGAATTGTAGTTCTCATAGTCGTAGTACGGTGCGAACACGCTTACGGGATATCTCGTGAGTTTTGCTCCCAGGTCAGCGAAAAAGGCCCCCTTGGACGAATATCCTATACCAAAGGAATAAGACGTGGTCGCATCCCCGTAACGATGTGCCGTAATGAGGGACTTATTGCCGGAATAGTAAGTATCGAAGTCTGAAAGATAGCTGCTGGCTGTAACCGTATCACCGCTGCTGTCGGTCCAATATTTCTCGGGAGAGCTTGAAATATTGTAGCCTGCCCTGATGGCGAATGAAGGTGTCAGGAAAAATTCGCCTCCCACCCTGAGCTCATGGGCCGCACCGGCAAAATTCTTGTTGGCCATGTTCAGGTCCATGAAAATATCCTCAGTGGAGTATGAAGTCTCGCGGAAGCGCATCACGCTGTAGTCGGTAAATTCGTAATCTACGCTGAGCATACCTCGGGAGAATGTATATGCGGCTCCAAGATTGAAGGAATACGGCGATACGAGATGGTATGAATATTCTCCCTCGGGAGAGGTCTGGCTTTCATTGTAGTAGGAATCCGAGTACGAAGTCGAAGCCGAATACTGCCAGTATTCCGTAATCGTGTAGGCAGTAGGAGTCATGATGGCAGCACCGAGGCGCAGACCGGCGAGGGGCTTGTATATGAAGCCGAGTTTAGCATATACTCCGCGGATGTCAGCTACATAGCGGTAAGCGTAGGACGCACTGTTGAAATAGGTCTCGCCTCCGTCATCGTAGCTGAGCAGGAACTGCTCTGGATTGACAGCGGACTCATAGAAACTCTCGGAATAGCTGTAGTCCGCGATGGGGAAGCCTATGTTCAGGCCGGCGTAAAACTTGTCGGAGAAGTTCAGTCCGAGGTTGAGGATGAGGTCGTTCTTGCTGCCGTGACTTTCAACAACAGAGTTCTGTGCAAGTTCACCGGGAACATAGCAGTAGGAAGCGTCATCAGCGATGGCTTCCGTAACGCCGACATAATTGTTACCTTGTCCGTAAGTGCCGAACATTCTGGCCTGATAAGCCGTCAGTATGTCCCAGGAAACATTGCTTCCGTAGAAAGAACTGCCGTTCGAAAGCACGCTCTCGTCCAATCCGGAAGCGGCCACTGCAAATTCCGCAACCTTGGAAGTCTGGGAATTGTAGCCCATCGCGCTCGTGGAATAATTGTACTGCGCCGTCTGATTGGAAACCAAAGCAATGGTCCATGACTTCAGGCCGGTCCTCCGTCCGGTTTCGAACACCATGGAAAGGCCTATGTTGGGCATGGTCATCCGTGTCCTGTTGGTGGAATTGTAAGTACCGTAGGCACTTTCTCCGTAGGGAGAATATGCGCTGCTGACAGCGGAAACGGAAACGCCCGGGCTTATTGTGAACAGGTTGCAGAGTGCGACTGCAGAGCCGGCAGGGTTGATACCTATCATTCCGAGGTCACCGCCGACTGCCGTTACGGCATTACCCATTCCAAGCGAGCGGGCCGAACCCGTATACTCGTTGCGGCTGAAATTGATTGCATCATACATATTCTGCGCTCCTGCGCCGATGGCGAGACCGGCGGATGCCGCAACTGCAAAAACGGCTTTCATATATATTTTCATGAGAAATCGAGATTAAGTTGAACTGAGAGTGTTATTATCTTCGGCCGCCGCCACGACTGCCACCACCGCCACCGCCGCTGCGTGCAGCTGAACCACCGCCGCTGAAACCGCTGCGGGATGATGAGGAAGGTGTGGAGTATGAGCCGCTTCTTGAAGTGGAACTCGGGGTAGTATAGTTTCTCGACCTCGTGACCGTGCTGTTGCTGCCCGATGAATAACTGTTGCTGCTGCCGGACGAATATGTCCTGTATGTGGTTGAACCCGAAGACCTGCGGGTGTATGAACTGTTGCCTGAAGTGCCGTTGCTGTATACTCTGGTCATCGACGCGGATGAACCGGTGCCCCTGACGGCCGAGCGTGAGGGATTCACGCTGCCGGGCCTCGAGTACATGGAACCTGTTCCCTGAATGCCACGGCGGGGACCATAATATCTGTTCGCGAAATCGTGGTGCAGCGAAGGAAGAGGATGGAAGTGATATGGACGGTAGAACCACCAGTCGTAATACCACCAATCATAGTACCACCAATAATCGTAATACCACCAGCTGCCGGCCCAGCCGTAATAGGGCCAATGGCGGTGCCACCAATAGGGAGAGCCGAATGTCCAGGCAGCCCCCCAGGCGTACCAGGGCGAGTTGTACCAGGAATAATCGTCGCTGTTGTCTATGACTACGTACACGGTGTCGCTCTGCTGGCGGCTTTCACGTGCGATGTTGGCTGCGGCCATCGCCACAAATTCTTCTTCCGTATAAATGTGTACCGGCTCATTGGCAGGGACAGAACCCCTGTAGATACCGTCGTAATAACGCTGCTGGGCGAACTGAGAGCTCGTCCCGCAGGAAACGACCGTAAAAAGCATGGCCAGCAAGAATACTATGCTTCGGTTCATATCAATAAAGTTTTTATCTTTGCAACACAAAGTTCGGACCATAAGTCCCACCTTTGTATAGATGCAAATTTCGAAAAAAAACGCAGAATTTTATAAAGATTATGGCAAAAGCAGTTACCAAGCGTTCTGAAAACTATTCCCAATGGTACAATGACCTCGCACTCAAAGCTGATCTCGCCGAGCAGTCGTCGGTACGCGGATGTATGGTAATAAAGCCTTACGGCTATGCTATATGGGAGAAGATGCAACGTTCACTGGATGACATGTTCCGCAAGACCGGAGTACAGAACGCATATTTCCCCCTTTTCATTCCCAAGTCATTTTTCAGCCGCGAGGCCGAGCATGTGGCAGGTTTCGCAAAGGAGTGCGCCGTGGTGACGCACCACAGGCTGATGAACGACCCTGACGGCAATGGAGTCGTGGTAGACCCTTCCGCCAGGTTGGAGGAGGAATTGGTAGTGCGCCCTACCTCGGAAACCATAATCTGGAGCACATACAAGAACTGGATAACCTCGTGGCGTGACCTGCCGGTGCTCTGCAACCAGTGGTGCAACGTGGTCCGCTGGGAGATGCGCACCCGTCTGTTCCTGCGCACCGCCGAATTCCTGTGGCAGGAGGGACACACCGCCCATGCCACCGCTGAGGAGGCGATGGAGCGCACAAGGATGATGGTGGACATATATGCCGACTTCGCCCGCAATGTAATGGCCCTGCCGGTGATAGTGGGACACAAGAGTCCCAACGAGCGTTTCGCCGGAGCACTCGACACCCTGACCATCGAGGCGATGATGCAGGACGGAAAGGCGCTTCAGGCCGGAACCTCGCACTTCCTCGGACAGAATTTCGCAAAGTCATTCGATGTGCAGTTCGCCAACAAGGAAGGCAAACTGGAATATGTCTGGGCTACCTCCTGGGGCGTGAGCACCCGTCTGATGGGCGCACTCATAATGGCGCACGGCGATGACAACGGTCTCGTGTTGCCTCCCAAACTTGCACCCATACAGGTCGTGATGGTACCTATTTACAAAGGCGAAGAGGAACGCGCTGCCGTATTGGCAAAGATGAATGCGATACGCGAAAAGCTGGAAGCCCTCGGCATCAGCTGCAAGGTGGATGACAGGGACACGCTCCGTCCGGGATTCAAATTCGCCGAATGGGAGCTGAAAGGCGTTCCGGTACGTATTGTAATGGGCTCGCTCGACCTCGCTGCAGGTACCGTGGAAGTGGCCCGCCGCGACACCCTGAGCAAGGAGACCAGGCCCGTGGAAGGAATAGAGCAGTACGTTGCTGAGCTGCTCAATGACATACAGGACAATATCTACCAAAAGGCTCTGGATTTCAGAAATTCGAGGGTGGAGAAGTGTGATGACTGGGAGGAATTCAAGGAAAAAATCGGCACCGGACGTTTCCTGCTCTGCCACTGGGACGGAACCCCGGAGACCGAACAGGCCATAAAGGACGCAACCAAGGCGACCATACGCTGCATCCCCATCGACAGTTTCGTGTGCGAGGAAGAAGGAAAGGACATATATTCCGGCAAGCCTTCGCACCGCAGGGTGGTGTTCGCAATTTCTTATTGACGACTGCTATGTCCATGAGAAAGTTTTTGACCTTTGCGCTTGCATTGTGTACGGCAGCCATCGTTTCGTATGCCCAGGATGATATCTACAAGGCTACGGAGGAGGCTACCGAGGCGTTGTTGCAGGCTCCGGAAACGACCGAGTCCGCCAGCAAGCCGAAATACTGGACCAATTCCCTGAGTCTGGAACTCAGTCTGAGCCAGACCAGCCTGACGAATTGGGCGGCGGGCGGCTACAACAGCCTTACGCTGAACTCCGGCATTGACGCCAAGGCCAAATATGCCAAGGAGCAGCTCACATGGAACAACCGTCTGCAACTCCAGTACGGCTTCCTCTGGACTGCCGATATGAAAAACCTTCTCCAGAAAAGCAACGACCTGATTTACCTTGAAAGTCAGTTCGCCTACCGCACGAGTACGGACAGCAAGTGGAACTATACCATTTCCTACGATTTCCGTTCGCAGTTCACCGACAGTTATGATTCATACGTACAGGACGAGGATACCGGAAAGTGGACCGGAACGCTGCAATCCGGCTTGTTTTCACCGGCATATACGAACCTGGCAATAGGTATGCAGTGGGTCCCCGCCGATTGGTTCAGCATAAACATTGCGCCGCTCACCGGAGGTTTCACAGTCTGTACCATTCCCGAACTGCGCAGCAGCTACGGTATGAAACTGCGATCGGACGACCTGGACAGCTCCGACGGCAACAATTACCGTAGCGCGCTACTGCAGATCGGTGCCCAGATAAAGGTGGATTTCGAATTCTCCATCAACGACGTATTCTTCTACGAGACCCAGCTTGTGCTGTTCACCGACTATCTCAGCCACCCGTTCAGAGACAACCGCGTGAACTGGGACAACAAGATTTCATGGAGTTTCTCGAAATACTTCAAGATTGCCCTCAACACCTGGCTCATCTATGACCCCATAGTGCTGATAGACGACACCCAGAAAGTGCAGTTCAAGGAATACTTCTCCATAAGTTTTACCTACCTCATCGCAAGCAAGTGATAACGATGCGCAAGGTGCTCCTCGCAGTGAGCGGCGGTGCAGACTCGATGTACATGGCCTGCCGCGCGGATGAGTTGTTTCCGGATGCGGAAACGGCCCTGGCACACTGCAATTTCCGTCTGAGGGGAGATGAATCGGATGCCGATGAGGAATTCGTGCGCAAGTGGGCGGAGAAACACGGGAAAGAGTGCCATGTACGGGCATTCGATACTGAAAAATATGCCCGTGAAAGGGGAATCAGCATAGAAATGGCCGCCCGCGAATTGCGCTACAACTGGTTCGAGGAACTTGCCGACACGTACGGATATGACTGCATTGCAACCGCACACAATGCGGACGACAATGCGGAAACGCTCATTCTCAACCTGTTGCGCGGAACCGGGATAAAGGGCATCTGCGGCATGGGCGACCACGGGCGGATAGTGCGGCCTTTGCTCGGAGTCTCCCGCACGGAGATACGAGACTGGATGCGTGAGCATGGATATTCGTGGAGGGAGGATCGCTCTAATGCCGATTCGCGCTACAAGAGGAACCTTGTGCGCAACGAGATTTTCCCGCTTTTCGAGCGTATAAATCCATCTTTCCTGAGAACGCTGAATGCTGACATGAGGCGTTTCAGACAGGTGGGAGATATTGCCGAAGATTATGTCGAAAGCGTCAAGGGACAGGTTCTCGATGATGAGGGCAGACTGCGCATTGATGCACTCATGGAGTCAAGACATGCGGAATTTGTGCTGTGGAGGATGCTTGAAGGCTCCGGCATAGGTGCGGAGGAGTTCGAGTCGCTCGTGGGGGCGCTGCGCTCGGGGCGGCAAATTGCAGGACGGCGTTTCGGACCGGTTCTCGGCGTGCCCGGAGGACGGCTGATGATACTTTCGGAGGATGCTGCGGGGACTACGGCTGACAGTCCGGATGCGGGTATTGCCGATGTCGGAAGCGATTCGGAGCCGGCTTTTGGAATTTCGGACGGGTCAGGGAATAATTGGTCTGACGGGCTGGAAATCAGCTATTTGCAACGTTCGGAAGTCGGGCAGTTGCGGGTTCCGGCCGGAACTGTGCTCATGGATGCCGACAAAGTCCCGCTGCCGCTGCACATACGCCCCTGGCGGGAAGGCGACTGGATGAGGCCGCTCGGGATGAGGGGGAAGAAGAAACTGTCGGACATTTTCACGGACATGCGACTCTCGCTCGTTGAAAAGCGTGCGGTTCGGGTCGTGGAACTGGAGGGCAGCCATGTGGCGGCAATCCTGTGCAGCAAAATCGACGAAGCCGTCAAGGTCGGTGAGGGGACGGAGAGGATTGTGAGGGTACGGGAGAAGGCGTAGGAGGGGCTTTATTTCGCCAATCTACATGCGATTATCATCAAAAAATGATTATATTTGCAGATGAATTGGCATATCTATAAAATGACTAAAGGGACATCAATATCAAGTTGGGTGGAACACCGGAAGTTCCGTGGGCTTTACACCTTCTCTTTGGATGAAGTAAAAGAGGCATTCCCTCTGATTACCCCGGAATATGCTTCCACAGCGTTGAACCGTTTGGTAACACAGGGGACAATCATCACTCCAACAAAAAGCTTTTATGTGATTGTCCCTACGGAATATGCTTTAACCGGCGTTGTGGCTCCCACATTTTTTGTTGACCAAATGATGACATTCTTGAAACGGAAGTATTACATAGGACTTCTGAATGCAGCGGAATTTTACGGTGCCGCCCATCAACGCCCCCAGACCTTTACAATAGTACACTCCTATCCGGGATTAAGAAGCAGCGACCGCTCGAATATCAGTTTTGTTTTTGTTTCCCGCAAAATGATAGACGACAAGTTAATAGTGCAGCATAAAAGCCGGCTTGGGACTGTGAACGTGTCATCAGCAGAACTTACTGCCGTTGACCTTGTGGCAAACGAGGAAAAAGTGGGAGGATTGAACCGTGTCTGCTCCGTGCTTAATGAGCTTGCTGATTCGATTGATTTCAACAAAGTTGAGGACAACTTTTATTCGATATACCCCATACCGGTATATCAGCGATTAGGTTATGCCATGGAATCCATATTGGGCGAGATAACTCAAGCAGACAAAATCTACTCATCGATAAAGCGACTAGGATTTCGGATCAGGGCGGTTCCGTTTAAGTCAGGGAAACCCACTGACGGCCATACTTCTGAAAATCGCTGGAAAGTAATTGAAAACCAAGAAATAGACTTAGACGAGTGATACCCGAAATTTACATACAGGATTGGCGGGATTCAGCCCCTTGGACACAAGATGTGCAGGTAGAGCAGGATTTGCTTATTTGTCGTGCCCTTGTAGAAATCTACAGGGATGACTACTTGCGAGAGAACCTTGCTTTTCGTGGTGGAACAGCCCTCCACAAACTGTTCCTGTCGCCACAGCCAAGGTATAGTGAGGACATAGACCTGGTACAAATCAAGGCAAGTCCTATCAAGGAGACGTATGACCACATCCGGGATGCACTCGCATTCCTCGGAGAACCGAAGGTGAAGCAGAAATTGAACAACAATACACTGATTTTCCGGCTGATGTCCGATACTTTGCCCAGTTTGCCTATGCGGCTTAAAGTGGAAATAAACTGCAAGGAACATTTTAGCGTTCTGCCCATGCAGTATGTACCGTTCAAGGTGGAAAACAACTGGTTTAGCGGAGAGTGTAACATCCTTACCTATCAGTTGGACGAGTTGATAGGTACAAAACTGCGGGCATTGTACCAACGCAGAAAAGGACGAGACTTGTTTGACCTTTACAAGGCATTGACAACGGCTTCTGTCAATGAAGAAAACGTGATAACTTGTTACTTAAAGTACATGGATTTTGTGGTTGATCATGTCCCCACGTACAAGGAATTTATAAACAATATGGAAGACAAAATGCAGGATAATGAGTTTCTTGGTGATACCTCCCAACTACTCCGCAGCGGAGACAGTTTCAAGCCGGATGAAGCATATGGGATTGTAAGGCAGAGGCTGATTGACCGCTTGCAAAAATAATCCAGGAGGCTGTGTAAAATAGGCAGTCTGTCCACTTTTCCAGCCAATCAGCATCTGCCAATTCAGGGCTTATCTCAATGGTTTATTTACTCTCCAACAACATGGTTAAAGATCAAATAATAGCAGAAGAGCACTGAACATAGCTAATAACAAAGGCCAAACAATAAGCCCAATGAGAATAGATTTAGTTCTTTTACTTAAACTTATACGTATACGTATACGTGTACCCAACCCTTGCTTAAGCAGAGCTTTAAACATAGGGTCGTCGGGGAACATCAACTTCATCTTCAAAACGCACTCTTTAAATTTTACTCTATATGCAGAAGAGAGAGTAGCGTCTCTTTCACTTTTAAAACCTGTTCTCATCATGATAGCAAACTCCAACAAATCCTCTTTTGTGTTCGGCACAGGAAAAGATGTAATTACTTGAGCTTGCTCTTTTCTACATTCTTTTTCTCTTTTCTCTTCCGCCGAGACACTATTAATTTTATCGCTCAGAGATGTACGATAGTTTCTGGCTGCATACTTATCTGAAACTTGTTGCAACTTAGCACTCAGTTTTTCAGCACTAGAGTTAGCACTAATATTAGTAAATTCATGGCCACATTCCGGGCAAATTGCTTGCATTGCTTGAACTGGGGCTCCACACTGAGGACATTTTCTAACATCCCCAAACTTGTATGTTGTCGATGATGAAACCTGCGGCTTAACAGCAGGTAATCCCTGCTGCATTTTCTTCTTTTTCTCGAAGAGTCTGGCGGCAAGAACCATCTCAAATTCGTCAAGATCCACGCCCAGACTTTGAGCATTCTTGAAAAGGATTTGTTTTTCCTTTTCAGTTAATTCCCCGTCAGCAAGTGCTGCATCGATGAGACTTTCTAATCTTTCGTCGTACATATATATTCTTTTTTACGGTTGTCCAAGTGACTTCTAACTTAAATATCTTTTATTCTCTGCATTTTGTAAAATATTGCGAGATACACGATTAATATGATTCCATTTACAATTACATAATGAGGCATCTTGATTCCAAATCCTGCAAAACAAAATTGACTGATTAAAAACACCACAAAGAACAATGCAGAGATTATTCTTATATTGGGCCCCAGTCTTGTGGTTTTGTAACTCATACCTATTGAGGGTATAAGTGTAGCGCAGAAGCACAACAAAGATCCTATTCCGCAAATAAGAGCATTAGCATCTTCCGATGCTATGTCAAAAGCCCAATAAGACAACAATGCCGATAGGGCAAAACTTATCAATGACAGAAATATGTTTATTTTCATTTTACATCAACAGGTAAAGGAGGAGGAGTCATCGCAACTATCTTAAGAAGATTCGGAACCTGCTTCAACGGTTCCCATCTTAACATACCGGGAGTCCACACCAGGGTGGAACATGATATTTTTTTCTCGGCAACAAGTCTCGAAAATTCACTTTCCGACAAAGGGCCGACGACTTGCCCATCTATACCAACATAAATGCTTATTGGCATCGGGGATTGAATCGTAGCCGCAGAACCGGGGACATACATTGATTGCATTGTCTCGTTCATCATACGCACCATCTGTTGAGCCATAGCCATACCCAGTCCGAACTCAACAAGTCTATCAACGGAAAAGAAACTATTATTATCCATATACTTAATATTTAAGGAGTTTGCGGTGTTGACATTTTTCCTGGCATTGGTGGAGGAACCGGAGCAGCAAAGAGCGATGCGAGTTCTTGGATATTGCCGGCAAGCTCCCATTGAGCCATACCTTGCTTCCAGACATAAGTCTGTTGATTGATCTGGCCCATTTGAACCATCTGTTGGAGTTGCTGCATATTATAAGGACCACTTTGCTGACCATTGACAGCGACCATATATACAACTTGTGGCATGGGTGGAGGCGTATTCATTGCGCTCTGCATCTGTTGTCCCATATTATTCATCATGCCAGCCATTTGTCCTCCCATGGCCCCTCCCATCATCATACCGGTCATCATGCCGGCTGGGTTCATGCTTCCATCACCGCCAGCCATTGTTCCCATTTGACCTAAATTGCTTGCCGCGGTTTGCAGTATATTCGTTTGTTGGTTAAGAGCATGTGCACCCAAGAAGTTCGTCTCCGTCTGAAGTTTCTGTGCACGTTGTGCCTCTTCGCGTTGAATGCGCATGGTCTCTGACATGTTTCCAACATTTATGGCTTGCAAGTCTTGCATATTCTTAATATTGATATCGGCTTGTGCATGCATTGTCTTAGCGGTCAGTCTGCCGGTTAGACCTTTGACTTCTTGGTAAGCATCCGATTCTTTGTCTATTTCTATAGCACTGATATCAATATGCTTCATCTTGACTCCAAATTCATCAAGACGATCTTTTAAACGAGCCTCAAGTACTTCACTGATTTCATCAATCTTACGTTCCATCTGTACTACTGGCATACCAAGGTCTGACGGCACATTTGTAACTATACCCTTGATTTTGCGCACTACAGCATCCTTTATCTGTTTTTTGAAAGCTTCCAAATCAAAATCAATTAAACGATTGAGTCTGATAAAGTTTTGATAATCTTCCAATGCAAAGGTTATGGCACCACGAACAGCTACAGGGACAGGAAAATCAGGGAGTCGCGGATCTGTTACATCAAAATATGGAATAGCAAATTTCAGTTGATTATTACTCTGCAAGTTGATAAAATACACTTCTGCCTGAAATGGAGATTCTCCGCCAAAAGCTAAACCAACAATATTTGAAAGAACAGGGAAATTAGCCGTTTTTATAGTATCATCATAAGGACCGACAATGAAGTCCTGCATTGCACCATCCTTTTGCTTATATACAAAAACTGCAACCTCTCCTTCCTTTACTCGTAGACTACTACCATATCGGATAGAATTTTCCCTACTGGTAGAATTGGTCTTTTGTCCTTCCGGACGCCATTTCCAAACAAGATATTCCTGCTCATCGCAACGGATGACATTCATTATACCACCACTTTTGCCTTTTGATGTACTTAATCCGAATATACCCATATACATACAGTTTTATTGCTTACTCACTTATCTGCTTTTCGGCTTCCTCCGTTTTTTCTCATCCGTCTTATCTTTCAATCGGACTCCATCACTATTGAAGATGTTTTATGACAGGTAGTTGCTTTTAATCTTGGAGCAGATTATTCTTACCACTACTATTATTAACAGTATTAAGAAAATTATCCCCACAATGACAAACGGGAAATAAATGCGGGAATCATCGTTGTTTTCAAATAGTCGGAATATCAACAATACCACATGAATTATAGTTGTAAGGCACCATATAACAAAGCTAACCCAACCTATGACTATATTAATTTTTGAGGGAGAATAAGCTCCGGCTTTTGTTGAGAAAAGGCATGAGTTCATCTTTCCTTTGGCTGGAATGACATACTTCTTCATTTTGTCTTCGGAAGGTAGTCCCAATTCGCGGCTAAAATGATCTATTGCATTTTCGTAAGCTTCATACCATGCCTTCGACCCTTTTGCCATAGCAATCCAGAGTATGGATAATATAATACCGACTAGACTTATCAGTATAGCAATGACGTTCAGAAAGTCTATTTTACTATCCTCCACATCAAACATCTTCCCGATAAGAGCTCCGTAGCCTGTAAAGCATAATACAAGGAATGTGGCAAGGAAAACTGACCGTTGCCAAAGATACTTGATTTCAAAGTCCCTGCATTTATACAGCCGCCTGAGGATGCCTTTAGCTATTCTGCGTTGTGCTCTGTTTAACTTTGCTAATACTTTTTCTTTGTTATCGCAAATGATAATAAAGATGTAGAAACCAGGGATGAATGAAGTTGAGGTGTATATACTCATCGGTGCAAGGATAAAGGCCTTGAGACAGAGCAAGGGGATGACACAGCAAACCCTTGCCGATGAGTGTGACATTGAGACCCCGAATCTTTCCCGTATCGAAAACGGAAACACTAACCCAACCATCAAATCCTTGTGGAAAATCAGCAAAGCTTTGGGCGTGAAGTTAAAGGACTTGGTGGATGTGGAGAATGAATAATCCATAACGTTGCACTATGTGCAAATTATTTCCTACCTTTGGGAGTCTTATAAATGCTGCTGAATATGTATGGAATTACAAAGTCTGGTATGCGGGTTCTTGGTGCTGTTTCTACTATGACAGAGTCGCTGGAATTCGGAATACTTTATGGTCGAGGATTCGCACATCGTAAACCTGGAAAAAGACATGGAGCTCGGCAGTGATGGAGACATATGTTTTGATCTTGGTGGAATAAATATAGAACTTTAGCTCCTCATTATGAAAAAATTAACAGTCATCATCGCAACGCTAACCGCATCTTTGTCCATATACGGCCAGGAACTTAATTCGGCTTATTTCATGGACGGCTACAAGTATTCACACCGACTCAACCCGGCATTTGCCCCTACCAGGTCATATTTCAGCCTGCCAGCCATCGGAGGGGTCAGCATTTCGACCCGGAGTAATTTGGGTCAGGGCAATTTCTTCTTCCCTTACGAAAACGGGCTTACTACTTTCATGAGTTCCAATGTGAGTTCAGAAGAATTCCTTTCCGGCCTCAAGGAGACCAATTACCTGGGTGCCGATATGTCGCTGAATCTCTTTTCCATAGGAGTTTGGGGCAAAAAAGGTTTCACTTCCGCAGAACTCACGATCAAAGCCGGCATGAGTGCGACACTTCCCTACGAATTCTTCAATTTTGTAAAGGATCCGGGAACTCAAGGTTACTACGACATACAGGATTTCAATCTTGGCGCAACAGGCTATGCCGAATTGTCCATAGGCCATGCCCATGCCATAAACGATAATATCAGCGTAGGCGGCAAGTTGAAGTTCCTCACCGGAATAGCCAATGTAGATCTTCAGTTGCAAAGTGTACAGGTGACGACGGGTGAAGAAGCGTGGAGCCTGAAATCCTCGGGAGCTTATTATTACACTGTTCCCGAGACCTCCGAGGGTGTTTCTTCCGTCGTATCTTCCCTCAACTATGGATTTGCAGTGGACTTGGGAGTGGAGTACAAGTTCGACGGGCTGCTCAAAGGCCTGAACCTCTCGTTCGCCGTTTCTGACCTTGGCTTCATTAATTGGAAGAACAACACTTTGTACGCTGCCAACAACGTGGATATATGGGAATTTGCCGGCTTTGACGAGATTTCCTTCGATGATGAGAGCGAGAACGACATCGGTACCCAATTCAATGCCCTGATAGACGAACTTGGCGAGTTGGAACTCTTTCAAGATGCCGTAAGTTCGAAGAAATCCAGTTTTTTGGATTTCTGTCTGAGGTTAGGTGCTGAATATGAACTCCCTCTCCCGCTGGATCTTTCCGTCGGATTTCTCTATACCTGCAATCCGGGCAGTTTCTACACTTTACACGAGGGGAGATTTTTTCTCAACCTGAATCCGCTCAAGTTCATTAATCTCTCCGTGAATTATGCAGCTTCCAATTTGGGCTCGAGCGTAGGAGGAATTATAAACTTTGATCTGCCCGGTTTCGGCCTTTTTATTGGCAGCGACAGCATAGTCTGGAGATACCGCTCCATAAGCAATATACCCATACCATACGGGAAGCTGAACTTCAATCTGAATTTCGGTATAACTTTCAATATAGGACCTCGCAGAACACTTAACTAAGGTCCAGACTTTTTACCCCTCAGTCTACTGTCGCAGCCAGCTCCCACAGGGAGCATGACGGCGCGCCTGTGGGATTGAGGTAGGTATTTTTGCGAGTCATTATAAGGCTTGTCGATGGAGAGTTGCAACATCCGGAGAGAGTGTTGACAAATAGCGTCTGCAACTATCAGGTTTATGGTTGCAGGCGTTATTATTATCACCACCGTTCACGTGAAGCCATTATATTACTCCCATTCTGTTGGGGAAATCGATGGTTATCTCTATTTTTGGTAAAAATATGCAGAACTGAACATTGAAGTCGCATGAGAAGATTATATACATATACTGCAAAACCATTTGTCAAGTGGGTTGGAGGTAAAACTCAACTTCTTGACGATATAAAACAATCTCTGCCCGATGATTTATCACAGAGGGAGGGAGTGACCTATGTAGAGCCTTTTGTTGGGGGTGGTGCAGTTTTATTTTGGATTCTACAGGAGTATCCTAACATAACAAGAGCTATAATCAACGATATAAATGAGGAGTTAATCTGTACATATCGCGTGATAAAGTCGGATGTTGAGAACTTGATTCTTGAGCTGGATCGAATTCAAAATGAATATCTTGCATTAGATGACGCTGGAAGAAAAGAGTACTATTTATCTCAACGAGAGTGCTATAATGAGGGGAAACATTTAGATGTTGAGACAGCGGCATTGTTTATCTTCTTGAATCGTACCTGTTTTAATGGACTGTATCGTGTAAATTCTAAAGGAAAGTTTAATGTTCCACACGGGAGATATACGAATCCAAAAATCTGCGATGCGGAGACATTGAGGGCGGATTCCGCGGTTCTCGGACGGGTTGAAATTCTTTGTGGTGATTTCGCACAAACAGGTAAATTTGCGGGCGATAATGTCTTGTATTATTTCGATCCCCCATATCGTCCATTAACGGAAACATCTGCATTTACATCTTACGCAAAAGACGGATTTGACGATGAGGAGCAGATGAGGCTTAGGGATTTTTGTCGTACATTAATAGCACAAAAGGCTATGGTATTTGATTGCAGGTCTATTCATCAGCAGCCGTTTATGTTTTATACAAGTGAGGGAGACAGTTATTCTCCGTCTATGGAAATTGTGGAGAATTTTCAAATATTAGGTTTTGAGTCCGGCTACAATATGGACGATGCCTTATACAAATTATTAGTTGCAAATGATTGGATAACTGATTATATGTATTCAGTCGAGAAAATAAAAGGCAGGAGAATAGTATTATGACACAACATGAAGCGGTTATAGAGACTATTGAAAGTCTGGGTGGAATTGCGACATTAGGAGAGATCAATCAGAATATATTTAAAATTCAAGAATGTGCATGGGGAACGAAAACACCGTTTGCCAGCATACGTAGAATTGTGCAAAATAGACCCGAAATATATAAAATCAAACCCGGTCTTTATGCTCTTGTCAAATACAAACAAGTATTGGAACGAAATGGTATCTGTGTAGAAACAGAGCATAATAAAGACAGTGAGGAGGTGATCAATTATAATCATTCCTATTATCAGGGAATGATAGTCTCACTTGGGAATCTAAGATCATTGCAGACGTATGTGCCTAAGCAGGATAAAAATAAAACTTTTGTACGTGAAAAACTGGGAGATATTGCCTCTATGGAGAATTTGCCTTTATTCTCGTATGAAACAATCGTATCCCGCTGTAAATCAATAGATGTAATATGGCTTAACGAGCGCAGGATGCCACATTCTCTATTTGAAGTAGAACATACTACTGATATTCAAAATTCTTTGTTGAAATTTAACGACATGAGGGACTTTTATGTGAATATGTTTATAGTTGCGGATAAAAAGAGGAAAGCAGAGTATATGCAAAAAATCATGTATTCTGCTTTTGAGAATTTATCTAAACCTGTCCAAAGAGTGAAGTTTTTAAGTTACGAAGAGTTGGGCAAGCAATATGAACAAGAACTTGAAAAGCAAAGGTTTGAAACTATAATTTGAAGTTATACCCAATGGCGGCACTCAAATGCGTGATGTGTGGAGGCTGCCGTCAATCGCACCTTGGAAGAAGTCGTGTGGAAAACACCCTACACAAAAACCATTGTGTGTTCTTTCTCGTATCATTCAGGCATCGACGCTTCCCGGTGCATGGGTCTTGGATCCATTTACCGGTAGTACAACCGGCATTGCGACAACTCTTCTTGGGCGGCGTTTCCTTGGTATAGACCAAGAGGAAGAATTTTTGGAACTGAGCAAGGCTCGTCGAGAGGAAATTAACGACACTTCAAAGCGTGTTTTGTATTTGGAGAAACTTCAAAAGCAAGCACAACTGTTTAAAGATAATGAAATTCAAGTTATCAATGAACCTTTTGTAGAATATGAGCAGGAACTGCCATTTTAAAAAAGACGAGACAGAACACAAAAAAGACAACCCAGATGAGTTGTCTTTCTTAGTAGCGGGAGGCGGACTCGAACCACCGACCTCCGGGTTATGAGCCCGACGAGCTACCAACTGCTCTATCCCGCGGTGTTTTGGACTGCAAAAATACGTAAAAATTCTATACGCACAAAATTTTTTGAAGAAATTTACACAATTTTCAGTCCGCCGGGACTGCGCGACTCCCGACAAAATCTTGCTCTACCAAACACCTTCTCCCCTGGTCGTCATCTTCCCCCGGGCCTTCCGACAATAAAATATCCCCATTTTTCCGACCGTGCCGGCATTAGATTTGTACGATTTAACCGGTTTGGTCGAAAATTCATAAAAACGCATATCATACTATGGTAAGAGACGCAAGAAAAGCGATTCTGGATTCTGCAGCCGAGGTTTTCAATACTTTTGGCTATTTCAAGACCACAGTTGAAGACATAGCCGCCAAAGCCCACAAGGCCAAGGCCTCCATATACTATTATTTCGGCAGTAAGGCCGAAATCTATGAAGCCGTACTCAGCCGCAAACTGGACGAGGCCCGCGTCACGCTGGCTCCATACACTTCCATACCGGAACCCGATTCCTACGACAAACTCGATGAAAAAGAAAAGGAGGAGTTCTGTAAACAAATGATGGTGAACCTGAAGTCCTACCTTTTAGAACGCATGAGGATTCTGTCAGAGATACGGCGTTTTGTGATTTCCGACCCGGGAAATTTCCGCAGCTACGTCGACGACAGCGCTAGTTCCATAATAAACAAGGTACGCAAGCATTTCGACGACTGGGAACGGGAGTACTTCAAGCGGATATGCATCTTCGCGCAAACCACTAAGCTCTTCAAGAGCAGCATCAAGCCCGAATTGTTTGCGAACATGTCCGTAATGCTGCTGAAAGGGGTGGAGCTGCAGATGCTCACATCTCAGGACTACGAGGACGCATTCGCGATTTACACTGAAATGGTAAATTTCATAACAAGAACATAACAACTGACGAATATGAAACGAATATTACTCACGGCATTCGCCATAATGGCGCTGTGCTGTTTATGTACCAAGAAAGGAACTAGTCTTTTCAAAGTATATTATCCCTGCAGCCTGAACGGAACAATATGCAGCTCCACCCAGACTGCTGGTGACGGAACGGCAACGCCCGTCCTGGCACCCTTTACCGTAGACCCGGAAAGCGGACAGATAAACATACTCACCCGCGACAAGAGTTCGGGCGACATACTGCTGTCAATGAATGCCTTTCCCGGCGATGTAACCACTGCGGACGGCAAAACGCTCACCTTATCCCAGTTCTCCGAGAGCCTCGGAGTTTCAATCACCGGCGGCACCATAAACTGAGTTGCAAAAGAAAACGACTGATGAAAAGAACAAGCATATTCATTGCGGCGCTGCTGGTAGTGGCAGCCTGCAACCCCCTGAACAGAAATACACAAAAAGAACGCGAACCCGTGCTCGTGACCGTGCAGGAAGTCAAACACGAATCCGTGACGGCGGTGAATTCATACGCCGGCAACGTCCGCACCACCAGGACAACGACTCTGAACGCTCCTGCGCAAGGCACTTTGGTCAGCCTGAGCGTAAAGCGTGGAGAACGGGTACGTGCAGGTCAGGAACTCGCAAGGATAGAATCACAGAATGTGATGAGCACTTACAGGATGGCCGAAGCTACGCTCAGACAGGCCCAGGACGGTTATGACAGGGCGAGCCGGGTCTACGACTCCGGCAGCATAACCGAGCAGCAGATGGTGGAGATAAATTCAAAACTCGAACAGGCAAAGGCCGCCATGGATGCCGCGCAGAAAGCTCTCGATGATTGTACGATAAGTGCACCTTTTGACGCATACGTGGAGGAGGTAATGGCCACCGAAGGCGTAAAGACGGGAATTTTTGACCCTCTGATGCGCCTCATGGACATCTCCGAGGTAGAAATCAAGTTTGCGGTGCCCGAATCCGAAATCAATGGACTTAAGGAGGGACAGGCCGTAACGATCAGCATTCCGGCAATCGGCGGGGAACAAATAGACGGCAAGATAAGTTCCAAGGGCATAAGCGCGTCTCCCCTTTCGCACAGCTATGAATGCGTGGCCGTACCCGACAGACGCAATGCTTCCATGATGCCCGGAATGGTTTGCACTGTGCTGATACGCGATGAGGGAAGCAGCGGATATGTTATGCCGGCAAACTGCATACAGACAGGAAATGACGGCCGCTATCTCTGGACAGTCAAGGACGGAATCGTGCACAAGACGGCCGTGGCCGTAGAAGGATTTTCAGGTACGGGAGTGTTGATTTCCAGCGGCCTCAGCGCAGGCGACCTCGTGATAACCGAGGGCTTCCAGAAAGTATCCTCCGGCATGAAGGTCAAGACCCGGAGCGAAAATGAACGTGGGCAGTAATGCAAGCAAAATGGAAAAGAACAAATCATCTGTAATACTGTGGTCCATACACCACAAGGGAGTGATTTACCTTATAGTCGGTGTGCTCATGGCCGTAGGAATTTACGGCATCTGGCACATGGACAAGGACGAATTTCCCTCTTTCGAGATCAAGCAGGGACTCGTGGCGGCCGTCTATCCCGGCGCGAGTTCCGAAGAGATAGAAGACCAGGTTGCAAAGCCCGTGGAACAGGCTCTGCTGTCTTTCAAAGAAGTGGAGAGGAGCAATCTGAACATTACTTCCAAGGACGGAATCTGCTACATCATAGTCGACCTGACCGTTCCGGCAAAGATGAAAGACGAGGTATGGAGCAAGATAAAACTCAAGTTGAACGAAGTCAAGAGCACGCTCCCTCCAGGAGTGCTGGCACTCGTGGTAGTGGACGAGTTCTCCCAGGTGTCATCGTCACTCATAGCGATGGAATCCTCCGACAAGGGATACGCCGAGCTGAAGGATCTGGCCGATGAACTGCGCGACCGGCTCAGGAAGATTCCAGACATGGGAGCGGTAACGATATACGGCGACCAGAGCGAGGAAATAGCCGTGACCGTAGACTACGACAAGTTGTCACAATACGGCATCAGTCCCGCTTCGCTCATGCTGGACTACCAGACCTCATCTCTCTCGCTGCCCAGCGGAAACTTTGACACCGACTTCGCCAACTCGCCGGTGCATGTACACTCGACCATAGGCAGCGAGTGGGAAGTCGCCGAGCGCATAGTGTACAGCGACCCTGCCGGCGGCATCGTGAGACTCAAGGACATAGCCACAATCGAACGGCGCTACAAGGACCCCGATTCGTTCGTGAACTACAACGGACACGCCGCGCTGATAATCTCGGTGGAGATGAAGCCGGACAACGACATAGTGGCTTTCGGAAAAGAACTCGACGAGGTACTCAACGATTTCAGCAACGACATGCCGGAGAGCGTGACTCTCAGCAGAATAACCGACCAGCCCAAGCTTGTGGAAAATTCCGTATTCTCGTTCCTGAGGGATCTGGTAATCTCGATGATGGTGGTGATATTCGTGATGCTAATGCTCTTCCCCGTAAGATCCGCGCTCATAGCCGGTTCGGGGGTGCCGGTATGCACGGCCATCGCAATCGCAATCATGTACCTCACGGGCATAGGACTCAATACGGTCACGCTCGCTGCTCTGATTGTCTGCCTTGGAATGATAGTGGACGACTCGATCATCACGATAGACGGTTACATGTCCGCCCGCCAGAAAGGTTATAGCCCGGAAGAAGCCGCCAAGCAGAGCGCGAAAGAACTCGTGATGCCCATGCTGACAGCCACGAGCGCAATCAGCTTGATGTTCTTCCCTATCAAGGGCATAATCACAGGTTACCTCGGTGACTTCGTGAGCAACTTCCCATGGGTGGTGGCATTCGCACTCATGACCTCGTTGGTATATGCCATCTTCGTTGTGCCGGGCATGGAAGTGAGCTTCATCAAGAGCACGGCACCGCAGAAGGAAAGTGTAGTGACCCGAATACAGAACAAGTTCTTCGCTTTCATCCAGCGCATATACAACAAAGCACAGGACTGGTGTTTCCGCAAGCCAAAACTGACCCTTTTGCTTGCAGTATGCACCGTGGGGCTTGGGGTATTCCTGTTCACACAGGTAAACGTGCAGATGATGCCCATGGCCGACCGCGATTTCTTTGCGGTTGAAGTCAGTTTGGACAGCGATGCCGACCTGAACGAGACCATGGAGGTGATCGAGGTCCTGCAGGAAGAGTTCCTGAGAGATTCGCGCATAGAATCCGTGACTTCATTTGTGGGCAACAGCGCACCGAGATTCACGGCAACCTATGCACCTACCACCCCTGCACCCAACTACGCACAACTCATAGTGAACACCGTCTCAATGGAAGCGACCCGCGAAATACTTCCCGAATATGAGGAAAAATACGAGCACATGTTCCCCAACGCTCTCGTGCGTATAAAGCAGATGGATTATCAGGCCAGCAACCCCGTGGAAATCCATGTACAGGGAGCTGACATAGAAACGCTCAGGTCGGTTTCCGATTCCATCAAGACATTCATGTACGGCATAACGGACCGGCTCAAATGGATACACAGCACCTACGACGACTGCATTAGCTGCATGGAAGTCAGACTGAATCCGGAAGAGTCTGCAAGGCTCGGAGTGAACAAGAGTATGCTCTCGCTTTCGCTGTACGGCCTGCTTAACGGCCAGACGCTCAGTTCTATATGGGAGGGCGACACGTCCGTGCCCGTGAACCTGTACTGCGCCGGATTAGACGGTGAAACGATAGACTACGATTTCCTCGGCAACAGCCTGGTCAGCACTTCCATTCCCGGAGTGAGCGTTCCCCTGCGCCAGGTTGCCGAAATAGAGCCTGACTGGCAGCCCTCCCGGCGCATCAGGTATGCCGGTGAGGAAACGGTCATACTCTATGCCGACATGAAGACCAATAAGAGCCAGCCGGAGGCAATCAAGGAAATACGCTCTTTCGTGGATACCATGCAGCTTCCCGAAGGCGTACATGTGGAATACCGGGGACTGAGCAAGATGAACACCACGGTTATTCCTGAAATCATGCTGAGCTTCGTCTGCTGCGTGGGCATACTCTTCCTGTTCCTGCTCATCCACTTCAGGAAAGTGTCCATAGCCCTATTGACCATAGCCGTCAGCTTGCTGTGCATCTTCGGCGCGTTTTTCGGGCTGTGGCTGTTCGGACTCGATTTCGGTATCACGGCAGTGTTGGGACTCGTCAGCCTGGTCGGCATAATAGTCCGGAACGGAATAGTGCTGTTCGAGTATGCCGAAGAGCTCCGTTATGAGCAGAACATGCCCGTGAAGGAAGCCGCATCCGAAGCCGGAAAGCGCCGTATGCGTCCGATTTTCCTTACTTCATGCACCACCGCGCTCGGCGTGCTGCCGATGATAATCAGCGGAGATGCACTGTGGTTGCCGATGGGAGTCGTGATATGTTTCGGCACCATGCTTACTATCGCATTGATTACCCTCGTAATGCCCGTTGCCTACTGGCAGATACTCGGCGACAAGAAGAAAAAGGAGGCAAAACAATGAAACCCATCACACTTGCAATAATATCTTTGGGGCTGTGCGCAATATGCGCTACCGGTGCTGCCGGCCAGGACGGGGGCGAACTCTCGCTGAGCATAGAGCAGTGCCGGGAAATGGCCCTGCAAAACAGCAGTTCCGCAAAGAGCGCAGAGTACGACGTTCTTGCAGCGAAGTACCGCAAGGAAGCTGCATTATGGGAATATTTCCCGTCGGTGAGCATAAGCGCCCTCGGATTCTGGGCACTGAACCCCATGCTTGAAATAGGAATAACGGATATTCTCGGGAATAACGATTTCAGCAACAACCTGCAGAACACCGTGGACATATATGCACCCCAATTCAGTCTGCCCACCTACTATTCAGCCCTCGGACATGGCTACCACGCCGGAGTGTCATTGACCCAGCCGGTATATGCCGGAGGGCGAATCGTGAATGGCAACCGTCTGGCGCGTCTCGGCATAGAGGCCGCAGAGTTGCAGAGGGATGTGCAGAATCGCAGCACCGAAAGCGAAATCGACGAATATTTCTGGCAGGTGGTGACTTTGCAGGAAAAGATGCAGACTGTTGAACATTTCATCGCCATGGTCGAAAACCTGAATGCCGATGTAACTTCGGCCTACAATGCCGGACTTGCCACGGAGGATGACCTGTTGCAGGTGCGCATTGGTCTCAATTCGCTGAAAAGCTCGCAGGTACAGTTGCGCGACGGTATCAAGCTCGCCAAGATGAACCTGCTGAACAGCATAGGACAGGACTATACCGTCATCAGTTCCAATGCCGACGAGAACCGGCCGTTCATAGACAATATCAAGTTGTCGCTGCCGTCCGACCAGGTGCCGGACCCTTCGAAATACTACAAGGACGAGGAAAGTATAGCCGCATCATTGGAGGAAACACGTCTGCTCGACCTGAATGTGGAAGCCCAGAGGCTGCAGAAGAAAATGGCCCTCGGCGAGGCCCTGCCGCAGGTTGCGGTCGGAGGAAGCTACGGCTACACAGACCTCATCAACGGCAGCTTCAACGGACTGGCCTTCGCCACCGTGCAGATTCCGATAACCCAGTGGGGCAAGACCGCAGCGGAGATGAAGCGTCTGCAGACCCAGATAGACAAGGCCGAGTCCGAGCGCGAGTTCCTGTCGTCACAACTCGTGCTGCAGGTGCGCCAGTATTGGGTCGAGCTGAATTCGGCCTGGGACCAGTACCAACTGGCCCTCGACTCCGAATATGCGGCAAATGCCTCCTACGGACGGGTGCAAAGGAAATATGAGGCAGGAATGGCCACACTTTCCGAACTGCTCCAGTCGCAATCCGAACTCAGGGATGCCAATGACAAAGTGTGCGAGGCCTTGGGCGATTATCGTAAGGCTTTGAGAATCTGGATTGACATCAGCGGACAGTAGTAACAGGTCGGGAAGCGCCTGACGAGCCCGGACTCGGAGAATGTTTGAATATTTTTTCTAAATTAGCAGATATGTTCACGATACTCCAAAGTTCCGCAACTGCGACTGCGGAAGAAATAGTTCGGGCTCAGGCGGATTCCCTGCATGCAGGCATAGAAGAGTTCACCATCAGCCTTGCAAATGACCCCGCGAACACTCTGCAACAACTCGGGCAAGACATAGTCAGTTTCGGGCTGAAATTATTTGCGGCCCTGATAATCTTTGCAATAGGCTCTTGGCTCATCCGTTGGGTCAAGCGCCTGTTGTCAAGAATGTTCGAAAGAAGGAGCACGGACAAGACCGTAAGTTCTTTCATGCAGAGCCTGACCTCCATTAGCCTGACCATACTCCTCGCGGTGCTCACAATCAGCACGCTCGGAGTAAACACGACTTCGCTCGCCGCCTTGCTTGCAGCAGGAGGACTGTCCATAGGTATGGCCCTCAGCGGAACGCTCGAAAACCTCGCAAGCGGACTCATGATATTGACTTTCAAGCCCTTCAAGGCGGGTGACTATATCGAGGCACAAGGATATTCCGGAATAGTCACGGCGGTAAGCATAGTCAACACCGAGCTGACCACTTTCGACAACCGCACCATCACGCTGCCCAATGGTTCGCTGTTCAACGGCAATATCAACAACTTCTCGCACAAGCCAGTGCGCAGGGTGGACTGGCCCGTAAAATTGCGCTACACCGCCGATGCCGCCGTCTGCACCGAGACCTTGCTGAAAATAGCCTCGGAGGACAAGCGTATAATCTCAGCCGGCTACCCCGAGGTATATGCACCCGTTGTACAGCTTACTTCATTGGACGAAAAATACGTGGAATTCACGATGAAGGCCTGGGTCAGGACCGAAGACTATTGGGATGTGCTGTTCGCCGTCAACAGGGCGATTTACGACGAATTGCCTAAAAAGGGAATCAAGTTCGCGGCCCACTATATGGAGATTCACAACACCACGAGCACCAGCCCGGCCACAACTAAGAAAGCGTAGACTATCTTGCGTAGTATGGGCACGGGCATACGTCCGTACACTTTCGCCCCGAGCATGAGTCCGATTAGGATTCCGGGTATGCATATCAGCCATGACCAGCCGACCGAGGCGCTGATGAAGCCGTTGCCGATGCGGAATAGCGTCATGGACAGGCTGCCTATCACGTAGAACCACTGAGTCGCGCCTATGTATTCTTCCTTGGTGTCTGAACAGGCCATAAGGTAGACCACAGCCGGCGGTCCCTGCATTGCAAACATCCCTCCCATCAGGCCGGAAAGCGCACCTAAGGAAACCTGCACCGGCAAGGTCGTGCGTATGCGCACCTTACCGCTCGAAAAGAACAGATACAGACTCACGAGCATCAGCACTGCACCGAACACCTTCTTAAGCGAATATCCGTCTATCACCCTCAACAGCAGCACCGAAAAGAACGAAATTACGATGAATACCACCAGAAGGGCGATGAGTTTGCGCGGCTTGACGAATTTGCGGTATTGAAGCGCCGGAATCAAGGACATCGTAAGTGCGAGGATGCCCGCAAGCGTGGTCGCTTCCGCATAACTGTCCATAAGGTACGGCAGTATTATCATTATGACTATACCGAAACCGAAGCCCGAGATTCTCTGCACGAAAGACGAGAGAGCCGAGAAGACAAGAAGCAATGTAACCGTTGTAGCATCCATTTCAGATGTGCAATTTAGTGATATTTTCTTACATTACTGTCCGATAACTTTCTCAAAGTTATAAATTGGGGCTGACTTCATTTGCGAGGTCAGCCCATTTGGGTAAAAACAGTTCGGAATTTTGACACCCTCTTTCTTTTCGATGCTGCGAATGGTCAATTGGTCAGAGTAAATGACACGTATTCGGAAGTTGTCAATAGCGTATTGCCGTACTGTATCTGGATAAAAAATTTCAGGCTATGCGTACCGTTTGACATGTGGAGTTCAGAGTTTGGCATGAACAGCTTAAAATCCTCGTATATGGAAGATTCGTAGCGTGGTGTAAAGGACTCTCCCACTGATACCTTGCCGTCTATGGTCCTGTACGACCCGTTGTAGTCGGACAGGGCCGTGCCGTTTTCGAAAAAGAAATAGGCTAAGCACTTGCCGGTCTTGCCAAGCATCTTATATGTAGAGAATTTGACATGAATCATCATGCCTTTTACCCCTCCTCTATATTGGTTGTGGTCAACCCATACTTTTTCGATTTCGGCAGAGGGACCCAAAGAAGCCTGGCTCACGTTGACCCGAACCTCCTTGCTCCCGGATTTTACCTTGAACCAGTCGGAGCGTGTGCTGCCCGTATTGTTGGCAGTCCACCGGATTTTGAACGATGAGGATGTCTTGTCGGTGACGGAGCACCATGACGGCAGCAGGGTCACTTCGTAGGAAGGTCCGTCTGTTCTCACGTAATAGATTTCTGAACCTCCTTCAGCTGAATAAGTCGACGATACTGCTGTCTTGCTGTCCACTGTTAGATATGTAGCCTCAGCTGATCCCTGGAGCGTGAAACTCTGCGAATAGATTTTGTTGCCGCTGTACCACAATTCGATTCTGTAGGAGCCGGGGGTATAACTGCCACCGGATTCAGTTCCCCAGCCGCTAATTTGTTGCGTCCGGCCGTTGCCGGAATGGACTGTAATGTTTGTAGAATATGTATATCCTGATGGAGACACTGTTCCTGTCTTGAGAGTTCCATCGGTACCATAGATTTTGACATATAAGGTAATTTTCTGATTTTCGCTGCACAGTCCGTCATAATGGATTCGGGGCCGAAGATATCTGATGTCACTTGCATTTAATGTGCTGTAGAAATTCTTTGCATAATCATCCTTGCCGCTCGTGCCGAAATCTATCTTGTGGATGTTCATATAGCCTTTTGAGGCACCCTGCTGCCGCAGGCGCTCTTCCTCCGCTCTCTGTTGCCGCAGACGTTCTTCTTCCGCACGCTGCTGCCGTAGAAGTTCTTCCTCCGCTCTCCGCTCCGCCTGTGCTATTGCGGAATTGCATTTGCTTATCCATGAATCAAGATCGTTGTCGACAGGCTTGTCCGGACAGTCCTTTGCTGCCGTAAACTGGTCTTTGGCGATGCGATATTCACCCTTGTTATAGAATGAAATGGCCTGGTTGCGGGTAAAGTTATAGCAATCCTGCGCCAATGCCACTGTGGCGCAGGACAATACCAGCATTATGAGGATAAATAGCCTTTTTGTCATGGTCAGTATAATGTGGTTGATTTGCTGATGAGTTTTTGGTCCTTGTACCAGACCTCTACCCTGAGGGAGCCGGGCGAATAGACTCCTCCGTTTTTATTTCCCCATCCCGAAAGGTATATCCATGAATCTGAATCAGTGATGTTCACATCAACTGTGTAGCTCCCGAGCATAGTCCCCCGGTTGTAAACTTTTATGGTAAGTTGCAACTCATGGCTTACATCCGGATCCAATGTTTCATACCGCAATCTCGGATAGATCCATTTGATTTGCCGGGCGTTCTGCAAAGTTCCTCCCCAAGAACCATCGTCAGCCTTAAGTTCGAGAGATACAGGTTTCATGTAGGCGAACTTTTCGGCCGCCTTCTCGAAATCCGGTCTGTAGTTCTCGTCCAACTGTACGGCTGTAGACCAGAATTCTGCCGCCTTGTCAGAGTTTCCTATTCGTTCCTGGGACTTTGCGGCTGTTGCCCATTGTTCTGCTACAGGTTCAGCTACATCGTTCAGTTTTTTCCTGAGTTCTACTCCCTCGCAGTACTTCCTGTTGACATCGCCATATATTATGTCATCGAGTACAATCCCGGTTATCAATTTTTTGGCTTCTATCAGGGATTCTGCAGACGGTTTCTCCTGGCTCAGAATTTCACGGCTTTCCGAGACGGATTGCATATAATTCCCGTAATGTTCCTTGGCATCCATGGCACTTCCGCTTGGAATTACTAATGCAACGACTGCGGCTATTCCCGCCAATGACGAGACTACGTATATGCCTTTGACTCTTATCCCGTAATCCATGAGTTTCCATGCTGAAACTCTGTTCCTGCGTATCTGAAAAATACCGAGGACGACTAATAATCCGATTATATAGCCGATTATGTAGCCGATTGCATGCATCCCGGTCGGCTCGATATTGTTTGGTTTGAGCATTGCAACACAGCTTAGCCATTGGGCGACAAAATATAGCCAAATGCCAAGACGATTGTATTTCCACATCATCCATCCCGCAACTGCAGACAATACGCTACATATCGCTGCTATGCGGAATTCTCCTATATATTCATAATTGCTGATGACGGCAACGCAATATATTGCTGTACACAATATGCTTGTCACGATGATGAACCATATCCACACATTGACGAACCAGTTTCGTTTTCTCTGGACAGGCTCGCCGGCATTGGTGTCGTCGGAATGCGGTGTATAGCCCACTGTGGCGTTCGGGTCGGCCGAATGGTGTGCAGCGGAGGTGTTCTTTTTGTCCTCCTTTTTCCTTTTCGGTCCGGATGCCGGCTTTATCCACGGTGCAGGCGGATTTTCTCCGTTGAGCATGGCTTTGGCGTACTCATGCAGTTGCGCTGCTGTCGGTCTGTCCCAGGTCTCCTTCGCGAGACATGCGGAGAGAGTGTCTTTCAGGCACTGAGAGAAATCGCCTTTGAGAGCGGGAACTTCCGCACCGTGTAGCTGCATCACTCCGCCTTGGCCCATGAAAGGGAGTTCTCCGACAAGCATCTCGTATAAAGCTGCTCCGAATGCCCACACATCAGTCGCCTTTACGGCATCGGGATTAGCAGAAAAGAGTTCCGGCGCCATGTATCCGATAGTCCCTGCAGCGGTGGATTCGTGCTTCCTTGTCGAGTTTCTGCGAAGCGTGCTCCTCATCCTCATGCTGATTCCGAAGTCAGTGATGAGGAAATGACCTTCCGCGTCACGGAGGATGTTGTCAGGCTTGATGTCTCGGTGAACGATGTTCTGCTCGTGCAGGTATTCAAGACCTGCGGCAACATCGCTGATGAACCTCCACGCGGTCTGCTCGTCGGTCTGTCCGATTATGGCGACAGCAGAGGACGGGCAGAACGGCATCACGAGGAAAGGCCTGTTCTCGCAGACATCGAAATAATGGGCGCGCAGAAGGTTCGGGTGGTTGAGAGTGTATGCTACCTTGTACTCAGACTTGAACTCATCGATTCCTCTGTTGTCCAAGGCAATATATACTTTTATCGCAACTTCGAGGTCGAGGCGTTCATCCCTGGCGAGCCAGACCTCTCCGAAAGAGCCCCTGCTGATTTCCCGTATCAGACGGTATCGGTCGTTGAACAATATATCGGGTTGAAGTTCCATTTTATCTCTATTCTTGTTCTGGTTCTTCTGTTCCGGGTGCTGGTGTCAGGGCATTGTCTATATCTGCTCCATCATCCGAAGGATTGGATTCGTCTGCGGAGGTGGTGACAGTGGACGAGACCTGCAGTTCTGTTGTGCCCTGAGGTTCCTGTCCCGGATTTTCAAGATCTGGCTGCTGCTCCGACGTTTCCGCTTCTAATGCTTCCGGGGCAGTTTCATCCACAGTCTGCTCCGGATTTCCATCGACCGGTTGCTCCGTTTCATTGGGTATCGGTTCTTCTTTTTCTTCCAGGAACTTCATTCCGAAAAATCCGCCGCATGCAAGGACTGCAATTACAATCAATGCCAGAATCCAGCGCCGGAGTCTTTTCTTGTTGATCTTGATACTGATGAAACTCTTGCTGACAGTATTGTCCGATGTTCCGGCCTTGAGGCATTCCTGTTTCGGGGCAGCATCACCGTCAGTAACCTCGTACAGGATTGCAGTCACATTGTCATACCAGTCAGCCTGTTCGGCAGCGGCGAACAGAGTTTCCCGACAAGACTGCATCGATGCCCTGTTTGCACGTATGATTTCTTCGAGATTTGCTGCGGATGTCCCGTCAGACAGGGGGCGGTCACGCAGGACTCCGCTCAAGCCATCGCTGCAGACCAGGATTATGTCTCCCTTATACAAAGGAATCGTCCTGCTGTCGGCCTTGGCCTTTTTCTCGGGATCTCCGAGACTGCGCGTGATGATGTTCCCGTAAGGGTGGTCGAATGCCTCCTCGTCGGTAATCTTGCCTTCGTCCACGAGAGACTGCACATAAGAATGATCCTTGGATATCTGCACTATACCTTTCGGCTCACGGAACAGATATGCACGGCTGTCACCGCACCATGTAACCGAAGCAACCCCGTCGCATACCCACACCATAATCAAGGTGCTGCCCATCCCTTCGCATTCCTTGTTTTCCCGGGCGTGGGCCTTGATTGCGGCATCAGCCTCTTCAACGACATGCTCCATGTAGCGTTCCCGTGATTTGGCATCAGAGATGGTTTCCTCTGTCAGATTTTTATGCGCAAAACATTCTCTGACAGTACGTACGGCAATTTCAGACGCTACTTCACCGGCATTCATTCCTCCCATGCCGTCTGCAATGACCAGCAGCGAACCATAATCTGTCAATGTTCTTTCTTCATCGAACGAGAATTCCCCCTGCCGTTCATTGGACAGGTCAGCATCCACGTAAAAATTGTCTTCGTTGCCATAAAGAGGAGGAACCTCGTTCCTTTTTCCTGCGGCATCCGTATATGCGGCAAGTCTGAACTTAATCTTTTTCATGACGTTGTTTCTTGTTCCTGGTTTTATTGTCCGGAGCCGTCGGGGTGTTTTCTGCTACCGGCGTTTCTTCGATTGCGGACGTTTCCGATGTTGCCGGAGTCAATGTTCCGGCATCGTCAGTCGGAGGACTTTCATTGTCTGGCTTATCCGTCAGATCTGCTTTGAGCATCTGCCAGTTGTCACCGTTTTTCACTACAGTTCCTACGAGTTCTAATTTCATTTTACCTATGCCGGGATATTTCGGCTCCACATATATGCCTCCGATAATGTGTCTCGAAGATGTCGGAGCCGGGATTTCGTATGTCTCCTCGTCGACCTGTACGGTCAGTTTGTAGCGGTACGCCAACAATGTCAGAGAGTCTGATTCCACATTTTCTGCATTGCCTGCGGTAAGCCATACGAGCCATCCGTCTTTCTCTCCGGATGTGGCGTCAACGGCAAAGCCCTGTCCAAAAAGGGAGTCGGAGACACAAGTCCAGTTCGTGTCCGCCAGATATTTCGTTCCGGAGGGCGCAATGCCTCCTGCCTTGCGGAAATCCTTGGAGGCGGCTGTCTTGTACCAGGTATCCGTGAGTACCGGACGGTATACCCCCTTGTAATTGTCGAATTTGGAGTCTTGCTCCCACGGTTTGAGGGCCGTGGACGAAACTACATATCCGTTTTCCGTAAGCACACAGAACGAAATGGCGCTTCCAAATTCAGGACGGTTGTTCCAGGTGTACCGTTTTAGTGACACCGTATCTTCAAGCTGATATTCTTGGCGGACGAGCAGGAGACCGTCGATTACGGCATCTTCGATAATCTTCTGGTTGCTGGTCTGGAATGAGATTTGGGCAAATCCTGTCATGGATATGACCGACAGGGCCAATGTTGCTATCAGTAATTTCATCGTATGTTCTTTATTGGAACCAATTGATCGTATTGTTGTTGCTGCTGCTTTATGGCTGTTCCGCTGTCATTGTATTGTTGCGTGGCAGATTCGAGTTTCGAGACGATGGCGACAGCGTAGATCTTGCCGTCCTTGACGCAGAAGACCGGACCGCCGGAATTGCCGTGTGCCACACCCTGGCTGACCATGATGCAGCCCTGGTTGTTCAGCCCGTTGCGGGCCACATTCATTTTGTTGTAGATAGGTTCGATGCGGTTCTGTCCGTCGCCTGCACCCAAACCGGCAGGGAATCCGAGCACATGGACTTCAGTTCCTTGTGTCAATGACGATGAAAGGTTGGCATCCGGTTCGATTGATCCGCGTTTGCTTGTCCGCGCCACTGCCCAGTCCGT